>CAUUHK010000079.1:0-2520 GCA_963545005.1 uncultured Eubacteriales bacterium | reverse complement strand
AACAGCATTACCAAATTCTTTTACTTTATCAACAAATACACTTGCTCCTTCTTTAAAACCTCCTTCAATAATACCATCTTTAATATCAATGACTTGGTCTTCAATAATATCAGGTAATAATGCTTTTATACCTAAATTAATACCTTCTTCAATAGCATTTTTAAACAACTTATTTAAAAAGCTATCTTGTCCTTTTGTTACTTCTAAACTATTATTAGAAAGCTCCATTTTAGTTTGCTCTAGGCCTCTTTCAGTATTATTTAATAACTCTAAATCCATAACACCTCCATAAATCATTAAATTCAATTGTTGTTTTAATTTAAAATATATCAATAAAAAGAAATTATGATTATTTATGATTATTCTTAGAATATTTTAGATTAATTATTTAAATTATGTTTATCATCATTTAAAGTTAATGTAATTTCTTTAATATTTTTTATCATTTCTTGAACATTAATATTTATAGTGTTTTCTGTATTAGTATTTAAGTTGTTTAAATTATTTAAATTCTTACCTATATTATTATACTTATTATATTTTGAAATATTATCATTAATACTATGGTTATTATTTAATTTAATTATATCTTTATTTTTCAAAGATAAAATGGTTTTAAATATTTTACTATTAAATAACCCAGTACCTTTTATAATATTCTTATGATTATTCTTATTAATATTATCAGCATAGAACAATTTTTCTTTTAACATTCTAATTTCTTCTTCTAACTCTATTTCCCTTATTTTTTGATCTTTAACAATAATATTAACTAAATCATTTAAATCTATCTGATTATTTAAAAAAATATATTTTAATCCAAAACTAATAAGTAATTTTCTAAACTCTAAGTCTTCTTTCTCTAAAAATACTATAATTTGCATTTTCTTTTTCTCAAAAATATTAGAAATTGTATTTAATAATAATTATTTAGTTGTAATCATTGAATTAATAAGTATCAATTCAATATTATTATTAATTTCTAAAATCTCATTTATACCTTCTAAATAGCTAATATCTGGATGAATTAAAATATTATCATTATTTTTACATTTCTCTTTTAATTTATTATTAAATTCTATATTATCCATAACTGTAATAATTTCCATATATTCTCCTTATATTTTAATGTATTAAAGTAATATTTTAACATTTTAATATCTTGTATACTTATATACTCTTATTTGTTTATTTTTTTTTACATTTTATTTTTTGTTTCAATTTTAATTTTAATTTTTTATTATTTTATTATATACCACGTTTATTAGTTTAATGTTTTTGATTAATTTTATTTAATTGTTATTATAATTTCTTTTTATTTGTACTTATATTTTATTTTATTTTATCTTTTGTACAAAATATGTTTATAAATATTAACCTATGATATTTTTCTCGTATTCTGATGAAATAATATGAACAGGTAAATGATTATCTTCTGCAATAAGTAACATTTCACCACGATTAAATTTTTTTATTTCTATTTGTTCTTGTTCAGACATCTTTATATTTTTTGATATTATATCAATATTTTCTTCTGATAAATTAAATAGACATTTAATACTACTATTATTTATAATACTTTTACCATAAGAACCGTCATGTAGTGAAAAAACATCACTAACATCTTGAGTGATAGCTACTGCTCCACCACCATATTTTCTAATTGTTTTAAATATTTTATATATAAAATTAGCAGTTTCAGCATTAGAGCTTATACCTATTATTCTCCAAATTTCATCTATATATATTATTTTATTTAAATTATTATTTTCTTTGATTTTATTCCAAAAAGTATCTATAAATAGGAACATTCCATATTTGTAGTTTTCTCACCTAATTCATGTATATCTGATACAATAAGACGATTGTTAAGATTTACATTTGTGTGATGATTAAAAAATTTTAAACCACCATGTACAAATATTTTTAATTGATTAGCATATTTTTTTAATTGAGTATCATTTTTAATCAATTCATATAAATCTTCTAGTATAGGCATTTTATTAGGTTTTTTAAAGATTTTTTCAATTATAATCTTGTTTTCTTGTATATTTTCATATAATGAATTGTCGTCAAAAGTTATACCATGATTTTTATACATTAAAATTAATTTTTCTTCTAGTAATGCATAATCTTCGTTGTTAATATCATTAAAAATTAGATGGAAAAAACTCTTTAATTTTAATAATTTTGATAAAAGATAATTTTCAGTCGCTTCTTCTTTTCTAATATCTAAAATGTTAATATATTCTTTAGAAGAAGGTCCAATTTTAATAATCTCACCACCTAAATATTTACAAATATCACTATATTCACCTTCAGGGTCAATTATATATTGAGTAATTCCATTTAAAAATTCTCTTAAAATATTTAATTTAGTAAAATATGACTTACCTGAACCTGATGTACCAAAAATACACATATTACTATTTTTATATATCTTTCGTTTAAATCTATCTATAATCACCAAAGAATTATTATATAGTCCACCACCTAAAAGGATACCTGTTTTATCATTAA
>CAUUHK010000078.1:0-2548 GCA_963545005.1 uncultured Eubacteriales bacterium | reverse complement strand
ACCGTTTTTTGTAATATGTCTTTATTAATATTTGCTTTATAATATTTATAAATTTCTGAATCAAATTCATTTTTATTTGATTCATATAATTGTGTAAATGGTAAAACTTGTCCGTTATATTCAATCATCTGATCTTTATTAAAAATACCACCTTTAGCTAGTAAAAGTGCAATAGCTGCTATTGAAGCTCCTACAACTACTTTACCTCTGAAAATTAATTTTCTTTTATTTTGTTTAATATTTTTTTTAGTTTTATTACTATTATTATTATTAATTATTTTATTGTTATAATTATTATAGTTATTGTAACTCATAAATCCCCCAATTTATTTTTTATATACTTTCATTATTACATATATATGGTTTAAAGTTATTGTAATTAATAAAAATTAATAAAAAAGATATAATTTGTAATAATTTAGAAATACAAAACAAAAAGTATATGTAAATGTCACTAAATCGTGCTAAACTGATATATATGAATCTTGCTTTTTACTAGATAATTTTATATATTTATATATGATTAATGGAGGTAAGAATATGAAAGTAATTTTGTTAGAAGATGTTAAATCTATTGGAAAAAAAGGTCAAATTTTAGAAGTAAAAGAAGGATATGCACATAATTTTTTATTACCAAATAAAAAAGCTGTCATTGCAGATAATGTAAATTTAAGAAAACTAAATAAAGAAAATGAACTTAAAAAGCAAGAAAAAGAAAAAAATAAAGAGAATGCTGAAAAAATTGCAAATATTTTGAAAAATGAGAAAATAGTTTTTGAAAAAAAAGCAGGACATGATGGAAAATTATTTGGAAGTATTACAGCAAAAGAAATATCTGATGCTTTAGCGAAAGATAAAAAAATATTAATAGATAGAAAAAAAATAGATGTTGAACATAATATTTCTGCTGTTGGTGAATATACAATTAAAATAAAATTAAGTGAAGGTGTTATTGCTACATTACAAATAATTGTGAAAGGAATATAATATGGAATATAAATTACCACCAAATGATCAGTTAGCAGAAAAAGCTGTACTTGGAAGTATGTTATTTGATAGTAATGCTGTACTTGAAGCTGTAGAAAAATTAAAACCAGAAGATTTTTACCATATGCATCATGCTAAAATATTTGAAGCTATGAGAAATTTAAGTTTATCAATGCAAGCAATAGATTTTATTACAGTTAGAAATGAACTTACTACTATGGGGATGATAGAAAATATAGGTGGAAGTGAATATTTAACAGAACTTGCAGATAGTGTTCCAACTTCAGCAAATATTAAACAATATATTGAAATAGTAAAAGAAAAATCTCAATTAAGAAAATTAATATCTGCTGCATCTGAAATGCAAAAATTAGGTTTTGATGAGGAGCAGGAAGCAAAAAATATAATTGCTAAAGCACAGGAAATTATTTTTGATTTAAATCAAGAAAATGTAAAAAATGGTTATGAAGTATTAAAAGAAATTTTAATTAGTACATATAAAGAAATAGATGAAGCATATAACAATAAAGGTAAATTAACAGGTGTATCAACTGGATTTGTAGAATTTGATAAAAAAACAAATGGTTTGCAAAAAAAGAATTTAGTAATCCTTGCAGCAAGACCTGGTATGGGTAAATCAGCACTTGCAGTAAATATGGCAACACATATAGCTATTAATGAAAAAAAACCAGTATTAATATTTAATATGGAGATGTCAAAAAATGAGATTGCAAAAAGAATACTATCTTCTGAAACAATGATAGATAATAACAAAATTAAAACAGGTAATATTTATGGTGAAGATAGAAATAAAATGGTACAAGCATTATCAGTACTGTCTAAAGCTGAATTATATATTGATGACACAGCTGGTATAAATATTATGGAAATAGCTGCAAAGGCAAGAAAATTAAAAGCAGATAAAGGTTTAGCTATGATTGTAATAGATTATTTACAATTAATTGAACCTATAAGTAAAAAAAATCAGACAAGAGAACAAGAAATTACTGTAATAAGCCGTTCATTAAAACAACTTGCTATGGAATTAGATATACCAATTATAGCACTATCACAATTATCTCGATCAGCTGAAAGAAAAAATGGTAAAGAAGAAAGTAAAAGTGTTAAAAGACCAATGCTTTCAGACTTAAGAGAATCTGGAGCAATTGAGCAAGATGCTGACTTAGTATTATTCATATATAGAGATGATTATTATAATGAAACATCTGAGAGAAAAAATATTGCTGAATTAATAATTGCAAAACATAGAGGTGGTAGAACAGGAACTATACCTTTATTCTGGTCTGGAGAACACACAAAATTTATGAACTTAGAACAAGATGAAGATATTGATTGGGGAGATAATGAATAAAAAATATAAAGAAATGGATGAACGTTTTGATAAATATGTTATAGAAGAAAAACTTATTAATAAAAAAGATATTCTTCTATTAGCTGTATCTGGAGGACCAGATTCTATTTTTATGTTTAATCAAATAATTAGATTTAATAAAAAATATAATATGGATTTAGATATATATGTATTGCATTTAAATCATGG
>CAUUHK010000077.1:0-2555 GCA_963545005.1 uncultured Eubacteriales bacterium | reverse complement strand
CATTTTTTTTAACTGTTTCTGTTTTTTCAGAATATTTGTTTAATTTGTCGTAAACTAAGCTATATATACTGTCTTTTTCATATTTTCCATTTTCATCTTTTTTACCAGCTTTTTTACCTGTTAAAATTTCAATCCCTTCTTCTATATTAGATACTGCCCATATATTAAATTTATTATCTGCTATAGCGTCTATAATTTCTTTAGATAAATGTAAATTATTAACATTTTGTCTAGGTATTATTACACCTTGAGTACCTGTTAATCCTCTTAATTTACATATTTCATAGAATCCTGTTATTTTTTCATTTGCACCACCAATTGGTTGAATTTCACCTTTTTGATTAACTGAACCAGTAACAGCTATTTCTTGTTTTATTGGTATCCCTGATAAACTTGAAAGCATTGCATATATTTCTGTTGATGATGCACTATCTCCATCTACACCAGAATATGTTTGTTCAAAACATATACTTGCAGATAATGAAAGAGGAAAATCTTGTGCAAATTTTTCTCCTAAATATCCTTGCATTATTAAAACACCTTTTGAATGTGTTGGTCCAGATAAATTTATTTCTCTTTCAATATTTACAATTCCGCTATTTCCTTTATATGTATTTGCTGTTATTTTTGTTGGCTTACCAAAGGCATTATCTCCTATTGATATTACTGAAAGTCCATTTATTTCGCCTATTTTTGCACCTTCCGTATCTATTAATAATGTTCCTTTTTGAATCATTTCTATATATTTTTTATCATATTTTTTTATTCTTACTTTTCTTTCTTCAAAAGCTTTATCTACATATTTTTCAGATATTTCATCTTTCCCATCTAATTTAGCCCATACACTACTTTCTCCAACTAATCTCCCAATATCTGCCAATTTTGTTGTAATTTTATCTTTTTCTCCTGCAAGCATTATTGCATAAAGTACTATTTTTTTTACTGCTTTTTCATTTATTGGTAATAACTTTTGAAGTGCTATATAGCTTGATATAAATTTTGTTAATTTATCTATATTTTCTTGTGTCTTATCTGACTCATTATCAAATTCTGTTTTTATTTTAAATAATTTTTTAAAGTCTGGATCTGTATTCATTAAAAATTCATATACATCATCATGCCCAATTATTATTACTTTTAAATTTATTGGAATTGGATATGGTTTGATACTAGATAAAATCATTGCCATCTTTTGTTCTGGTGCTGCTTCTATACCTAATCGCTCAGTTTTTAAAGCTTTTTTTAATGTATCATATGCAATTGGTGTAGTTAATAAATCTCTTGCTTCAAACACAATATATCCACCATTAGCCTTATGTAATAATCCTGCTCTTAATTTCATATAGTCAGTTTTTAAGCTACCAAAATTATTTTCATATTCTAATTTACCAAATATATTTTCAAATGTATAATCTAAATCCATTATAACTGGAGCTTCGTTAATTTTAGAATTATCTACAAATACATTAACTTTATAATTATCCCAAGGTTTTGGTACTTTTATCTTCATTTGATTTGGGGCATTTTTTTCTTCTGGTGCTAAAAATTCATTAACATTTTTAACCACATCATTGCCAACATCTTCTAAATATTTTATAATATTTAGATTATGCTTATATTTTTCTTTTAATTTTTTGGTTATTTGTTGTACTGTTATTTCTGCAACAGTTTCTTGCCATTTAAGTATTTTCTTTTCATTATCTATTTCATTTTCTCTTAATTTTGTAAGCATTTCAAATATTTTTTCTTGAATATATGGAGCTTGTGTTTGTAGCTCTGCTTTTTTACTATCTGGTAATAACATATATTCATCTTTATTTAATACTTTACCATTTACAACTGGCACCATAAATACGCCTTCATTACTTTTTTTAACAGCATATCCTTTATCTTTTATTTCATTATTTAACTTAGCTATTTCAGCATCTTTTATTTTTTCAAATTCTTCTTGTACTTTTTCTTTTTCCTTTTCAATTTCACTATTAGAAAAAGTTTTTTTAATTGATGAAGAAACATAAGATACATATTTTTCCATATCTAATGCAAATTCTCTTCCTTCACCTGCTTTCATTTCAATTGGAAATGGTTCATCTTTTTTTTGAAAATTATATACATATATCCAATCTGAAGGTGCACCTTTTTCTTTTGCTTTATCTTTTAAATATTTTTTAATATACATTGATTTTCCAACTCCTGTTGGTCCTGAAAAATATATATTATATCCCTTAATATCTATATTTAAACCAAATTCAAAAGCTTGAATACCTCTATCTTGACCATATATTAGGTCTGTTGTATCTACTACTAAATCACTTGGATTATATTTTATTTCGAATTCATCAATATTTGTTATTAAATCTTTTGGTTGTAATTTAAATTTATCCATTTTTCACCTTTTCTTTTGTTAAACATATTTTTTCTTAATACTAGTATAATTTTACGAATATGCTTTTTCAAGTATAATTAAATTTTAATGTATATGATATGATTAATTTATGATAATGTCCTAAGTAAAAAAATATATAATAATAATAAATAATAGAAAGTATATTTTT
>CAUUHK010000076.1:0-2583 GCA_963545005.1 uncultured Eubacteriales bacterium | reverse complement strand
TTTAGAAAAAGTTATAGATAAAGTTAAAGAGAAATATAAACTTCCAGTGGTCTGTCTTCAATTAACAGCTATAAAAAGAATAAAAGCAGACAAATATGTTTTTGATGCAGGTCCAAAAGAATTTTTAAATTTATTTAAAAATGCAGAATTTGTTATAACAACTTCATTTCATGGTAGTGCTTTTTCTATTATTTATGAAAAACCTTTCTATTCTGTGCTAAAAAAAGGTTATAGGACAGAAAGGTTTGAAAATTTATTAAGACAACTTCATTTGGAAAATAGAATGATAACTGATGAGTTAGTGGAAATAGAGAGTGTAGATTATAAAAATATATCACCAATAATTGAACAGAAAAGAATAGAAGGTATAGAGTATTTGAAAAAAATTTTGGGAGTGTAGAAAAAATTGAATAAAATTATAAATAAAGAAATTAGTTTTTTACAAGCAATAGGAATAATATTAGTAGTTTTAGGACATTCAGGAAAACATATTCCATATTTAACAAAATGGATTTATAGTTTTCATATGCCATTATTTATGTTTATATCAGGTTATTTGTTTAATTATAACATTAGTGGGTATAAAGATTTTTTTATTAAAAAAACTAAGCGACTTTTAGTTCCCTATTTTATAATTTCTACAATAGCATATATTCCAAAATATTTATTAGGACGTTTTGCAATGAGACCTCTAGTTTTTAGTTTTAAAGGATATTTAAATGGCTTTTTGTATCCTAAAAATAATCCTATAATATTTTTTTGGTTTTTACCAACTTTATTTTTTATTATGTTAATTTCTTTGTTTTTATTAAGATACTTAAAAAGTAAAAATACATTTTATATTTTATTATATTATTTAAAATGTATATATATTTTTAATAGGAGGATTTATTCTTGCAGTAGTTTCTAAAAAATACATTTCTATAAAACTACTTGGAACTTCGATAGTATTATATTATTTTTTATTTTTTACCTTTGGAATTTTTTATCGTAAATATCAAATTTTAATATGCTCATTTTTAAAACTTAATGAAAAGAAAATATGTTTAATATTAAATTTTGTACTAGTACTAAATTGTTTATCAAACATTCCTATTATAAGAGTAGAATATGATATTTTTATTTCAATAATTGGAATCTTGTCTATGATTTCTTTAAGTAAAATTTATAATAAAGAAAACTATAATTTTTTAAATTTTTTGTATGGAAAATCTTATACAATATATTTATTGTCATGGTTTCCACAAGTTTTTATTAGAATAGTAGGATACCAGATACTAAATTTATCATGGACTATTGTCTTACCCATTTCATTTTTCTTCGGTATTTTTATCCCGTATATAGCAAATTTATTCATAATTTTTATTACAAATAAATTTAAAAAAATATCTTTTTTGAGAATAGTATTTGGGATTTAGTTTAATTTGTTAAATAGTATTGACAAAAAATTGGTTATTTGTCAAATAGTGTTGATAAAAAAAGTTTAGACTTAGAATTAACATAACTAAGAGAATTTTTTGAGAATAAAATCTTAAAAGATTCTCTTTTTTGTTTAATTAAATCACTTTATTGAATTAAAAAAATTAAGCACTAATTGATATAATAGTTATTTATTTTAATTAAATTTTTATTTATTTTAAAATATTGACAAAAAAAAGAAGAAATGTTATATTATGTTCATAATATTAAAAGAGAGGTATAAAAATGAACGAAAAAATTTTACAACTTTTATCTAAATTTCCTAAAATTACCCAAAGGCAAATTTCTAAAAAATTAGATATGTCTTTAGGAAAAGTAAATAATATTATTAATTTTTTTGAAAAAGAAGGTTATCTTTTCAAAAAAGAAAATAGAAATGAAGAATATAAAATTTCAAAAAAAGGAATTAATTTTCTAGAAAGTCACTATAAAAAAAACCATCCAGAGAAAGCAATAATATTAGCAGCTGGTGAATCAAATTTTTTTGAAACTCCAAATGCTTTAATTGAAATTGATAACCAAAAAGTAATAGAGAGAAGTATAAATTTACTATTAAAGAAAAAAATTAAAAAAATTTATATTGTTTGTGGATATAAATCAGAATTATTTTCATATTTAGAAACAAAGTACTCTCAAGTACAAATAATTTATAATAATGATTATGAAGAAAAAGGAAGTTTTTTTTCACTATTAACTTTAAAAGATATCTGTCAAGAAGATATAATTCTTTTAGATAGTGATATTATATATGAGGAAAAAGCACTTGATTATATTTTAGAATCTAATAGAGCAAATGCTGTATTAGTAAGTGCTGAAAAAGGCTATAAAAATGAAAGTTTTATAGAAGAAAAAAATGGAAAACTTTGGAATATTTCAAAAGATCTTAGAGAATTAGCAAATTATAGTGGAGAAATGTTGGGAATTTCAAAATTATCTAAAAATTTACTTAAAGATATTTTTAATCTTCCAGTAGAAAATGATAAATTTTCCTATGAATACGCAATTAAAGAATGTGGATTAGAAAATGAAATTTATACTATTCATATTGATTATTTATTATGGGGAGAAGTTTCAAATGGTGAAAATTATAAACAAGTAAAAGAA
>CAUUHK010000075.1:0-2606 GCA_963545005.1 uncultured Eubacteriales bacterium | reverse complement strand
TTAAAAATTGAAAATAATAAAGTTATAGGATTGGAAATAGGAAAATCTACTATATATCTTGAATCTAATAATATTAGAAGTAATGAATTAGAATTTGATTGTGTTACTTTTATTGAAGAAGTCGAAATTATAAATCCTATAGATAAAATATCTGCTTTTGAAGAATATGAACTAAAATTATCTTTATTTCCAGAAACAGCAGAAGATAAAACATATAAATTAGAAAGTTTAGATACTAGTATATTAGAAATAAAAGATAATAAATTTTTAGTTGGTAAAAAAGCTGGTAGTGTAAAAGTTATAATAAAAGATGGTTTTGGTAAAATATTAAATCATTTGGATTTAGAAGTTATTTGGAATAAAATTACAAAATTAAAATTAGATGAAAAAAATGTAAAAATAGGAGTTGACCAAAAATATATTTTAAATACAGAAATAGAACCTGTTAATGCAACAAATAAAAATTTAATATGGAAATCTACTGATGAAAGTGTTGTCGAAGTTAAAGAAAATGGTATGTTGATTGCAAAAAAAGTGGGGACAGCTAAAATAATTGTTAGTACATTATCAAAAGAAAAAGAAGATTTTTGCGATATTATAGTCACAAAAGAAAAAAATGAGTTTAAAAAACTCTATGTAACAGGTGTATATGAAATAAAAGAAAAACCATTATATCAATCTGAAACACTTAGTTTATCCGAACCATGGGAAGCTTATGAAGTTATTAAAGAATATGATAATAAATGGGTAAAAATTAGAAATGAATATGGTAATCCTGGGTTTATGATATATAGAGATAATAGATTTTCATATCAAAAACCTAAATTGGTAAATGTTAAATATATATCTAATTTAGATATAAAAATGCAAAAAGGAAGTTCTATTGCATCATCACTAATGTTATTATCATATTATGGATATAAAACTAATAGTAATCAGCTATATGAAAATTTAAAATTAGGTATGCCTAAAAAATTAAATGATGAAAAAAATGGATATATTTCAGGTAATCCGTTTATAGAATTTATAGGGAATCCTAATCTTTCTGAAGCAGATGGAAGCATAATTACATATCCATTACAACCAATTAAGAATATGATAAATAACATCTATCACAATTTAGCGGAAATAAAATATATTACAAATAATAAAGAAATTTATGACTTAATCGATCAAAATATCCCAATATTATTAAATATTAATAGTAAAGGAGAAATTCTAAAATCTGCTGGTAAAATAAAATTTGAAAATATGGAATATGAAGAATATATAAATTTAGCAACAGGAGTATTGATAGGTTATGATGAAAAATATATGTATATTCACAATCCTGAAACTGAGAAATATCAAAAGATGGATAAAGAAATATTTTTTAAAAATTTACAAATGTTAAATAATGAAATTTTAATATTAAGAAAATAATATAGAAAGAAAATAATATGAAAAAGAAAATAGCAATAATAACACTTCATTTAAATTATGGTGGAGTAGAGAGAGCAACAACTAATTTAGCTAATATGCTTTGTGAGAACTATGATGTAACAATTGTTAATATGTATAATTCAAATATCGCATATAAGTTTGATGATAAAGTAAAAATATTAACTTTAAGTAATTATATGCCAAATAGAGAAGATTTTAAAAAAGCAGTAAAAAATAAAAATTTTAAAAATATCTTCATAGAAGGAATAAAATCTATAAAAATATTATATGAAAGAATTAGTTTAGTTAAAAAACATTTATTAACTAATAATTATGATTATGTAATATCTACAAGGCAAATATATACTGAGTTAATAAATAAATTAAATATCAGTGCAGTTAAAATAGCTATCGAGCATAAACATCATAATAATGATACTAAATATATAAACTATATAAAAAATCAAACTAATAATTTAGATTATTTAATATTAGTATCAAAAGAATTAACTAATTTTTATAAATCAATATGTAAAACAAAATGTATATATATTCCAAATGCTATAGATAATTTTGAAGATATAAATAATGTAGACATTTCAAAAAAAGATAAAAGTATAATTGCTGTTGGCAGATTATCTAAAGAAAAAGGATTTTCAGATTTAATAGACATTTATTATGAAGTCATACAAAAACATCCAGAATATAATTATAGAATAATTGGTGATGGAGATGAAAAAGAAAATTTAATTAATAAAATAAAACAATTAGGCATAGAAAAATATGTTCAATTACCTGGATTTTTAGATAAAGAAAAATTAAATAAGGAATATATTAAATCTAAAATATATGTAATGAGTTCATTTGAAGAATCATTTGGTTTAGTAGCACTTGAAGCACAATCATTTAAATTACCTGTTTGTACTTTTTCAAGTGCAACGGGTGTTATAGAAATTTTAAACGGTACAGGAATTGTAGTAGAAAATAGAAATAAAGAGGAAATGTCAAAACAAATAATATCATTAATTGAAGATGATAAAAAATATCTATCATATATAGAACCTTCATATGATAATGCTAAAAAATATACGATAGATAATGTGAAGAAAATATGGCTGAATTTTTTTAACAATATTTAATATTTTTTTAAAGATTAATTTTTAATTACAAAAATTTAAAAATTA
>CAUUHK010000074.1:0-2668 GCA_963545005.1 uncultured Eubacteriales bacterium | reverse complement strand
TTTCCATTATATTGTAATAATACTAATATATTAGACCAATCATCTAATGTTCCAGTTTTAAGCCCAATTACATTTTTATCATAAAATATACTTTGCTTATTTATGAACTTATTTGTATTTTCTAAATATTGTACTCCATTTAAATTATTTAACCTAATCCTATGTTTACTAGTTATATTTGATATATATTCATCTTTTAATATTAATTTACTTAATTTTAATATATCCATAACCCCTATATTAGTATCTTCTCTAATTCCTGTAGGGTCTGTTATTTTAGTATCGTTAAATCCTAATTCTTTAAAATATTTGTTTAGTATTTCTGATGAATCTTTAACTATTCTATTTGTATCTATATTTGTTGAGATATTTTTATTTTCTTTTTTATTTATAATTGCTTTTGATAATGTATATACAGCATCTCCACCAGACGGTAACAATGCACATTTAATAAGTTCGTCTATAGTGTATGTATACCCTTCTTTTATTCCTGCTCTAGTATCATATAGTCCTAATAGATTAAGCTCATTTCCTACTGTAACTTTTGAATTTAAATCAAAATTATCTACTACATATTTTACTATGAATAATTTTGTAATTGATGCAGGTACACATTTTTCTTTTCTTAATTGCTGTTCTTTTTTCTTAACACTTATAATCTCATTATCTGTTAAATTATATATAGTTATATTTTTAGACATATACTTATATGTTTTATTATTATCTTTTGATACATCTAATTCTGTATATTTAGCAAAATTAATATCATTTTTTAATATTTCTTCATATGCTTTTATACTTTTATCTTCACTTATATTTTCATTAAGTATATTAGTATATACAAATAATACATATATTAATCCAAAAATAATTATCAGTTTTAATATTAATTTAAATATTGTTCTAAAAAAAGAATAATATTGTTTAGTATTATTCTTTTTATTATTCTTTTTTCTATCTCTTCTATTATTATATTTTTTCATTTTTTAAATCCATTAACTCTTTATATATATTTTTTTGTTTTTCTGTAATCTTATTAGGTATTTTTATTACTACTTCTAAGATTAGATTCCCTTTACGGTCTTTTGTTTTTAACCCCTTATTTTTAATAACTATTTTTTTACCATTTTGACAACATTTAGGAATTTTTATTGATAAAGTTTCATTCATAAACTTATATTCTATATTTGTACCTAAAACGGCTTCTTCTGGTGATAATTCTAATACATCTATAATATCTAAACCATTTAATTTTAAATTATTTATAGGGGCTATATTTAATTCTAATATTAATGTTTTAGAAGTATTTTCATCTTCTTTATTTTTTAGATTTTTAATTATTACTAAATCTCTTTGTTTAGAATTTTTAGGAATCTTAATATTATATTCTTTATTATTATATTTGATTATTTTTTCTGTACCATTATATGCTTCTTCTATTGTTATTGTTAAGATAATAGTTTCTGTTAATGTATTTTTAGAACTTTCTTTCTTTGACTTTCCAAAATTTTTAAATACATTTATTAATTTAAAATTTGTACCAAAAAATATTTTTTTAAGTTCTTCTCTAATACTTTTTATTTTTAAGTCATTAGAATAAGTTATATTTTCTTTTTTTGATTTTCCAATATAGTTTATCCAAAGTTTATCATATTTTTTCTTTTTTTCTAGATTTGATAACACTTTATATGCTTCATTTATATCTTTTATTATTTCTGCTGAATTATTCGTGTTTAAATCTGGATGATATTTTTTAGCTTGTAATCTATATGCATTTTTAATCTCTTCTTGACTTATTTTAACACTTGTAAGTCCTAATATCTTATAATAATCTTTAAATCCCATCATTCCCTCATCTTCTATATTAATCATATTATATCATATTCATTTATCATTTCAATATTACAACAAAAAAATATTTTATTTTACAAATGTTTTACAACTTTCTACATTTTTCCATAATAAAATCTTTTCAATATATTGCATATTCTATCTATCTATGTTATAATTTTTATATCATAGGGGTGTGGTTCAATGGTAGAATAGGGGTCTCCAAAACCTTTGATGAGAGTTCGATTCTTTCCACTCCTGCCAATTAAAGATACAAATATTTGTATCTTTTTTTATTTTTCATCCTACTTTCATTCCTTTTTATTTTTATTTTATTTTACTTTACCTTGATTTATAATTACTATTTAATTTAATTGTATTGTATTTAATTTATTTTTTAAAATATATATATTTTTTATAAATAATTTTTTCAATTCATGATAAAAAAATATTTTTAATTCAATTTTATGTAATTCAAAAAGAATTTAATTTGCAAATAATCATACATATTTTTTATAAAATAATGCTGATATTTAAGCCATATTTTTTATAACCGTCTATATTTTCTTAAATATCAATGAATTTTTATTTTATTATTATTTTTGATTAGTTTACCATAAAAATGTGGATAATGTGGATAACTATGTGGATAACTTTTTATTTTGTACATTATTTTTAATTATTTTGTATTATTTTTGTATAATAAGTGTCTTTTATAACATTTTATGACTATTGTTTTATTGTAAAGTTAAATTAAATTAAACTTAATTCTAATTCTAATTTTAAAATTAAAATAACAGACCTAAATTATTAAATAGTATTATCATAATATCTAGGT
>CAUUHK010000073.1:0-2914 GCA_963545005.1 uncultured Eubacteriales bacterium | reverse complement strand
ATCAAAAGAGGTAAAATGTATTCATATATTATAGGAAAAGTAATAGATATAAAAAAAAATAAAGTTATTATTGAAAATAATGAAATAGGTTATGTTATTAATATGACAGATAATTCAATAATGAAATTACAAGCAGGAGGATTAGAAAATAAAGTTAAAATATATACTTATTATCATGTAAGAGAAGATGAAATTAGTTTATTTGGATTTTATTCTCTTGAAGAACAGGGAATGTTTGAACACTTGATTTCCGTAACAAAAATAGGAGCAAAAACAGCTATTGGAATATTATCTGAAATCGAGCCTCATGAATTTGCATTAGCAATTATTACAAATGATAATTCAAAATTATCTAAGATAACAGGAATTGGTCCAAAAACTGCTTCAAGAATTATACTTGAATTACAAGATAAACTAGTAAAAGAAAATAAAGTTAAAGACAAAAATATTATTACAAATACTAATAATAGTGTAAGTAATATTAATGTGGAAGAATTGAACGAAGCTTTAATATTCCTAGGTTATTATAAGAAAGATATTGAAAAAATTATATCAGATGTTACTAAAGAAGCACAAAATACAGAAGAAGCAATAAAAATTGCATTAAAATTATTAACTAAATAAAGGAGAAAAATATGGCTTCACAAAATGCTTTATATAGAGCTTTAAAAGAAGTATCAGTTGTATTAGAATATACAGATCCAAATTTAAGAGCGAAAGTTCCACAAAATTTTTTATGGTTCATGGAAAATTATAAAGATGATACTTATGATTTTAAAATAAATAGAAATAAAAGTTTGCAAGAACAAAATTTATCTTATGATACAATTATAATTTTATCGATTATATTAAAATCTTCTTGGTGTGATAGAAAAACATTAAAAAAATTAAAAAAAATGTATAAAATAGATAAAAAAGATTTTATGCAGGATAGAAAAAATAAAAAAGTTGAGATAGATAATGAAATAAGAAGTTTAACAATACCAAAAAAAGAAACTTTTTTTTCTAAAATTGTTACAGGTATTAGAGGTTTTTTTGGTAGAAATAAAAATAGGATATATATACCAGATGATAATTTTTAAAAATAAAATTAAAAAATAGGAGAAAAAATGAAAGAATACAAAAATATAATAATATTAATTATAGTTATAGTTGCAGTATTATTAATTGCTTTTATTGCGATGAAAATAACAGATAAAATGTTTACATCAGGTGAAAACAAATTAAATAATAATATTAAAAAAATTGAAAAAGCAAAATCAAATAATGATATAGATTATGTTGCTAAAGCTAAAGAAATGAAAGCGTTACCAAAACAAGGTGAAGAAATAGCAATAATGAATATTAAATCTTATGGAACAATAAAAATAAAATTTTTTAAAGATGTTGCACCAAAAGCAGTAGAAAATTTTGTAACACATTCAAAAAATGGATATTATAATGGCTTAACATTTCATAGAGTAATAAATGATTTCATGATACAAGGTGGAGATCCAAATGGAAATGGAACAGGTGGACAAAGTATATGGGGAGAAAATTTTTCTAAAGAAGTTAATGATGAGTATTTTCCTTTCAGAGGAACTTTGTGCATGGCATCTGGTAAAGCTGAGAAATCATTAGGTAGTCAATTTTTTATAACACAAGCAAAATTTAATGAAAAATTTTTAAAAAATACTAATAATGTTAATAAAAGTTTAATTGAAGCATATAAAGAATTTGGTGGCTATCCAAGTTTATTTAAAAATTATACAGTTTTTGGCTTTGTATATGAAGGTATGGATATTGTAGATAAAATAGCTGCAATTCAAACAGATCAAAATGATAAACCTGTTTCAGATGTAATTATTGAAAATATACAAATTATGGAGAATAAGTAATGAATGAACCTTTACCATACAGAATGCGACCTACAACTATAGATGATGTTGTAGGTCAAGAACATTTATTAGGTAAAAATATGTTATTATATAAATTAATAACAAATGATAATATATCTAGCATGCTGTTATATGGAACTCCAGGTACTGGAAAAACAACTATTGCTGAGATTATTGAAAAAAATACAAAATATAAATTTTATAAATTAAATGCTGTTACTGCGGGAGTATCAGATATTAAAGAAATTGTTGATGAAACACAAAATATGTTGTTTAATCCTTTAGGAAAAAGTATAGTTTTTATTGATGAAATTCATAGGTTTAATAAAAAACAACAAGATATATTACTTCCATATGTTGAATCAGGCCTAATTATTTTAATTGGTGCAACAACAGAAAATCCATATTTTGAAATAAATAAAGCGTTGCTATCCAGGTTAAATATTTTTAAATTAAATTCACTTACTAATGAAAATATAGTACAAATTTTACATAATGCAATAAATAAAGATAAATATTTAAAAGAATTAAATATTAGTATAACAGATGATATCTTACAAAAGTTAGCTAATATATCTAATGGTGATGTAAGATTTGCTTTATCTAGCTTAGAAAATGTTGTTATGTCTACAACATTAAATGAAAATGCAGAAATAAAAATAACAGATGACATTTTAAGCAATATTTTTAAAGAAAAAAAACATTTATTTGATAAAAATGGGAATGAACATTATGATAATATTTCTGCTATGATTAAGTCGATAAGAGGTTCAGATCCAAATGCAGCAATTGTTTATATGGCAAAAATATTAAATGCTGGTGAAGATCCTATGTTTGTAGCAAGAAGACTAGTTATTTCTGCTGCAGAAGATATAGGACTGGCTAATCCACAAGCTTTGATCCTTGCAACATCTGGACTCGAAGCAGTTAAGAATATAGGGATGCCAGAATCTAGAATTATTTTAGCTGAGGTTGTGATATATTTAGCGAATTCTAAAAAATCTAATACAGCTTATACAGCTATAAATAGAGCACTA
>CAUUHK010000072.1:0-2928 GCA_963545005.1 uncultured Eubacteriales bacterium | reverse complement strand
AGTACCATCAAAATCAACAGGAGATTTATTAATTACTCTAGCCCCTCAAATGGGTTATGATAATAATTTACCTAAATTTGATTATAATAACAAAGCTATATTTAATTTATCTGAATTAGAAATAGCACAAGTATCTAATTTATATCATTCAAATCAAGAAGGTAAAGTTAATTTTCCTCATATGAATGCTAGAGACCCTAAAACAATTATCTTTGAAAACAGTGTTTATAATAATAATTTACAATTTAAATTAACTGTAATAAGAAACGGTAAAGCTATAAGTTTCTTTTTCTCAAATCCAGAAGCTGAAATTTTTATTAAAAATTTAGAAGATTCAACTTCTTTATATAATAAAATGAATGCTATGTTAGTACTAAGAGAATTTCAAGGTGAGTAAAATTAATAAGAGAAAATTAAAGAAAACATATAAGAAAGATATAAAAGATTTAAACAAATAAGAATTGAAAGAAGTATTAAAAGATTGTGGAATTAAGAATATAAAAAGTGTTGCAAAAAATAAAGGCGGAGTGATTTTTACAGATGAATAATAATAACGAATTAAAAGAATTAAATGAATTTTTATTAGATAAATTTGAAAATTATGATGAAATAGAAAAAATAATAAATAATTCTAAATTTCAATTATTAATAGATAGAATTATAGAAATAGAATTTTTAAGAAGTAAACTTTTAGGATTTGAAATCGATGATGAAGAAAATAATAATGAGCTTGAATATCTTAATGAAGTTTTAACATTAAATTTAGAAAATTATAAAAATTTAAAAAAAATAGTTTCTAATAAAAGATATAAAGAAATATTATTTTCTATAAAAAAAATAAAGGAAACTATTTTAAATAATTAAAGAAAGTAATAGAAAGGATGACAAAAATGATAAATAAAATAGAAAATTATGATTTAATTAACAACAACGGTGTTGTAGTAATAAGTAGCAGATTAATTGCAAGCAAATTAGGAAAGGAACATAAAAATGTTTTAAGAGATTTAGACAATATAATAAAAAATTCAACAAGCTCAGATTTGAGCTCGTTAATTTTAGATTCAAATTATGTTGATTCTAAAGGAGAAAATAGAAGAGAATATCTTTTGACAAAAAATGGTTTCTTGTTATATATGTTTTCAATAAGAGGTTATGAAGAATTTAAACTTGAATATATTAATAAGTTTGATGAAATGGAAAAAATAATTTCAGAACAAAAATCAAATATTTCTTTAGAAGACCAATTATTATTAAAAATAATAAAGTCTGATACAAAAGAAGAATCAAGTAAAGCTTTATCTGATTATAGAGAATTAATAGTAAAACCATTGCAGTTAGAAAATAAAGAAATGAAACCAAAAGCAGAATCTTATGATATGTTTTTGTCAGCAGATGGTTCTATAACTACAACTAATGTTGCAAAAATATTAGGTTTTAAATCAGCTAATGAATTAAATAAAAAACTAATAGAACTAAAAATACAACATAAAGTAAATTCTGATAATAGTTATGTTCTTAATTCAAAATATGAAAATAAAAATTATGTTAAATATATAATAAGAACAATAGAAAAAGTGAATGATAAAGGTGAAATAGAACAAAAAAATGTTAATCAAATGAGATGGTTACCAAAAGGAATTGAATTTTTAAAAAATAAATTAAATATAGGTGATGATTAATGGAAAATAAAGTAAATATAGAATATATAAAAATAACTAAATTTTTAAACAAACAAGATGTAACTATTGATTTAAATAATTTAGTAAATATTTTTGTAGGATATAATAGTTGTGGTAAAACAACAATTCTTAGAATTTTAAAAGGAATATTTACAGATAATTTATTATCTATTTATAATATAGGTTTTGAAGAAATTCATATTAAATTTAAAAAAGAAGATGTTGTAATAATTAAAAAAAGTGAATTTTTTACTTATGACAGAAATACAAATAGTCAAATTTCAATTTTAAAAAACTTATTAAATAAATATAAAACAAAAGAAAAAGTATTATTCTTATCAGATTGTAGACAAGCTGAATTTGATTTTATAATTGAAGAAGAATCAGAAGAAGATATAGATAATTTTATAAAAATATGTGAAAGTTTTTTATTTAATAAGACTTTAAAAACAAAAAAGTTTGTAAGTGAAATTTTTAAAACTAATAAAATAGAAATTATATGTTATTAAGATGATAAAAATATTGGTTTATCAAAAGGAGAAAAGGAAATACTTTCTTTATTTTCTAAAATATATTTTAAAAATAAAAAAGATATTATTTTACTAATAGATGAACCTGAAAATTCTTTATCTATTGAATGGCAAGAAAATTTAATTCCAAGTATAGTAAAAACTAATAAATGCGGATTAATAGTAGCTATGACACATTCTCCTTTTATATTTAAAAATGAATATTTTGAAAAAAATACAAGAGAGTTGATGAAATGAAAATAGTTTTAAAAAAAATTAATACAAAAAGAATATATGAAAAGACAAATGAATGGAAAGAAATAGAGTTTAAAGCTTATCCATCATTTAAGAAAATCATAGAAAGTTTCATAAATGATACTACTATAGGTGTTATTAGCACGTATACTATATTATTAATGCTTAATAGCTTTGATAAAATGGTTAAAGAAAAAAATAATTATGTTAATCTACCTATTAATACTACTTTATATATGGTTAATCCATATACCAATAAAGAAATGTTTGATACTAAATTTGATTATAGTATTAACGGAGAAGAAATAGAAGTATTTTTAGAAATTAATCCTTTAAAATCAGAAGATGAAATAACTATGTTTACTGTTAGTCCTTTAATAGAAGAATTTAAAAAATTTTCAAATACTTTAAAAGAAGAAGATGTACAGAACACTATAATAGATACAATAAAACTAAAACTTAGTGATGGTTTTGAATCTGTTCTT
>CAUUHK010000071.1:0-2934 GCA_963545005.1 uncultured Eubacteriales bacterium | reverse complement strand
ATTTTGATTTAACGACAGAAAAGGCCGTCTGAAAACCCAAAGGCTTTTAATCCGCCGTTATAATAAAAATAAAACAAATGTAAGTAGTAATCATGAACAAAGAGATTTTGATTTAAGTAATATTAAAGAATTATATGATTAGGAGGTAAATGTGGATTTAAAAGAAATTCTTTTAGAATACCAAAATAGAAGAGAAAAAAATGAATTAATATTAGAAAAGAAAAAAGAAATTTTTTTAAATGAACACAAAAATATTAAAAACTTAGATGATCAAATATATAAATTAAGTAATGATATTGTAAAAATAATTTTTCAAAATACAGATGAAATAGAAAAAGAAGAAAAAATAAATAATATTAAAAAAGAAATATCTATTTTAGAAAAAGAAAAAGATAATCAAATAAAAAAATTAAATATATCAGATGATTTTTTTATAGTAAAATATAATTGTGAAATATGTAAAGATACAGGTTTTATAACTCAAAATGGTAAAACTAAAAAATGCCATTGTTTAGAACAAAAAATATTAAATCAAAGATATAATGATTCAAATTTATCTAAACTAGAAGAAAATTTTGACACTTTTAATTTAGAATATTATTCAGATAATAAAGTAAATAATGAAAAATCTTCAAGATTAAATATGATTGAAATATTAAATATTGCTAAAGAATTTGTAGCAGATTTTAATAAAAGTAATGCTAAATATAAAAATTTAATATTTTTAGGCAAAACTGGTTTAGGCAAAACTTTTTTATCAAATGCAATTGCAAAAGAAATTTTAAAAAAAGGTTATACAGTTTTTTATCAAACTTCACCAAATTTATTTAATCAGTTGATGCAAGATAAAATAAATAATATAAGTGCATATAATGCATTAATATATAACTTATTAAATGTAGATTTATTAATTATAGATGATTTTGGAGTAGAAAATATAACAGATAGTAAAATGGTAGAAATATTTAATATTATAAATGGAAGAATTATAAAAAATAAATCAACTTTAATTTCAACAAATCTCTTAATGGAAAATTTAATTAAGTATTATGATGATAGAATAGTATCAAGAATTTTAGGAAATTATACAAAAAAAATTTTTTATGGAGAAGATATAAGAATAAAAAAAGCGAGATTACAAAAAAACAATGGACAAGCAAATAAATAAACATGAATATTATATGAGTATGGCAATAAAAGAAGCGAAAAAAGCAGAAAAAATTAATGAAATACCAGTAGGTGCAGTAATTGTATTAGATGATAAAATAATTGCCAAGGGGCATAATAGAAAAGAAAAAGATATGTTATGTACAAAACATGCAGAAATAATTGCAATTGAAAAAGCTTCAAAGAAATTAAAAAATTGGAGATTAGAAAATTGTAGTATTTATGTAACTTTAGAGCCATGTTTAATGTGTACAGGAACATTAATTTCATCTAGAATTAAAAATGTATATTATGGCGTAAAAGATAAAAAATTAGGATCTATAGAATCAAAAATAAAAATCAGTGATTTTAATTATTATCATAAAATGAATATTATAGGTGGAATTTTAAAAGACGATTGTAAAAAATTAATATTAGACTTTTTTCAAAAATTAAGAAAAGAAAAGAAAGTGAATAAAAATGGTAGAATTATTTAATAATGTAGATGAAAAATTGCAAATAGCAAAATATAAAATTTTAATGGTTATTTTTACAATATTTATATTATTATTAGTAATATTTATTGTTATTGTAGGTATAAAATTAGAACAAAAAGGTGAATGGAAAAAATATTTTGAAATTGATAGCTTTCAAATCATATCTTCTGTTGATGTAAATAGAGAAACAGGGCAAGAAAAGGATACATTAATTATTAATGAGTTAAATGATATATATTTAAAAATAAAAAATAATGATAGAAATAAAATAAATAGTATTAAAAGTGTAAAAATAAAAAATATAAAAATTGTAGAAGCAACTAATAAAGAGAATATAAGAATTTATCAAGCAGGTCAAAATGAAAATAATTTATTTGGAGATGATAAAAGAGAAATAATGCTTGAAAAAGATGAGATGATTTTTGTAGGTGATGGTAATGAAATTATGTCAGTTTTTCGAATTAAAAAAAATAATTTAATATCTGAATTTATAGATAAAAATCAAACAATAGAATATAATTTAAAAATATTAAATGGTAAGATAAAAAATAATAATGACTTAAAAATAAAATTAACATATGATTTAATCATTGAGTTAAATGATGGTAAGAAATATATGTCAAAAATGAATGTTTCAGTACTTGAAAATATAAAGTATAATAATGCTTATTATATAGAAAATAAAGATACAAATAATTTATTTTTCACAAATTATAAAAAGTAATATTAAAAAAAAATTACTTGAAATTTAGCATAAATTAGTATATAACTATTATTGAATAAAGAACTTCCTTTTTATTGGAGCTATTCAATGAAGATATTATGAATCTCGTCAGGTTCGGAAGAAAGCAGCGATAAATAATGGTCTTTATGTGAGTGCTCCAATAAAAAGGAAGTTCTTCTAAAGAAAGGATAAAAATGTATCAATCATTATATCGTAAATATAGACCAAAGTTATTTAGTGAATCAATAGGTCATGAATATATTAAAGAAATATTGAAAAATGAATTAATAACAAATAGTTCTGGACATGCATATTTATTTATAGGAGTAAGAGGAACTGGAAAAACAACTTTCGCTAAGATTTTATCAAAGGCTTTTAATTGTTTAAATTTAAAAGATGGAGAACCTTGTTTAGAATGTAAAAGTTGTCAAGGAATAGAAAATGGAAGTATCTTAGATGTTATTGAAATAGATGCTGCTTCAAATACAGGTGTAGATAATATAAGGCAAATTATAGATGAATCAAATTATATGCCAAACAATGTTAAATACAGAGTATATATAATAG
>CAUUHK010000070.1:0-2995 GCA_963545005.1 uncultured Eubacteriales bacterium | reverse complement strand
CGTAACAAAATAGCTCCATAGTTTCATTATTAGTGTCACTTCTCCCCCTGCCGTGTTCCCCTATAAAGTATCTTTTTGTTTGTTCGCCATATTTCTCTACTATTATATAAAAATAAAAAGGAGTAATGAATGAGAAGAGGAATGTTTCCAGGAAGTGGAATGAATATTAATAAATTAATGCAAGAAGCAAAAAAAATGCAAGCAGATTTAGAAAAAAAACAAAATGATATAGCAGCAAAAGAATTTGAAACTACTTCAGGTGGTGGAATGGTTTATGTGAAAATAAATGGTAATAAAAAAATATTAGATTTAAAAATTAAAGAAGAAATTGTTGATCCAAAAGATATATCAACTTTACAAGATTTAATATTAGTTGCATTAAATGATGTATTTGAAAAAGTAGATAAAGAAATAGAAGGAAGTATGGGTAATTTTAATTTACCAGGTTTTTAAAAATGAATTCACCATCAATAGATAGATTAATTGAAAATTTTGAAAAATTACCAAGTATAGGACACAAAACTGCACAAAGATTAGCTTTTTATATATTAGAAGCAGAAAATTCAAAAGTACAAGAATTTTTAAATGCAATAGTTGATGCAAAAAGAAAATTAAAAAGATGTTCAAAATGTTTTAATATTTCTGAAACTGATCCATGTCCTATCTGCGAAGACAAAAATAGGGACCAATCAACAATTTTTGTAGTTGAAGATGTAAAAGATGTTTTAGCAATGGAAAGAACTCATGAATATAAGGGAGTGTATCATATTTTAAATGGAGCTATATCTCCAATAAATAATGTTTCTGCAGATGATTTAACAATTAAAGAATTAGTACAACGAGTAGCTATAGGTGACATAAAAGAAATAATTATAGCAACAAATCCAAAAGTTGAAGGTGAAACTACCGCAATGTATATTGTTAAAATATTAAAACCTTTTGATGTTAAGCTTACAAGAATAGCACATGGTATACCAGTTGGTGGAGATCTAGAATATACTGATGAAATAACATTAACTAAAGCTTTAAAAGGCAGAACAAATATCGAATAAAATATAATAAAAGTGAATAAAAAGTAAAAACAAAACAGATTATTCTGTTTTGTTTTCTATTTCAGTATATATCATATTACAGATGAATTTTGTTGAATTATTTTTACATAATTCTTTATTTATTTTCCTTGCGTTTTTTAAAAATTCTGAATCATTATGTAATTTTGATAGTACTAAATCTATTTCATCTTCAGATTTTATAGTTATACCAAATTGTTGTTTTTCAATAAAACTTGCATTTGCAGTTTCTTGTCCAGGTATAAAATTAACCATAACCATAGGAACATTTGAAATTAATGCTTCAGTTGTTGTGAGTCCTCCTGGCTTAGTAATAATAAATTCAGATACAGACATAAGTTCAGCAATTTTATTAGAATATTCAAGTATGCGAATATCTTCATTTAAATTTTTATAATCATCTTCATTAAGTATTTCGTTAAAAATATCTGATATTTCTTTATTTCTACTTGTTAAAATAATAATATTGTAGTTTGTATAATAAAGTAAAAGTTTTTTAAAAATGGCAATTATTAATGATTTAGCTTGATTATAAGGTTTACTTGTAAAAAATAATATAGTTTTTTTCTTTTCATTTAATTCTAATGATTTTAATATTTCTTTTCTATCATATTTTTTAAAAAAGCTTGGTTTAATAGGAATACCTGATGTAAAAATTTTATTTGGATCAACACCATCATTAATTAGGTCTTCTTTCATTTCGTCTGTAGCTACAAATATTTTATTGATATATTGATGATTAATATACCACTGTGAATGTATTTCATAATCAGTAATTATATTTGCTAATTTCGCATTTGTTTTATTTCTTTTAATTAAATGTGAACAAATTTGTGTAGCAAAAGGATGTGTAGAAATAATATAATCAGGCTGTTCTTCTAAAATTAAAGTTTCTATTTTTTTTGACATTAATGTATTTGAATTATATATCAATGATGATAGAAATTTTTTATTTGATTGGTTGTATAATATTTCCCAAAAGTTAGGTATTTTAGTAGAAATTTCATTATAGAAATCTATACTAATTTTATTAATAGTTTTACTGATATATTCCATGCAGTCTATATCTATAACATTTACATCTTTAAAATTTTCTTCTAAATAACTTTTTACAGAGTTTGCAGCTGAAGCATGACCGCTACCAAAAGATGCATAAAAAATTATTATTTTTTTCTTTTTTATAATAGCCTCCTTAAATATATAAATAATTGTATATAAGTTTTATTAATAATTCAATAATATAATTGAAAAATATTAAAATTATATTACGAAATAGAAAATATAATACAAAAATATTATATTTTTTAAAATTAATTGAATAAACAGATTAGGATTTATATACTTAATATACGTATAATTATATATAAAGGGAAATGTATGAAAATAAAAAAGTTAAATACAGATATTGTAAATATTAAGTTTCAAGCAAAAAGTTATTATATATTTACTATAATTTCAATTATAGGTTTATTAATTACAGCAGGAATTTATTTACAAAATAATAATGGAATAAGTATAAAGAAATACAGATTTTATAATGAACAAAATTTTTATAATAATGGAATAAGTAGTAAAACTTTACATAAAGATATTTATAAAAACATACTGGCATTTCAGCCAATACTTACAAAAGGACTAAAAGCTTGCGTAAAAGAAGGTGAGGAATATAAAATTTTAGAAAATCCTTATCAAAATTTAGATAAATGGACTGATCAATTAGCAAAATCTGAAGATGGTAAAATTTGGAAATGGGTTCCAAGATTTGCATATAGAATAGAATATTATAAAGATAATAGATTAGTAGGATATTTTACTAATAAATATTATAAAGAAAATAATGGATTATTCCAGATAACAACAGAAGCTGAGTTTAGAAAAATCGAGAAAGATAGTTATAAATTTGCATATGTTTCACCATATTCTTC
>CAUUHK010000069.1:0-3022 GCA_963545005.1 uncultured Eubacteriales bacterium | reverse complement strand
TAAAAATCAAGAATTAAAAACTAAAATACAAGAATTAGAAAAACAAATTGAGAATAATAATAAGAAATTTGATGAAGAAAAAGCAAAACTTGAAAATAAAATAAAAGAATTAGAAGAAAAAAATAAAAATTTACAAAATAATAATGGAGAAAATACAGAACTTAAAAAGAAAAATCAGGAACTATTAAATAAATTAAATGATTTAGAGAAAAAAATTATTGAAAAAGATAAAGAAATAGAAAAATTAAAACAAGATTATATAAATAAAGTATGTCCAATTCCAAATACATCAGAACAAAATAAAATATTAAAAGTTGAAATAGAAAGATTAAAACAAGAAATTGAATATAAAAATAAAGAAATAGAATTATTAGAAAAAGAAGTTATAGTAGTAAAAGGATATACATATAAAAATACAATTATTAGCAAAAGTGAACAATTAGAATCTAAAGAAAGAGAAATAAGTGAAATAGAAACAATATTATCTAAAAATAAATTAAATAATACATTAACACCTGAAGAAACAAGTAAATTAGAAACTAATTTAGATGTATTAAAAAAAGATAAAACTAAATTAGAAATTGAAATAAAAGAATTAAATGCAGAAAATATTAAATTAAGAAAAGAAAATGTTTTATTAAGAGAAGCAAATGAAAAATATACAATAAAATTTAGAATTTCATATGCAATAATATTTTTATTAATCATATTATTAATTTTATTAACTATAAAATATAAATTAGCAATTATTAAAATTAAAGAAAAATATAATACAAGAAGATATAGAAATAAAAGTAAAGAATAAAAGAATAAATAATTTAATAAAATAAAAAAATTACAAAATGTAAATTTTGTAATTTTTTCTTTATATTTTTAAGTTTTTATAATTTTCTTTTTGTAATTTAAATATAAGTAATTGCTATTTTTTAAAAATGTTAGTTGTTAAATCAGTAGATCCTCTATCTGTTTGTAATAAACTTAATCCATAAATATCTGTAGCCAATATTTCTTTTTCAAGCATATGTTTTTTATTTTTATTGATAGAAGATTTTAAATAATTAGCACATGAAACAATAATTTCAGTATTAATATTTTTTTTAGCAATTTCAGAAATTAACATTTTACCATTTTTATTTGCCGCAAGTACTCTTAAATATGGTTTTATTTTTTTAGCATTATCAACATCTTTTTTAGTTATATTTAATATAATTTTACAAATAATTCTTTTAATTTTAGATTCTGTATATCTTTTGCTTTTAATATTTGCTATTAATTCATTTAAATTATTTGACATAGTGCCAGCTTTTTTTATTTTAAATTCTAATCCTTCTGTAACTTCAGAAATATTTGCAATTTCAGAAATACTCATACTTCGAATTTTATAAAGAATAATATTTTCTAAAAATTCTAATCCAAAACTAATATTATTATTATTTAAATTATTCATTATATATTCAAAAGATTCATACGGTACATCTTGATGAAAAGGAATATCTTTTTTAATAGATTCACGAATTTCAGTAGCAGATAATATTTTTTTCTGTATACCAGTATTATAATCAACAAAAAAGTTATTTCTAGCAATTGTAATAGCACCTATTTTCATATTTAATTTTTTTATAGCTTTAATATATTCAATACCAAGTACATTATTAGGAGTATTTAAAATAGATGAATAATCCATATTTAAATATGATGTATTAGACAGTGCATAAGATAAAGCTGATGGATATGAGCTCCCAGATTGTAAAGCATAATTTAAATTATTTTTAAATTCTTGAGGCTCTTTTATAAAAATATCTGCAACATTTTCTAATATTTTAATTTCACCACATTCACTACCAAAAGAAATATAATTTGCTATACCAATTTCTTTTAAAA
This sequence comes from uncultured Eubacteriales bacterium, assembly GCA_963545005.1. Lineage (GTDB taxonomy): Bacteria > Bacillota > Clostridia > TANB77 > CAG-508 > CAMPYH01. Next base: position 1,141 of record CAUUHK010000069.1, on the reverse strand, counting down.
TTTTTATAGCACCTAGTGCAAAATCTTCAGCAGGATTTAAAGCATATAGTATAGGTAATTCTATAACTAAATCTACACCTTGAGATATAGCAATATTTGCCCTTGTCCATTTATCTAAAATAGCAGGTTCACCACGTTGAACAAAAGAACCAGACATAATAGCTATAACAAAATCAGCATTTGCAAGTTCTTTAGATTTATTTAAATGATATAAATGTCCATTATGGAATGGATTATATTCTGCTACAATTCCTAAAATATTCATAATCACCTTTTAATTTTATTTAATATATAAAAAATATATCATATATAAACATTTATGTAAATTTCAATATATTGTATATTTAAAATTATATGAAATATAAGAAAAATATGATAATATATAAGAAATAAAATAATGAACTAAACAAGGAAATAAAAAAATAAAAATATGTTGTAATGAAATTTATAAAATTTGACAAATTATATATATATATAATTTTTATAGTTAACACATTACTTATTAAAAAATATTAATAAGGAGGTGAAAATTATGTCAGATACAAATAATAATCGCAGTGATCTAAAAAGAAAAGAAGAAGAACAAGAAATATTAAAAAGTATGGATGGAAATAGAGATACTGAAGATAATTGGCAAATTGCTGAAAGAAAAAGTAAATGATATAATTATTTGAAGTTACACATAGTGTAACTTCTTTTATATTTAGTAAGTTGAAAGGAATTAAAATGTGGAATATAGAAAAACTTTATGTAGAAAAAGAAGAAATAAAAAATATTTTATCTAATTGTAATAACTTCATAAATAAATATAGTGAAGATAAAATAAAAAATAATTTATATAAAAATTTAAAAGATAATTTATTTAAATATATTGATGAATATAAAAAGGTTATTATAGATATTTCAAAATATATAAATTTATTAGATTTATATAAAATCGAATTATTAGATTTAAATAAAAATAATGAAGCGGATGATATAATCAATAAAAAAAATGAATATAGATTTTTACAACATAAAATATTTAAAGTTGATAGAATGTATATATTAGAAAATTATAGTAAAGAAGAATTAGAAAAAATTAAGAATGAAAATAAATTAAGTGAAATAGATAATGAGATAATTGAGAAATATATATATT
>CAUUHK010000068.1:0-3160 GCA_963545005.1 uncultured Eubacteriales bacterium | reverse complement strand
AATATTTTATATTAAGCAAAGATAACACATCAGGAGTTATAGATGAAAAAGGAAATGTATTATTAGATCCAATATTTACAAAAATAGTAATACCTAATTATTCATATCCGCTATTTTTTGCATATAATGTAAATAATGATGTATTAATATTTAAAGGAAATGAAATAACAGAATTTAAAAATATAGATGTATATGCAATTCAAGGTATTTCTGAAAATAATTCAGGCTATAGAAATATGCTAAAATATAAAGAAAATAATAGTAATAAATTTGGATTTATAGATTTAGATGGTAGAAAAATTACAAATACAATTTATGATGAAATTTCAGCTTTAAATGAAGATGAATCTAAATTTTTAGTAACAATAAATGGAAAAAAAGGTTTAGTAAATGAATATGGTATCCAAATTGTAGCACCTAAATATGATGATATAATAAGTGCTAATATTCAATTATGGAATTCAAAAAAATCTAAAAATGGTTATATAACAAAAAAAGTTAACAAAAATGGTATACAAGAGTTTGGATTTATTTCAAATGATGGAAAAGAAATATTAAAAAGCGAATATGAAAATGTTATAAAATCTGAAATAGATGGGGATAATTATTATTTAGTAGTACAAAAAAATGGTAAAAAAGGTGTATTTAAAAATAATAAAAAAATCATAGACACTATTTTTGATGAAATAATTTACAGTGATTATAATTTTATTGTACAAAAATATAATAAATATGGAATGTATGATTTAAATGGAAAAGAAATATTTAAAACTAGATTTAATAATTATAAAATATTAGGGAAATATATTTCATTTAATGAAGATGATAAAAATTATATATTTGATGAAAAAGGTAATAAAGTAACTGAAGGGAAATATAATGTAATAGGTTCAGTACAAGAAAAAGATTACCTAATTATAGAAAATAAAAATGGAGAAAAAGAAATTATTTCAAAAGATAAAACAGTACAAAATGGGTATTTAGATATATATTATGCTTTCGACAATAAATTTGTATTTAATAAAAATGGAAAGTATGGTGTTCTAGATTTTTATGAAGGTGAAAAAATTCCAGCCATCTATGATTATATATCTTTAATTTTAAATGCAAATATGATTGAAGCTGTAAAAGATAATGTAACAAAAATAATTAACCGTGATTTAGAAGAAATTAAAATAGACGGTACATATACAAAAGAATTTATTGAAAATAAAGGACTTGTAGTGTATAACGAAAAAACAAGAATATATTTAAATAAAGATGGAAAAGAAATTAATCCAAAAGAAATTCAAGAAAGTAAAATGTATCCAATTTTTGTAAATGGTAAATGGGGATTTGCAGATGAAAATAAAAATATAGTTATTGAAGCAAAATATGAAAAAGTATCAGATTTTAATAAATATGGATTTGCAAGCTTTAAAGAAAATGGTAAATGGGGAGTTATAGATATTAATAAAAATATAATTGTTGAACCTAAAATAGTATTAGAAAGAACAATTGATCCAAAATTTATTAAAGAATTTTTAATAGATGAAAATAAGTATCATATAGTATTAGATACAACATCAATGGTTAAATAGAAAGAAGTTTTATGAATATAAAGGAATTAGAAAAAATAATAGAAGAAGTAGAAATTCAAATACAACCAGAATTTAAAAAATATGAAGAACAAGCATTAAAAAATAGTGAAGAAATTTTGGAAGCATTTAATGAATTTAAAGTTTCTGAAACAGATTTACATGGTACTACTGGTTATGGATATAATGATATAGGAAGAGAAAAAATAGATAAAATATTTGCAAAAATATTAGGAACAGAATCAGCAATAGCAAGAAGTCATTTTATATCTGGAACACATGCATTAACAGTAGGACATTTCGGAATTTTACGTCCAAATGATATTATGCTTGCTATTTCAGGTCTTCCATATGATAGTTTACAAAAAGTAATAGGCATAATAGAAAATAATTCATCACTTAAATCTTTTGGTGTAAAATATGAACAAATAGATTTAATAAATAATATGTTTGATGAATGTAAAATAATAGATAGAATAAAAAAACAAGATATAAAATTGGTAACAATACAAAAATCTAGAGGATATAGCACAAGAAATACATTATTAAATGAAGAGATTAATAATATAATAAAAAAAATACGACAAGCAGAAAAAGAAATAAAATTAATAAATCCTAATTATACCCCAGTTATAATATTAGTAGATAATTGTTATAGTGAATTAGTAGAAAACGTAAAAATAGAAGGTGCAGATTTATTAGTAGGTTCACTAATAAAAAATTTAGGTGGTGCAATAGCTACAAATGGCGGATATATAGCAGGTAGAGAAGAATTAGTAGAATTATGTGCAGAAAGATTAACTTGTCCTGGACAAGGAAGAGAAGTTGGTCCAACATTAGAAAGTAATAGAAACTTACTACAAGGTATATATCATGCACCACAAGTTGTACTTGCAAGTTTAAAATGTGCAATTTTTACAAGTTGTATTTTAGAAAAATTAGGATATGATGTAAATCCAAAATATAATGAAAAAAGAGGAGATATAGTACAAAACATTATATTTAATGATGAAGAAAAAATGGTAAAATATATTCAAGGAATACAACAAGGTTCAGCTATAGATTCTTATGTATTACCAATAGCATCAGATATGCCGGGATATAAAGATAAAGTAATTATGGCTTCAGGTTCTTTTATATCAGGATCATCAATAGAATTATCTTGTGATGGACCTTTAAGACCACCATATATTGCATATCAACAGGGAGCTGTAACATATGAATATGGTAAAATAGGAGTTATAAAAGCAATAAAAAATTTACTAAATATATAATTTTAGTCAATAATTTTGCAATAAGTAAAAAAATAGAATATACTTAAATAGATTGAGGTAACATATGGAAATAAATAATAAAATAGAAGCAAATGATGTATTAAAATCATGTATTATAAATGGAAATTTAACAAATATACAAAAAATACAAAATGAAATAATAAATAATGCTAATTTAAATGAAAATACAATAAAAACTTTTAATGAAATAGAAATTTTAATAACAGAAGAAATAACTTCGGAAAAAATTAAAAAAACTATTTCAAATATTAAAATAGAAAATATAGAAGAAAAAAATTATGAAATAGA
>CAUUHK010000067.1:0-3166 GCA_963545005.1 uncultured Eubacteriales bacterium | reverse complement strand
AAAGAAGACATTATAAATATTGATGCAAATATATATACAGCAAAAGAATCTCACAAAGGAATTATAATTGGAAAAAATGGAGAAATGCTAAAATTAATTGGTAGGACATCTAGAGAAGATTTAGAAAGAGAATTAGATATAAAAATAAATTTACAATTATGGGTAAAAGTACAAAAAGACTGGTTAAATAATGATAGATTTATTTCAAATTTTAAAACTAAAAATTAAGGATATATATGGAAACTAATGATAGAATTGTTAAAACATATGGTGTAGTAATAGCTGAAAATAATTCAGGTGACTATAATAGAGTTATAACAATACTGACATCAAAATTTGGTAAAATTACAGCAATTGCAAGAGGGGCAAGAAGAACAAAAAGTAATCTTCTTGCTTCTACAAGTTTATTGTCTTTTGCTGAATTTGTACTTTTTAAAGGGCATAATATGTATTATATAAATTCTGCAGATATTGTAGATATTTTTTATGATATACGTAATTCATATGAAAAATTAGAAACAGCTTTTGAAATTTTAAAATTAATTGATAAAACTTCAATATATAATGAAGATTCAAAAGAAATTTTAGAAATTTTAGTATCAACTATATATGCTATATCTAATTTAAATAAACCATTAGTTTTAATTATTACAGTTTTTAAAATTAAATTAATGTTTGCTTTAGGGTATGGTATTAATTTTAAAAAAAATAATATAACTGATGTAGAAAATAAACTATATACGATATTTAATAATCAAAAAGGTGAATTAAGTTTAGAAAATATAATGGAAGGTAATTCATATATAAATATTGTTGAAATATTTGAACTAGAAGAAAAAAATATTTATGAAAGGAATAATAAAATATTTGATATAAATACAAAATATATATTAAATAAAAAAATATATAATATTATGAAATATGTTGTAAATTCAGAAATGAGCAAAATGTTTTCTTTTAATTTAGATGATGAAATTTTAAAAGAATTACAATTATTTATTAATATATTATATAAAAAATATATGGATATATAATTAAAAAAATATTAAGAAAGAGAATATATGATATTAAGTGAAAATGAAAAAATAAAAATAGATCTTCATGGTTATACAGTACAAGAAGCAAGAGTAATATTAGATAAAACATTTGAATATATTACCAAAGATATAAAATGTATTGTTATAGTACATGGATATAAATTAGGTGAAACATTATTAAAATATGTAAGAAAAGAATATAAAAATTCAAAAATAAAGAAAATAGAGATTACTCAAAATCCAGGAATAACTTTATATTTTTTACAGAATTAAAATAATGTTATATAATTTATTATGTAACATAAAATGATATTAATTTTTAATCTATTTGATTAAGGAGGAGTGCATGAAATGTGAATATATTGAATTAGCAACACATATTTTTCAAAAAATATGTGCTAAAACAAAACAAGTGACGTCACAGTCGTTATGTTGTATTGAAGGTGAATTTGTAATAGTGACAGATGAACCTATAAAAAAAATTATTGAATGGAATACAGATTTAGATATTCAAAAAATATGTATAAATCAAATTTTGATTCAATGTGCAACGAGAAAATATACAATAACAATATATTCTACAAAAGAATGGGGAAATTATTGTTAGTAGTTTTTTAGTAATTATATTAATGTTAATACATTATAAATTTAAAAAAGGAGAAACAAATGAAATCTAAATTAAAATTATTAAAAATAGCAAAGAATACTAACGAAGAAAAAAAAATTATTATTTGCAAATCACTAAATGACTTCATAAGTGAAACTATATTATTAGAAGGATTTCACAATAATTATTATGTGACTAAACAGTTAGAAGAAAATATATTTTTAAACTGTGAGCTTAAAAAAGTGTCATTAGAAAATCCAAATAGAGTTGTAATTGATAATGGCGATTTTAAGGATGAAGAAATGTCTGTAGTAATGATTGAAAGATACTGGAAAATTTCTAATACAGATGATAATGTCGATACAGCTTCTTTACCAGATAAAATTATAAAAAAATTGGTAATTTATAAAGGAGATGAATGCCATTGTTAAAAACAAAAAAATACAGATATGCTTAAAATATGCATATCTGTATTTTTTATTATTAATTAATATTAGTTTTTTCAATGTAAATCCAAAATGCTCCCATATTGTTTTTAAATTAAAACATTAGAAACCATATTTTTTCTCCTTCATATAATTAATTATATTAATTCATCATTAATATTTATAAAACTTTCCCAACTTATATATTCCAATGTAAAACATGGAATAGAGTATAGATTAGATAAAAATTTTTTTGAATAATAAACACCTTTAGGATATCTTAATTTAGAAGGTTCATTATCTGTAAGGATAATTAAATTTTTATCTAGTTTTACGATTTTTATAGATGGATTAAGTTGCTCAAATTGTTTTATCTTAATATTAATATTATTTTGTACTGTCATGATATTCTCCTTAAAATATAATTACCAAAATTCTCCGTTATTTTTATATATTGATATGGATCTATTTAAGTTTACTATTGTATTTTTAGTGCATAATAGTCCATTTTTTATTTCCCAATCTTCAGGAATACATAAATTTTCAGGATTTACTAGTGAAATTAATTTATTATTTTGAACACAAATGTTTCCATTATTTAATGCTTTCATTAAAAAATTCATATGTCTTTGTCCAAAATACTCATTTTTTAAAATAAATAAATTAGTGTTTTCATTATAAGAATCATGCCAATTTACACCATTGTCATCAAAAAATGAAATAGTTTCTATACCATTTGTTAGGGAACCATTGTATTCCCATCCTGTAAAAAAATTTAAGTCTTCAGGCGGATGTTTTGTTACAATATTTCCTTGTTTTAATATCACCTTATGTGAATTAAGATGATAAAATAATTTTAATGCTAAAAATTTTGTCCAATCTTTATTAAGTACTGTTTGCATAATAACCTCCTAAAATTAAAATATAATTTTATTAAATACAATATATATATATTATCATGAATTTAAAAAATGGTAAATTTTTTATGAAAAGTTGTTTAAAATATATTATAATAATATAAATAATGATAAAAAAAGGATCATATTAGTGAATAGCAAAATAAAGTGCAACAAATAAAAAGGTATAGAAAAAGATAC
>CAUUHK010000066.1:0-3176 GCA_963545005.1 uncultured Eubacteriales bacterium | reverse complement strand
ATAAAACAAGAAAATGAAAAAGAAGGATATATTTATCCACATGATAAAGAAAAAATGTGTAATTTGCAAAGCTATATGCCTATAAATATAACGGATAGAAAATATTATTTAGATAAGTTTAATAGAGATGATAATACATATTTTATAAATAGGGATTAAAAGGAGTAATATGATTGAAAATATCACTAAATGTGACTTAGAAAACTTAAGAAAAAAGATTGTTTTTAAGTATAATAAATTTGAAACCAGTATAACTAATAGGAATGGTAAAGAATTTTTAACAATAGTTTGAATATGAATTTACAGATAATATTTTAAAAAAATTTTATCATAAAGTAGAATATGTGATTGATAGTAATATAAGTAAAAAAATTAATAATATTTTAGAATCAGATTATAGTAACAAACAGAAAATAGTATTGATTAATATTATAAATGCATTAGGTATGGTTGAAGGTATAAATTATTATAAATTAATTTCACCAAATAAAATATATTTTAATGTAGACATGACAAAAGAAGAAGTGGCTTTTTGGGAAAAAGTATATTTTTATGGTTTAGGTGAATACAGATACTTAAACAATTTAGAATTGGAAAATATACATAAGTTTACACGTATTGAAGTAGCAAATATCAAGGAAGATTTATGTATAAGTGATAATAATAAAAATTATAATTCAGAAATAAAAGCTCATATTAGTAATATAGTAAGTAATATTGAAAAAGAAAATATTAAAAACAATATCAATAGTGAGTTTTCAGCTAAAAAAATAATTATGGAAGATATTTTTTCAATATTTTATAACATATATACATCATTTAATGATGAAAAAAATGAAAAAGTTATTGTACCTATTGGAGCGGGAAAAGACTCTTTAGCTACATTGAATGTACTAAAAAAGTTAGGATATTTGGAAAAATTTGAAATTTTACCATTTTTCTTAGGACTTAGAGAGGAAAGATTAGAACAGGTTGAATATTTTAATATATCACAGGAAAATATTTTGATTGCAAATAGAATTTTTGATAAAAAAATGATTGAAGCAAATTCATGTGGATATTATAACGGACATGTTCCTTTTTCAGCAATTTTAGCTTTCATAACTAATGTAATAGCATTTTTAACAGATACGAAATTAATTTTGTTATCTAATGAAAATTCTGCAAGTGAAGGAAATTTAAGCAATAGTGATATTTATATAAATCATCAATATTCGAAATCTATAATGTTTGAATTAGATTATATAGCTTATTCGCTTAAATATTTAAGCCCAGATATATATTATTGCAGTTATTTAAGAAGTATTTCTGAATTACAGATTGCAAAAATTGTATCTAATGATGAAGAATTGATAAAATTAATGAAATCATGTAATGAAGGTAGCAAATCTAAACCTTGGATATGGTGTGGTGAATGTGCAAAATGTCTTTTTGTATATATAATTTTTTATTCATTAATTGGAGAAAAGATTACAAATATTTTTGAAAAAAAATTATTAGATTCTAACGATGAAAACATATATAATATTTTTTTAGAATTAATAGATAGAAGTAATAATAAACCATTTGATTGTGTTGGTACATATAATGAAGTTAAGTTTGCACTTATAAATATTATTCAAGAATACGAAAAAAAGAATGTAGATATTAAAGAATATCCATATTTATTAAAAATATATAAAGAAAAGTATTATGAAGAAGATAAAAACATATTAGAAATGTTAAATTTTAAACCTTTTGGAATAATAAGTGAATTAAATTTAACACCATATTATTTAAAATTAAAATTTAATAATTTGATAATGGAATAAAGGTGTATTATGGAAATTTGGAAAAAAGAATTGATAGAATATTTTAATAATAAAAAAATTAATATTTTAGGATTTGGTCGAGAAGGAAAATCTATATATAAATTTTTAAGACAAAATTATCCAGAGTTAGTTATATATATTTCAGATAAAAATGATATAACTGAAGAGGATATATTTAAAACAGATGATACAAACAAAATAATATTTAATTGTGGAGAAACATATTTAGATAATTTAGAAAAATTTGATTTAATTATAAAATCTCCTGGGATAAGTATGAAGGATGTAGATTTTTCTAATAATATTGAATTAAAAAATAAGATTGTTTCACAAATAGATTTATTTTTAAAATTTTTTGATGGTTTAACAATTGGTGTTACAGGAACAAAAGGGAAAAGTACAACATCTTCATTAATAAATGAAGTATTAATTAAAAATGATAAAAAGAGTGTATTAATGGGAAATATAGGTATACCTGTTTTTGATAATATTGATTATATTTCTAATGATATGATTGCGGTTATTGAGTTATCATCACATGCTTTAGAGTTTATGCATGAAAGTACAGATATAGCAGTTATTATAAATATTTTTCCAGAACATTTAGATCATTATAATAGTGCAGTAGATTATGCAAAAGCAAAATTAAATTTATTTATAAATCAAAAAAATAAAAATAAAGAAATATCTAACATAAAATTGTGTGAAGAATTAACAGAACTAATGGTTAAAACAGATTATGATTTTGAAAAAAATAATGTTATTTTTACAAATAATGATATATTAGAAATACCTAATTTAATAATTCCTGGAGAACATAATAGAAATAATGCGAATTTGGTTAAACATATTTCTAATATTTTGAAATTAGATGAATTAAAAACAAATGAAGCACTTGCACAATTTAAAGGTTTAGAACATAGATTAGAATTCGTAAAAGAAGTAAATAATCTAAAATATTATAATGATTCAATATCTACAATACCAGAAACAACTATTAACGGTGTAAAAGCTTTAAAAAATGTTAAAATATTAATTTTAGGTGGAAATGATAGAGGCATAGATTTAAGTAAATTATTAAACTTTTTAAATAGTGATAATGAAAATTTAAAATCACTAAAAAATATAATATTATTACCAAAAACAGGACATGATATTTATGATAAATTAGATAATAAAAGATATAATTTAATTAAAGTAAAAAATGTCAAAGAAGCAGTCAAATTTGCAAATGATATAACGGAAAGTGGAATATGTCTATTATCTCCAGCAGCTTCAAGTTATGGATTTTATATTAATTTTGAAGATAGGGGTAGACAATATAAAGAGAGTATATTTAATTTAAAATAGCTATTAATATATAAT
>CAUUHK010000065.1:0-3349 GCA_963545005.1 uncultured Eubacteriales bacterium | reverse complement strand
ATTTAATAATTATAAATTGTATGTTGCTTATATAGCAACAATAATAGCTATAGTAAGTATATTATGTATAATTTTTAGTAAAGTAGATAAAAAAAATTAAGAGGTAAATATGATAGAAATAAAAAATGTTACAAAAAGATATGGAAAAAAAAATGTAATAAATAATATGAATTTAGATATACCTGATGGATGCATATTTGGATTTATTGGTCCAAATGCAGCTGGTAAAACAACTACTATAAGTATGATTACGGGACTAACTAATATAACGAATGGAGATATTTGTATAAATAATAAAAGTATAAAAACATCTCCAGTTGAAGCTAAAAAAGAATTTGGATTTGTACCAGATAGTCCAGATATGTTTTTAAACTTAAAAGTAAAAGAATTTTTATCTTTTATTGCAGATATTTATGAAATATCACATGCTGATAGAGAAACAAGAATTAAATCTTTATTAAAAGAATTCGAAGTAGAAGAATATTTTAACACTACAATATCAGAATTATCTCATGGTACGAGACAAAAAATAGTTATAATATCAGTATTATTACATGAACCTAATGTATGGATTTTAGATGAACCAATGACAGGTTTAGATCCAAATGCCAGTTTTAGATTAAAACAAAAAATGAAAGAACATGCTAAAAAAGGAAAAACAGTATTTTTTTCTACACATGTTTTAGAAGTTGCTGAAAAATTATGTGATGTTATAGCAATAATAAATAAGGGTGAAATTATTTATCAAGGAACATATGAAGATTTAAGAAAAAAATATCCAGATGCACAAGATTTAGAAGAATTATTTATAAATATTACTGGAGGAAACAGAAATGTTTAATATTTTTAAAAATTTAATAAAAATAGAATTAGATAATATGTCTAAAAATTTAAATTATAAAAATAATGCTAAAAAGAAAAATATATTTAATATCTTAGGAATAATATTTTTAATAGGAATAATGGGATTATGGGGATATCAAATTAGTGAAAAATTTTTAACTTCAATTTCAAGTTTAGGAATAGTTGTAAATTTTTTTATAAAAGCAATTATTATTATAGCTTTTGTAGTGAGTATAGTTATGGTTATAGCGCAAATTGGGCATATTAATTTTAATGAAAGTAAAACAGATAAATATTTAGATACATTACCTATAAATTCAGAAATAAGATTCACTTCAAAAATTTTATCTAAATTAATAGGTTCTTATTCATTAATGGTAATGTTTTTTGTTGTACCAATTATATATTTTGGAGTAGTACAACATAAAGAATTTGCATATTATATTTATTCAGCAATAGCATTTTTATTATTACCAATTTTACCAAATTTAATAATGATATATATTACATTTTTATTTACTACTTTAGTAAAATTTATATTTTCAAAAAAAATACAAAAATTTATAGGATTTTTAATTTCATTTACTGTTATGATGATAATGTGCATATTTTATGCAAATATTAATTCTAGTGGAAGTAAAGATTTATTTATATTATTATCAAATAATGAAAATAATATATTTATTAAATATCCAAATGAAGTCGCAAATATAATAATTGGTGATAAACCACTATTAACTGCAATTAAAATATTTAGTATAGATATATTAATATTAAGCATATCAATATTTTTAATTGGTAAATTTTATTTGAATTTAAAAATATTTTTAGAAGATGCTGGCTTAGTAGATATAATATATAGATTAAGAAAAAATAAAAATGATGTAGTAGAAAATAAAGGATCTGAAGTTAAAAAAAATATATATACAGCAAAAGATTTTAAAGTTCAATCTAAATATAAAGCTTTTAGAAAACAAGATAAAGTATTTTTCTTCAAAAACCCTACAATATTATTAAATACAATTTTACCAGCTTTATTAATGCCTATTTTTATTCTTATAGGAATGTATAGTGGTTATAGTGATCAAAAAAAGACATTACAAGATGATAAAATGGTATATTTAGTAGTTTATAAAAACTATGAAAATGTACATAAAGATAATAATAATAGAATAAATGTAATGACGAATAAAAATTATAATAATAGGAGAAATGAAAAAGAAATTCTTTTTGAAGAAAAAATATATATATTAAAAAATGATACAAATTTTGTTTCAAAAGAACAATTTACAGAAAAATTACAAAAACTAAAAGAAAAATATAATTTAAATGAAGCAGATATAAATGAAGAAATTTCAGATTATAATTTTTATATAGATATTGTAAATAAAACATTGTTAGAAAATTTATCAACACTTATCAAAAGTATAGATAAGGCAGAAGTACCAAATGTTTGGGCTTTTGCATTACCATTAATGATTATGTGTGGAATACTTTATTCATGTTCATTATCTATATTTATGTTTTCAAAAGATAAAAATGAAATAAAATGTATAAAAACAATACCATTATCTGCTGAAAAAATATTTAAATTAAAAAGAGAAAATGCTTTAAAAATAAAAGGTGCAATATATATTGTTTATGCTTTATTAGCTTGTTTAATAGTAGACTTTTCTAAATTAAATTGGATATATGCAGGTTCAGGAATAATATTATCAATAATATTATTAATAGCTAATGAAAATTTAGAACTTATATATGATGCTAAATTTCCAACATTAGATTGGAAAGAAGAAGTTCAACTTATAAAATCAACAAAAAGAAACTTTTTTATATCAATAATTAAATTAATCGTCTTTTTAGGTATTCCATTAGGATTATATTATTTATTCTTAAATAAAAAAATAATTAATATAAGTATAGATCAATATTTAATAATGATAGCTTCGATTATATTAATAATATATATATCAACAGAATATGTTATAAAAAAATATAAAAATAGATTATTAGATAATTTAAATGTAATACAATAATAAATATAATAAATTAATAGATAATAAAAATAGTATAGCTATATAGTTATACTATTTTATATAATGTTTGAATAAAATATACTTTTACAGTATAATTAGTATATTCAATTAGGAGAAATTATGGTAAAAAAGAAAATATCACTAGCAGGTATAATATTAATATTAGTTATTTTTATTTTAATATTTGTATCAATAAAAATGATTAGACCAAAGAATATAATAAATAATAAGGAAGAAATAAAAAATATTGAAAAAGTTAATAAAGATTTAAAAAAAGAAAGAGTAATTACTCCTAGTATATCAATTGAAGAAAAACAAGAAGAAAAAACAATAAAATCAATAACATTAGAAAATCAAATTCCTAAAATTAAGGATATGGATATAAAGGAAAATAATAATGAATAATTATATACTAGATGAATTTAGTAAAAAAATAGAAAATCTAGAAAAAGAAATTAAATATATTAAGG
>CAUUHK010000064.1:0-3462 GCA_963545005.1 uncultured Eubacteriales bacterium | reverse complement strand
TTTAAATGATTTTATAGGGCAAGATAGTTTAAAAGAAAATATGAAAATATATATAGAATCAGCTAAAAAAAGGGAAACAGCTTTAGATCATGTATTACTTTATGGCCCACCAGGCTTAGGTAAAACAACTTTATCTAATATAATTGCAAATGAAATGGGTACACATATAAAAATAACATCAGGTCCTGCGATAGAAAAAGCAGGAGATTTAGCAGCTATTTTAACAAATTTATCAGAAGGGGATGTACTTTTTATTGATGAAATACATAGAATGCCAAAAGCTGTAGAAGAAATATTATATCCAGCATTAGAAGATTTTTGTTTAGATATAATTTTAGGAAAAGGACCTTCAGCCAGAAGTATAAGAATTGATTTACCAAAATTTACTTTAGTAGCAGCAACAACAAGAGTAGGATTATTGTCTACACCTTTAAGAGATAGATTTGGTATAATACATAGATTAGAACTTTATGAACCAGAAGAACTACAAGTAATAGTTTCAAGAAGTGCTGAAATATTAGGACTTAATATTTCAAAAGAAGCAGCTATTGAAGTTGCAACAAGATCAAGAGGTACACCAAGAATTGCAAATAGGCTACTAAAAAGAGTAGCAGATTTTGCAACTGTAATTTCCAATGGAAATATAGATATAGATATTGCAAAAATGTCTTTATTAAAATTAGAAATAGATGAAAATGGTTTAGACTCTACAGATATTAAAATTTTAACAACTATAGTAAAACAATATGCAGGTGGACCTGTTGGTTTAGATACACTTGCTGCAACAATAGGCGAAGAAACAGATACAATAGAAGATGTTTATGAACCATATTTGATGCAAAAAGGTTTTATAAGCAGAACTCCAAGAGGAAGAGTTGCTACAAATAAAACATATGAATATTTAGGTTTAACTTATGGAAATAATACATAATATAGATTACAACATATATTTAAAAATGTTGGAAATAAAAAATAATAATTTAGATTATATATTTAAAATAATAACAAATATAATGCATCCAATAATTGTATGTATTATACTCACTTTAATATATATTTTTTTAGAAAAAGAATCAGGAAATAAAAAAAATAAAGAAAAAAACAATAGTATTAATATAAAAAATATATTATATATATTAATACCTATGTTTACAGCAATTTTTGTTTTTGTAATAAAAAATATAGTGAAAAGATTAAGACCAGAAATAAATAGTGTAGATATATCAGGATATAGTTTTCCAAGTGGACATAGTAATATGGCTTTTACTATAGCTACTTTAAGTATGTTTTTAATATTACAAAATAATAATTTAAAAATATATATAAAATATATATTCATTATACTAATATATATTTTAGCAGTTATGATTGGATTTAGTAGAATATATTTAACCGCACATTATTTTTCAGATGTTTTAATAGGTGGTATAATTGGAATAATAATAACAATATATTGTTTAATACAAATTAATAAGAAAATAATAAATAAGGAAGAAAATGGAAGAAAATAAAAAAAAAGTATTAATGCATACATGCTGCGCACCTTGTAGTATTGTTTGTATAGATATTTTAAATGAAAATAAATATAAATTTGATATGTTTTGGTATAATCCAAATATACATCCATATACAGAATATAAAAAAAGATTAGAAACTTTAGAAGAATATACTAAACAATTAAATATTAATTTAATTGTTAAAGATGAATATATTTTAGATAAATTTGTATCAGAACAAATAAAAAATTTATCTAATAAATGTGCTAGAGTTTGCTATAATATGCGGTTAGAAGAAACAGCAAAAATGGCAAATATGTTAGGCTATTTGAAATACACAACAACATTGTTAGTTAGTCCTTATCAAGATAGAGAAAAAATAATTGAAATTGGAAATATGTATGGAAAAAAATATAATGTAGAATTTATAGCACCAAATTTTCATGAAAAATTTTGGGAAGGACAAAATAGAGCTACAGAATTAGGATTATATAAACAAAAATATTGTGGTTGTATTTTTTCAGAAGCTGAAAGATATAAAAAGAGTACATGGAATATAAAAAAATAAAGGAAAAAATATGGATAAAATATTATTAATAGATGGGAATAGTATAGCAAATAGAGCTTTTTATGGATTAAATGTAAATTCATTTAAAGCACCTGATGGAAGATATACTAATGCTGTATATGGATTTTTAAATATAATGTTTAAAGTTATGGATAAAATCAATCCAAAATTTTTAGGGGTTGCTTTTGATTTAAAAAAACCAACATTTAGACATGAAAAATATACAGAATATAAAGCAGGACGACATGCAATGCCTGAAGAATTAAAAGAACAATTTCCATTATTAAAAGAAGTTATATCTAAAATGAATATACATATATATGAAAAAGAAGGGTTTGAAGCTGATGATATACTAGGAACAATTGCTAAAAATTTAAATGAAGAATTAGATGTATATTTACTTACTGGAGATAGAGATTATTTTCAATTAGTAGATAAAAATATAACTGTTATAATGCCAAAAAATGGAATATCTGAAGATGAAATAATAGATATTGAAAGCATTAAAGAAAAATTTGATGGATTATTACCTAAAGATTTAATTGAAGTAAAAGCTTTAATGGGAGATAAATCAGATAATATTCCAGGTATTCCAGGTATAGGCGAAAAAACAGCAGTAAAATATATTTTAGAATTTCAAAATTTAGAAAATATGTATGAAAAAATAGAAAGTGGTAATTCTAATTTATCTGAAAAGCAAAAAGAAAAAATTTTAAGTAATAAAGAAAGTGCTTTTTTATCTAGAGAATTAGGAGAAATATTACTTAATGCACCGATAGAAATAGATAAAGAAAAATTAGCTATAAAAGAATGGGATAGTAGTATTTTAAAATTATTTAAACAACTTGCATTTAATCAATATATTAAAAAATTTAAATTAGAAGAAAATACAAAAAATGTAGCAGAAGAAAAAAACGAAGAATTTGAAAATATAAAATATATTACATTATATAATTTAGATAAATATTTAGTTGATGAAATTTATACTAAAGTTTCAAATGAAGAAAAAATATATATATATTTAAAAAGTACAGAAAGTACTGAATATAACATATTTGATAGCAATATTAAATATATGGAAATATATTTAAAAAGTTTAAATAGTATTTATAGAATTGAATTAAATAATTTTCATATTTTAGATAAAAATCTTGTAAATGAAAAAGTTTTAGAATATGAATTAATAAAAAATATATTTGAAAACGAAAAAATTTTAAAAATAACTTATGATATTAAAAATATATTAATATTATTATATAAAATAAATATATTTCCAAAAGGTATATATAACGATATAAAAATTGCAGAATATATCATAGATAGTTCTAATGGAAAATATATATTAGAAAATTTAATATATAAATATTTAGAGAGTACATATTTGAATTGTTTACAAAA
>CAUUHK010000063.1:0-3507 GCA_963545005.1 uncultured Eubacteriales bacterium | reverse complement strand
ATATTTAAATTAAATAAAGATTATTATAATTTTGAACAAAAACCAATTATTGAAACAGTAACTGTTAATATATTTCAGAATGCAGGAGAAATGTATAATAGTTTTAAATCAGGAAATATAGATATATTAAATACTTTAGTATTAGATATAGAAAAATATATAGGTAATTTTGGATATTTAAAAACAGTATATAAAGATAGAGAATTTAATTATTTAGCATTTAACACTCAAAATATAAATGATACTAATTTAAGAAAAGCAATATCATTTATGATCGATAAAAATAAAATTTTAAGTAAAATGCCAATAGAAGTAAGTGATACATCTTATGTTTTAGATTATGGTTCATGGTTATATACAGAAGAAGTACGATTAGAATATAATTTAGAAAATGCAAAAAGAATATTAACAGAAGCAGGATATAAAAATAAAAATGGAAAATGGTATGATAAAAATAATAAACAATTAATGTTAAATATATTAGTAAATAATAATAATGAAAATCATAAAATATTTATTAATCAATTAAAAGAAGAAATGGAATTAAATGGCTTTTTAATAAATATAATTTTACAAAATAGAGAAACATATTTACAAAATATATTAAATAAAAATTATGATATAGCAATTATTTCATATACAAATCCTATCGAGCCAAATTTAGAAATGTTTTTTGGTGAAAATAATTTTTCACAATATAGAAATGAAGAAATAATAAATTTATTAAATGAAATAAAAAATATAGATGATATACAAATGATTAATAAATATAAAAAAATAAGTGAAATATATGTAAAAGATTTACCTTTTTTACCATTATTTAGAAATACAAAAGCATTAATAACATCAACAGGATTAGTATCTGAATTAAGACCTAATAGTCAAAATGTATTTCAAAATATTGAAAAATGGTATAGAAGATAACATAAAAACAATGTTTTGAAATTACTTGAAATACATCGTATTATTTTGATAATATAAACTTGTAAATAAAAACCAGAAAGGAATAGAAATGGCAAAAAAATCAGAAAAAATAAATGTAGATGAAAAAAATCTACAAGAACAAGGAAAACAAGAAGCGTTAAAGAAAACTTTGGAAAAAATAGAAAAAGATTTTGGAAAAGGTTCAATAATGAGATTAGGAGACTATAATGTAACAAATTTAGATGTTATATCAACAGGTAATTTAGCAATAGATCTAGCATTAGGTGTAGGTGGAGTGCCAAAAGGAAGAATTATAGAAGTATATGGACCAGAAAGTTCAGGAAAAACAACACTTGCACTTCATGTTATTGCAGAATGTCAAAAAAATGGTGGTGAAGCAGCATTTATTGATGCTGAGCATGCACTTGATCCAATTTATGCAAAAAAATTAGGAGTAGATATAGATAAATTATTAGTATCACAACCAGATAATGGTGAACAAGCTTTAGAAATTACGGAAGCTTTAGTAAGAAGTGGTGCGATTGATTTATTAGTAGTTGACTCTGTTGCAGCATTAGTACCAAAAGCAGAGATAGAAGGATTAATGGGATCAACACAAGTAGCTGTTCAAGCAAGATTAATGTCTCAAGCATTAAGAAAATTAGCTGGACATGTTAATAAAATGAATTCAACAATAATATTTATAAACCAATTACGAGAAAAAGTTGGAGTTATGTTTGGTAATCCAGAAGTAACACCTGGTGGAAGAGCTTTAAAATTCTATTCATCAATAAGAATGGAAGTAAGAAAATCAGATAAAATAACTAAAGATAAAGAAATAGTTGGAAATATTACAAAAATAAAAGTTGTAAAAAATAAAGTAGCTCCACCATTTAAAGAAGTAGTAGTTGAAATGTATTATGGACAAGGTATTGCTAATGAAGGAACAACAATAGATTTAGCAGCAGATTACAATATACTTGAAAAATCTGGCTCATGGTATAGTTATAATAATGAAAAAATAGGACAAGGTAAAGAAACTGTAAAAGAATTCTTAAAAAATAATCCAGAAATAAAAGCTGAAATAGAGGCAAAAGTAAGAGAAAAAGCGAAAGAACATTTTGGGTTTGGTGCAATAGAGGATGATGAAAATCAAAATCAAAATGAAATAGAAAATATGGAAGAATAAAAAATATATGGATAATTTAATATTAGATAAAATTAATAAAGCTCTAAAAGAAGTAAAAAAAGAAAAAGAAGTAGATAAATTTATAAAAGAAAATGCTAATGAATTTGCTTTATTAGAAAAGAAAGTTTTAAATTATGTGACATATATGAAAAGAACTGAATGTGAAGTAAGAAAAAAATTTGAAAAAGAGAATCAAGAAATACTTGAAATGATAATTACAGAATTAGAAAATCAAGAATTTTTAAATGATGATATGTTTGTAAAAGTTTTCTTGCAAAATGCTATAAAAACAAAAATAAATTCAATATTGGAATTAAAAATGAAATTAAAGCAAAAAGGTATTTCAAATTATTTAATAGATAAAAATATAAAAGAATTAGAACCAGAATTAAATAATTATGAAATAAAAAATATCAAACAGATAATACAAAATAAAAGAAATGATGATGAACAAAAAATAAAATTATATATTTTAAGAAAAGGATATTTAAAGGAAAATTTAAATATAGCTAAGGAAGAGTGATGGAGGAAATACAAAAAGAAAAATTACTTATTAAAAATAATTATATTTTAAAAAATAATGATGTTATTTTAAAAATAGAAAATTT
Organism: uncultured Eubacteriales bacterium; assembly: GCA_963545005.1. Lineage (GTDB taxonomy): Bacteria > Bacillota > Clostridia > TANB77 > CAG-508 > CAMPYH01. The sequence continues at coordinate 786 of CAUUHK010000063.1, read as the reverse complement.
TGAAGGACCTTTAGATTTACTATGTTATTTAATAGATAAAAATAAATTAAATATTTATGAAATAGAGATATCTGAAATTGCTAATCAATATATTAATTATTTAAAAGAAATGGAAAAATATTCTTTAGAAATAGCTAGTGAATTTATAGTAATGGCATCACATTTAATATATTTAAAATCTAAAAAAATATTACCTAATAAAGAAAAAAATGAAGTTGATGAAGAAGAAGAATTAAGAAACCAAATTATCGAATACAAAAAATATAAAGAAAATTTACCGTTTTTTCAAAAACAATTTGAAGAAAATAGAAATATATTTACAAAAGAACCTGAAAAAATAGTAAAGCAAAAAATAGAATTTAATGAAAATATAAAATTAGATATTTTAACAGATGTATATAAAAAAATAGTTTTTAATCTTAATAATAAGAAAAACCTTAATGCAAAAAATATTGAAAAAATTGCATTACATGAAAATTATTCAGTAAAAGATAAAATAATAGAAATATTAAAATCAGTTCTAAAAAATAAAAAAATTAATTTTAATAAAATGTTTTCAAAAAAAGAAAAAACAAAAAATGAAATAGTAACAGCTTTTTTAGGTGCATTAGAATTGTCTAGAAAAGAAAAAATAAAATTAGAACAAGAAGAAAATTTTGATGACATTATTATTAAAAAGGGTAAATAGGGGAGTAAATATGGAAGTAAAAGTTTTAAAAAATAAAGAAGAAATAGGAAAATTTGTTTCAAATATTATTGAAGAAAAATTAAAAGAAAAAAATTTAA
>CAUUHK010000062.1:0-3658 GCA_963545005.1 uncultured Eubacteriales bacterium | reverse complement strand
GACATCGAAAAATATTTTAAAAGATTTTTATGATATATTTGAAAAAAATTTAAAAATTGCTGAAGATGAAATAGAAAAAATAGAAATAAAAGAAGAAATTTCTGATGAAATGTGTGAAATATGTGGCAAACCGATGGTATATAAAAATGGTAGATTTGGTAAGTTTTTAGCATGTCAAGGTTACCCTGAATGTAAAAATACAAAACCAATCAATAAAGTTATAACAGAGAAATGTCCAATATGTGGTGGTAAAGTTTTTGAAAAGAAATCTAAAAAGAATATAAAATATTATATTTGTGAAAATAATAAAGGTGAAAATTTAGGATGCAGTTATATTTCTTGGACTAAACCAGGTGAAGAAGCAAAACCAAAAATAAAAAAAGCAAGAAAAAAAGCTATAACTAAAAAGAAGAAATAACATGAATAAAGAATATTATGAAAAAATAAAAGATAAAAGAAATATAAAATTAGTTTTAGAATATAATGGTAGTAAATTTTATGGATTTCAAAAACAAAAAGAGAAAAGAACTATTGAAAAAGCAATAGAAGAATGTATATTTGAAGTTTTTAATGAAAATGTAATAATAAGATCATGTGGAAGAACTGACAGAGGAGTTCATGCAAAATGTCATGTTTTAAATTTTTTTGTAAATAAAAATAAAAATATAGAAATTAATAATGTAAAAAAAGCATTAAATTTAGCGTTAAAAAAATTAAATTATACAGATATTGCTATAATATCTGCAGAAGATAAAGATGTATTTTTTGATAGTAATTTAGATTGTAAAGAAAAAACATATATTTATTGTATTAATACAAGTTATGAATCTGCAATAAATAAAGATTTTGAATATTTTTTACCAATAAAACTTAATATATCAAAAATGAAAATAGCTGCAAAGTATTTAATAGGACAGCATGATTTTACGAGTTTTAAAAAAGTAAAATCTGATGAAAAAAAAACTAATATTAGAAATATATATAATATAGAAATAAAAAAATTAGAAAATAGAATTATATTTAAAATTACAGGTGATGGATTTCTATATAATATGGTAAGAATTATAGTAGGTACATTAGTGGATATTGGTAAAAATAAAATTGAGCCAGAAGAAATCATAAATATATTAAAAGCAAAAGATAGAAAAAAAGCTGGTAAAACATTACCTGCACATGGATTAATGTTGTTAAATGTAAAATATTAATAACATTAATATTAATATAATTTGTATAATATTTGTACATATTTGACTTTTTATAGAAAAATATTAAAATATATATATATATTAACATTTATCAAAAGGAGAAATTTTGAAAAAATTAAAATATTACTCCAGAAAGTTTTTTTTCATATTAGCACTTATAATAGTTCCATTATTAGTTATAACAGGTATCATACTTTCAAAATATAAACCTGTATATTCTGTAACATATAAAGGAAATCAAATAGGACTTGTAAGTAGTAAAGAAGAAATTGAAAATAGGATTAATGAATTTTTAACACCAAAAGGAAGAGAAACAACAGCTACTTTAGAAGAAAAACCACAATATGAAATAAAACTAGCGAGTAAAGGAAAAATACAAACTCAAGAAAAAGACGTATTACAAGATATAGATAAAGATGTTGTAAGAACATATATATCATATGAATTAAAAATAGATGATGAAGTAATAGGTAATTTTTATGATAAAAATATAATAAATGAAATTTTAACTGAAGCAAAAAAGAACGATAAATTTAAAGAGAATGCTAAAATAGAAATAATAGACAAAATAGTAAATAAAGAAGAAACAGATTCTCAGCAAGCTATAACTGAAAAAGTAACAGCAAAAGCTAATAAGATTGTAGAAGTTGTTAAACAAAAAGAAGCTGAAGCAGAGAAAAAAAGAAGAGAAGAACAGTTAAAATATTCAGCAATGGTTGCAGCATCTACAGGTAGTGGAAATCTATCTTTAGTTAATGATCTAGGAATAATAAGACCTACACCTGCAAGAAGAGTTACATCAGCTTATGGACCAAGATCAGGTGGATTTCATACAGGTATAGATATAGATGGTGATACAGGTGATGCTATTTGGGCAGCAGCTGGTGGAACCGTTATAGGTGCTGGATGGAATGGTGGATATGGTAAATGTATACAAATTGACCATGGAAATGGTGTAGTAACATTATATGCACATTTGGATAGTATAAGTGTTAAAGTAGGAGAAACAGTTGTAAAATCACAATATATTGGTGCTCAAGGAAGTACAGGTTGGTCAACAGGTTCACATTTACATTTTGAAATAAGATTAAATGGTAGACAAATAAATCCATACCCATATGTACCGGGATTATACTTACAATTAATATAGAATTATAATTTTATGATTCTATATTTTTTTGTACATTTTAATATATATTGTCAATAATTTATGAAAATGTCCCAAATTTTTAAAAACATTAGCGAGAAAAAATCTCGCTTTTTATTTTTTATACATAAATTTTTTTATTGTGAGCATTATCTATTTGTTTTAAAAAATTAGATATTCTCCATGGATGAGACATAGGAGGTATATATTTTTTTCTTTCTTTTTTTATTTCTTCTTTTTGTATATCAAATTCTTTTGATACTTTTTCATTTCTATTTAATTTTCGTAATTCATGTATTTTATCATCAATACTTACTACTAATTTGTTATTAAAAGATTTTATAACTAAACAAGAGGTTCTAGGTCTAAAACATATAAGTTTACCATTATCATATGGTTGATAATAATTATTAAAAAATTTAATAGCATTACCATTATCTATTTTTCTTGGAGTTAATACTGCTAAAGTATAATATATTTCTTGTTTAGTGGGGCTTTCAAGAAAAACAGATTCAAATTTTGTATAATTTATTGAAAATTTTTTATTAAATTTTGGAACAAAATTATCAATTAAATATTTATTAGCGTTATCAATCGTATGAATATTTAACATTTTTAATTCATTAACTAATCTTCCTTGAAAAGTACCATTTGTTCTTTCAACTAGGCCTTTTGCTTGTGATACACTAGTTGTTTTAATATCAACACCTAATTGTTTACAAGCGTATCCAAATTGTGTAAGAACATCTTTTTCTGACGTTTTATATTTTTCTTTTTGAGAATTATAATTAAAAACAGTTCTATTATCAGTAACAAATTTTGCTGGTATACCATAATTATTAAGTATTTGATAAAACACATTATAATAACCTTTAAGAGTTTCGTAATAATCAAAGTAAGCTCCAATGACAGTGTTTGTTGCTTTATCAATAGCAAGATGCAAGCAAGTTTTTTTATCACCAAACCATCTGTGAATAGAACCATCCATTTCAATTATTTCGCCAAAATATTTAGGTTTAGGTAATCGTGGATGAGCTTGTTTTAATGAAATTTCATTATTTGTAATGAACTCTATATCTTGATTAGAATCATTTTTAATAGATAGTTCTTTTCTTAGTTTTCTTTTTGTAGCTTTTCTTATTTTAGGTGAAAAAATATAATTTGTTTTTAATAAATTATATACACATGAATAAGATAATTTAATATTTTCATTTTCCTCAAGCATTTCAGTAAAATGAGAAATATTAAAATCTAGTGAATAGCAAAATAAAGTGCAACAAATAAAAAGGTATAGAAAAAGATACAG
>CAUUHK010000061.1:0-3836 GCA_963545005.1 uncultured Eubacteriales bacterium | reverse complement strand
CTTTGATATTTTATTATAGAATAATGTTGCACTTTAAATGCAAATTAACCAAAAAAAGAAAAAATTGCATTTTATAAAAAAAAGTGGTAATATATATTTGGTTAGCGAAAGCTAACTATAGAATTTGACAAATCCTGAATATTATTAGCACCATATAATAATGATTAGGGTAAAAGAAGAAAGTTATCTTTCTTCTTTTTTTTATTTTAAAAATAAATATTGAATAAATATAACTGTATATATATAATGTTTAAAAGAGGAAAATATGATTGAATTTAGAAATGTTTGTAAAACATATAAAACAGGAAACGTTGCAGTAGATAATGCAACTTTTAAAATTAATAAAGGTGATTTTGCATTTTTAATTGGATCATCTGGAAGTGGTAAATCTACTTTAATTAAATTAATCTTAAAAGAAGTAAATCCAGATAATGGACAAATATATATAAATGGTCAAGATACAACAGTTTTAAAAAGAAAAAGAATACCATATTTAAGAAGAAGTATGGGTGTAGTATTTCAAGATTTTAGATTGTTACCAGATAAAACAGTATATGAAAATGTTGCTTTTGCAATGTATATAGTAGGAGCAGCAAATTCACATATAAAAAGACAAGTTGAAATGGTACTAACAATGGTTGGATTAAGACAAAAAATGAATATGTATCCAGAACAATTATCGGGTGGAGAGCAACAAAGAGTTGCGATTGCAAGAGCATTAGTAAATAATCCAAATATGATAATAGCAGATGAACCTACAGGTAACTTAGATCCAGTAACTTCATGGGAAATAATGGATCTATTAAAAGAAATCAATTTGAGAGGAACAACAGTAGTTATAGCTACACATGCTAAGGATATTGTTGATGCAATGAAACAAAGAGTTATTGAAATACATAATGGTAAAATAGTTAGAGATACAAAAAAAGGTGGATATAGTAGTGAATTTTAATGTTTTAGGATATTATTTAAAAGAAGGATATGAAAATTTATTAAAAAATAAAAGAGCAACATTTGCATCAATATTAATTATGTCTTTTACGTTATTATTGTTTGGAATTTTTATGTTAATTAGTATGAATGTAAAGCAATTAGTAAAAAGTCTAGTGGATAATCAGGCTATACAAGTATTTATAGACACAGAGGCTAAAGATAATGATATAGAAATTATAAAATCTAAAATTTTAGGCATAAAAATTAATGATAAAAATGCAGTAGTAAGTTTAAAATTTAAATCTAAACAAGAAGCATATGAAGATATGAAAAACAGGTTTAAAAATACTAAAGAATTTGAAAATAATTATAAAAATACAAATTTCTTGCCAGCTTCATTTTTGCTTAAAATAGAAAATTTAGATAATGCACAAAAGGTAAAAGAGGAAATAGAAACATTTGAAAATGTAAAAGAAGTAAGAGATCAACAAAACTTAATTCAAAAAGTATTAAATATTTCTAAAATAGTAAATATAGTAATAATATCTATGATATCAATATTGTTAATTAGTTCAATTTTTATAATTTCAAATACAATTAAATTAAGTGTATTTTCAAGAAAAAAAGAAATAAATATAATGAAATATGTTGGTGCATCAGATGATTTTGTAAAAGGACCTTTCATAGTAGAAAGTATATTTATGGGAATGATTTCCGTTATAATGCCAATAATTATTTTAGCAATATTATATAATTTATTTACTGATTTCTTAATAAAGATCAATCACGATATACAAGCATCATCACAAGCTTTAAATATAATTAATTTTACTACAGTACTTCCAAATATATTATTGATATTTATTGTATTATCTATTGGATTAGGTATTTTTGCAAGTACAATGTCTATGAGAAAATATTTATCTGTATAGACTAGAAAAAATATTTTAAAATATATACAATATAAATATAAATAAAATATACATAAAAAAGGAGTAATACATATATCTAAAAGATATTGGAGTTATTAAATGAAAAAAAGAAATAAAATTAATTTAAGTAAAAAGTCGAAATACAGAATTATATCAATGATAATTCTATCTATTCTACTGCTAAATTATACAGCATTTGCAGTACTTAAAGATGATTTAAAAAATAAAAATAATGAAATAGAAAATGCAAAATCAGAAAAAAAACAAGTACAAAATAGTTTATCTAAAAATTTAAAAGCAATACAAAATGTTGAAGCTGAAATAGAAAGAAATAATACTCAGATACAAGAATTAGAAAAACAACAAGAAGAAATAAAGAAAACTGTTGAAACACAAAAAGTGGAACTTGAACAATTAAAAAGTAAAATAGGTGAATTGAAAAAAGAAGCTGAGCAAAGATTAGTTACTATGTATCAAAATGGTTATACAACTACATGGGAACTTTTACTAAATTCAGATAATATAATAGATTTCTTATCTACATATTATTTGTTACAAGAAGTATCTAAAATGGATATGGAAATTTTAAATAAAACAACTGACGATTCAGCAAAAATAGAAGCTATTGAATCTGAACTTAAAACAAAGACAAAATTAATTGCAGAAAATCAAAAAAGCATTGAAGATGCAAAAAAAAGAAATGAAGCATTAAAAATACAAAAAGAAGAAGAAAGTAAAAAATTATCTGTTGAAGAACAAGAAATACAAGCAAAAATACAGAAATTTGAATCAGAAAAAAGAATAATTGAAGCACAAATACAAGCTGAAATTAGAGCTGCTATGAAACAAAATTTATCTAAAAGAAAATATGTTGGTGGTAGAATGTTATGGCCAGTACCATCTACAGAAAGAATTACAGCATATTATGCAGAAAGTTGGAAAACTGGATATCCTGGTTCATTCCATACAGGTATTGATATAGGTGTAGCATATAATACTGTTGTTGCTGCTAATGATGGTAAAGTAATATCTGCTATATATAATCCTAGTAGAGGTTATGGAAATTATATTATAATTGACCATGGTGGTGGAATAACAACACTATATGGTCATGGTTCTAAATTTTTAGTAAATAGTGGTGATTATGTAGTAAAAGGTCAACCAATAATGGTATCAGGAAATAGTGGATATTCAACAGGTCCACATCTACATTTTGAAGTAAGAGTAAGTGGTAATCATACAGATCCTTTACCATATTTAAGATAACAAGAGAAAATTATGGATTATACAAAAAAATATATAAAAAAAATAAAAGATACAAAGGAAAGTATAAAAAATAAAATACATATAATTAATAAAATAGTTATATGTATTTTGTTCGTTTTTTATTTTAATAATATATATTTGTTTGCAAACGTTAATATAAAAAATAATCTAAATGAAAATGATGTTATTGTTATAAATAAGGAAGAAATTACAAAAAAATTAACACCTGAAGAACAAAAGCAAATAGTTGAAAAAAGTACAAATGAAATAAATGAAAAAAGACAAAAGCTTCATTTAAATATACAAGAAAATACATTAGATGTTGTTAATGCAGAAAATAAGATTAATGTACTTAATAATGAGATAGAATATTATGCTAACAAAATAAATGATATAACAAATTCGGTAGAAAATTTAAAATCAATGATTCGAAAAGTTAGTAATGAAAAAAATAATATAGAAACAAAATTTCAAAAACGAGTTTATGATATGTATGTCAATGGAAATATTTCTGCATGGGAAACGATTCTTAGTTCAGAAAATATGTTGGATATGATAAATAACTATAATATGTTAAAACAAGTAGCAGATAACGATATTGAACTTATATCTAGATTAAATAATATTACAGATAAGTATGTACAAACAGAAGAGGAATATAAAAACAATATTAATATTTTAAACCAATCACAAGAAAAATTATTA
>CAUUHK010000060.1:0-3843 GCA_963545005.1 uncultured Eubacteriales bacterium | reverse complement strand
ATCTTTTTTATTTATTTTTTCTTCTGTTTTTTTATTTTTTAAATTATTACTAATATTTAATTCTTTATTATTTATAGCTTCTAAATAATCATCATCAAAAATACTCGCCCCTATAAATTCTCTAATTAATGAATTATTTGGTATATATTCTTCATTAATCTCATCAAAATATTTCATAAAACTAATTAATCTTTGTGCTTCATAATATATTTTATTATCTTCTGTAATTTCTTCTAATAAAGGTAATATATGTTTTTTATATGCAGATAATTCATAAGCTATAGATGAATTAAACATAAAATCTGCAGTTTCTTGAAAAGGAAATATATTTTTTCTTTCGCCTCTTTTTACTGAATACCACATATTTAATGTATGGTCTGCAGAATAATTTCTTGTTCTATTATCTCTTAAAATCCTTCTTATTAATCTTGTATCTGTTGTAGATATCCTATTAAACCTATCTAAATTTAAAACTGTTAATGCACTTATATATACCTTAAATTTATATTTTGAATCTATTTTTTCTGTTAATTTATCGTTTAAACAATGAATTCCTTCAATAATTAAAATATCTTCTTCATTCATTTTTAACTTTTTACCTAAATATTCTTTATGTCCCGTCGTAAAATTGAATGTTGGATATTCTATTTCTTCACCGTTTATTAATTGAGATAAATGTTTGTTAAATAATTTTCTATCTATTGCATCAATTGTTTCAAAATCGTAATTACCATTTTCGTCTTTTGGTGTTTCTTCTCTTTCAACAAAATAGTTATCTACAGAAATTGTTATTGGATTTAATCCAGATAACTTTAAGGAATTAGCAAGTTTACCAGCAAATGTTGTTTTTCCAGATGATGAAGGTCCTGCTATTAATATCATTTTAACTCCACCTTTATGTAATATTTTATTACTAAGTTCTGCCATTTTCTTTTCATGTAATGCTTCTGCAAGTAATACTACTTCTTTTGGATTTTCTTTGATTTTTTGATTTAATTGAAATACTGTATTTATTTTTAATATTTTAAATATATCATCATATTCTTTTAATGCATAATGAAGTCTTTTTAAATCTGTAAATTCTTCTATTTCATTTGGATTTTCTGATGTTGGAGTTATTAATACAAACCCCCTGTTATATTTTTTTAATTTAAATTTACTTAAATCACCTGTTCGGTATGGCATAATTCCATAAAAATAATTAAAATATTCTTCTGTATAAAATAACTCTATATCTGAATGATTTTTTAATTGTAATTTTCCACGAATTGTATCATTTTCTTTATAAAATGCTTCTGCTTCTTCTTTATCTAAAATTTTATGTTCTATTAAAATGTTTTGTGATATTATCCTTTTCATTTCATTTTCAACTTTTTTTAAAAATTCTGTTGTTATTTCTTCATTTTCAATTGTACAAAACATTCCATTTCCTAATTTATAGTCTATCCATAATTTTTTATTTTCATCAATATTATGAATAGCCATAGCTAAAACATATATTAGCCCTCTTCTATTAATATCTTCACCTTCTGGAGATGTAATCGTTAAAAATTCTAATTCTCCATTATGTTTTAATCTATGTCCTAAAGATTTTATTTCATTATTATATTTACAAGCTAATATTTTAAATTCTGATTTACTTATATATTCTTTGAAAAATTCACATATTTTGGGTTCGTTTTCTATTTCATATTCCTTATTTTCATTTTTTAATTTTATTTTTACTTTCATCTTTTGTTACTCCTATTTTTTATTTAATTATATATATGATTAAAGATAATATTATTAAACTAAAACCTACTAATAATATTATTTCTGTTACCTTATTACGATCACTTCTTAAAAATAACCATTTTGCTATTTGTCTTGCATCTACGACACATATTATTCCAATTGCAAAACAAATTAAACATATAAAATTAATCATACTACTCCTTAATATATATTATATATATTATATTAATTATGAGTTTTTTTCAATTATTATCTTCAAACTAAAATATATAAAAAATACAAATAGATAGTTGTATAAATACTACAATATATATTTGCATTTTTATTATTCCTTTTTTTCTTAAATATTTCTTTTATCTAATCTAATATCTAATTTTCTTTTATTAATATACTTATTACATAAATATATTAATATTACGCCACTAATTAGCATTAATAAAATATTATGTTCTACTCCGGCAAGTGGTAATTTTTTATTACTTGCTGTACTACTTTTATTATTTTTTTCTGTTTTGTTTTTTACTTCTTTTTCATTTTTGTATAATTCTTTAGTTTCTATTTTACCTACTTCTAAAATTCTTATTTTTTCTTTTAATCTATTTATTTCTGTAATTTTTTTATCTAATTCTTTTTGTAATTCTGATACTTCTTTTTGATGTTGTGGCGTTAATTTTTTTTCTAAATTTTGTATTTTTAACTCATAATTTTCTTTTACTTCTTCTAATTTTTTTTCTAATTCATTTCTAACTTCCTCATTTATATTTTTAAGACTTTTTACTTTAAATTCTAATTCTTTTACTAACAAATCTTTTTCTTTATGTTTTTCTTTACATTCTTTTAATTTTGCTCTTAATTCTTCAATTGTATTTATTTGAGGTAATAAATTATTTTCAATTATAAAGGTATTTCCTTCTCTTTTAATTACACTTCTATAATTTTCATCTTCATTAATTTCTTTTACATCATAAAAATTTTCTCCAAAAGATACGTTATATCCTATATCTTCATATGAATAGTTTGTAAGCATTGCTGGAGAAAAATCAAATTCTATATATTCATATGGAAAATTTGGAAAACGCTCTTTAATCGTATTTTTGTCACTTTTCCTATTTATATTAAATTGATCTTCCCATCTATAAATTACATTATGCAATCTACCATATTTATATAAGTTATTCCATGTATATTTCCAACCATTTTGTTCATTTAATGTAACAATTTCTCCTTCTGGTGTTCCATTTTTATATAACTGTAATTTTACTTCATTAGGTCGTAATTTATTTTTATTGTTATCATCATTCCAAACTTTTTTAACAGTTATGTTTTGTGTCTCTACATTATATATGTATGTTGCATAGTTAAACGCTGGATTAAATCCAAAGTCATTATCCATATATAATCTATCATAAACAGGTAAATATCCTGGTAAAGCTTCATTTTGAATTTCTTCTACAAAATATGGTCCACCTATTCCTAAAATTTTATTATTTAAATCCATTACATCCATATATCTTTCAGAAACTTCTGGATTTGTTACTTTAATAGTATTTATTAACATTTCTGGATTATCTGCAGATGGATCCTCCATACTATATATATCTTTTATATCATTTATGTCTTGAATAATATATTCTGGTTTATTATTTGGTGCTTGATAGTTTTTTTCTTTATATTCAGTGAATGGCTCTTCATTTCTTTTGTATTCTTCTCCTCTTATAATACTGTAATATTCTTCACCATTAATTATTCTTTTTTCTGAAAATTTTAATAATTCATTATATAAATTTTCTTTTTCCTCTGATGATAATATACTTTGACCAACTATTATCTCTGTATTTTTAATTTCTTCTAATGTTTTCATTTTTCTTCCAAATACTTTATATGTTACTTTTAGTTCTTCAACAGTTGGATCAGTTATATTATTTTTAGTTACATATGTTTTTTTTACGTTAAAAATATTTGGTGGAGCTCCAAGAGCATATACAGATTTTTGAATACTTAATATATATATTAAAATTAAAATTAATATTAATATTATAATTATTGATATTTTCCTTTTCATTACTTTTTTCCTTTATATATATCTAAATTTTATGCTACCCCCCCCCC
>CAUUHK010000059.1:0-3855 GCA_963545005.1 uncultured Eubacteriales bacterium | reverse complement strand
TTTTAAAACTTTTGGATTAGAAATATTCCATTTTAAATTTTCATATTTAGCATTATCTGGCTTAATTTGTATATCTATATTTCTATTTACACCAATACCTATTTTTGAATTACTTGTCGAAATAGTTATTTTTTCTATTTTTTCATTACCTATAATATTTTTAAATCCATACCTTATAATTAATGATGTTAAAACTAATATACTTAATACAACTATTAATATTATTTTTTTCTTTTTACTTAATTTATTTTCTTTTTTATTATTTTTCATTTTTCACCATACTTTATTAAATAATATATTTCATATCCAAATTTTTCAATAGTTATATATTTTTAATACATATATTTAATATTTATAATTAGTCATTGTATTTTTGTGCAAGTTTAATTATTATACATATATAGGAGAAAATATATGGAAAACACATTACCCACTTTTTTAATAGAATATTTAGATTATAAATCTGTAATACAAAACAAATCGAAAGGAACATTAAAAGAATATACCTATGATTTAAAACATTTTTTACAATATATAATTTTTAAAAAAAATAATAATAATATACCAAAAAATTTAATTTCCAATGATAATTTACCAAATTTAGATTTAAATAATCCTAAAAATTTAAAATATATTAATATATCTAATTTAAATAAAGAAATTTTAAAAAATATATCATTGTATGATATACATGCTTTTTTAGGATATTTAAGAAATGAATATAACTCTGAAGCTACTACATTATCTAGAAAAGTTTCATCAATAAAAGCTTTTTTCAAATATTTTTTTAAAATTGAAAAATACTTAAGTGAAGATCCTGCAGCTAATCTAGAATCACCTAAATTACCTAAAAAATTACCTAAATATCTAAATTTAGAAGATTCAAAAAAATTATTAGATGCAACAAAAACCGTAATAGATAAAAAAAGTGAAAAATATATTTCTAGGAACCATGCTATAATAACTTTATTTTTAAATTGTGGTTTTCGTTTATCTGAACTTATTAGTTTAAATATTTTAGATATAGATTTTACAGAAAACAAAGTTAGAATTACAGGTAAAGGTAATAAAGAAAGAACTGTGTTTTTTAACAATGCTTGTATTAATGCTTTGCAAAATTATTTAAAAGATAGACCAAAAAATGATGAATTATCTGATGATGATTCTAAAAAAGCATTATTTTTATCTAATCAGAAAAAAAGAATTTCAAGAAGATCTGTTCAATATTTAGTTGAATTTGAATTAAAAAAAGCAGGACTTGATTCAAATAAATTTTCCACACATAAATTAAGACATACTGCCGCTACTTTAATGTATCAATATGGTGATGTTGATATAGTAGCTCTTCAAAAAGTATTAGGTCATGATTCTATTTCTACAACTGAAATATATACACATGCAGAAAATTTTGAAGCAAAAAGAGCTATTGAAAACAATCCTTTATCTAATCTAGATTAAATTTTATATATATTTATATAAAATTTAATCTAAATTTTCCATAAACATTGAAATTACTCCCGTAGATATAAATCTTGCTTTAACATATTTACCATTTTTATCTACCCATTTATATGTTATAGCATAAGGAGTTTTTTCTACTACATCACCATCAACATTATTAAATATTTTTTTCATATCAGTATATTTCATTCCTTTAGATACTTTTTCATTTAATATTTCTTTTTTTGGAAATTTAACTAACATATTTTTTAATTCTTCATCTTTTATTTCAAAAATTATATTTGATTTTATATTATTTTTATTTAATTCAGTTGTTTCATCAAAATATTTTATTTTTATTTTACTATTATTTTTAAATTCCCATGTATATTCTTTATATCTTTCGTTTGTTAAATTTCCTTCTTTTCCAATAATTTTATTTACTTCATTTAAAGGCATATTTGTCTCTATTTTTTTCATTAAATTTATAGGGTTGTTTTGATTTATTCTTTTAAAATATCCTTGTGTGAATAAATAATATATATATATTGCTAAAGTTAATATTATAATTATTAATAAATATATTATTCTTCTATTTCTTACATTTTTAATTTCTGTTTTCATTGTTATTCCTTAATATTTTTATGGTTTTTCTTTATATAAACTTATAGTTTTATATCCTAATCTATTTATAATATCTATGTTCTTTGAAAAAAATGGTGTAAATGGTATTTCAAGTTCTGCTAAATCATATGCAGTCATGTTTGATGAAATTGCGGCAACTAATGTATCTAATTTTTTATCTGTATATTTACCACCAAATACTTGTACACCCAATATTCTAAGTGTTGGTATTTCAAATATACCTTTTATCATAATGTGTTCTTTATTTTCTAAATATTCCGGTATATTATTGTCGTTTACTATAGTTACTATATATTCTAAATTATTATCATAAGCTTCTTTTTGTGTTATGCCTGATTTTCCAAAAATTTTATTAAAAGCACCTTGCACATTAGAACATAAACTTCCTGTATATTTTGTTTTTTCTCCTAATATATTATTTGCTAATTTTCTTGCTTGTATATATGCATTTTTTGATGTTTTAGGTAATATATATTCTGATGATATTTTATTTTTTACTACAGCAATATCTCCTACTGCATATATATCATTTATATTAGTTTCAAAATATTCATCAACAAAAATATATCCTTTATCGCTTCTTTGAATTTTTGTATTATCTAAAAATTCAGTATTTGGCACTAATCCACTAGTAACAATTATAACATCAAATTTTTTTTCTCTTTGAGAGCCTTTTTTTAATATATTATTTTTTCTTTTACCTTCTTCGTTATATATAACTTTAAGCTCTTTACCATTTATAACTTTTGAAATATTAATATTTGTTTTTATATTTATTTTAGTTTCAAGATATTTAAATATTTCACTTGTAATATCTTCATCATATTGTCTTAAAATATTATTAGTTTCTTCAAAAACGGTAGTATTAATATTCATATTTTCTAGCATTTCAGCAATCATAATTCCTGTTGTACCTGCTCCGATTACTAATGCATTTTTTACATCATTATTAGATAAATATTTTTTTAATCTTCTAGAATTATATATATTTTTTATTATAAAGATGTTATCTCCAACATTTTCTAATTCTTTTAATTTAATATTTTTTAAACCACATGCTAAAATTAATTTATCATAAGCCATACTAAACATATTACTATTTGATCCTGACATTAATGTTATTTCTTTTTTTTCATCATCTATTTTCATCAGTTCAGTATCTAAATTTATTTCTATATCATATGTAGATTTTAAATCATTTACATTTTCTAATTTTAATAATTCCTCATTTTTGATTTCATCTGATATATAATATGGTAATGAAGCAGTTTCGTATATTATATCTTGATTTTTTTCTATAAGAATTACTTCATGTTTTTTTTCATATTTTTTTATACGTTTAGCAAGTGTTATACCAGCAATACCTGCACCAATTATTATAATTTTCATATTTTTTCCTTTGTCTTATTTTTTATTTGGTCTATTCCAATCTTTTTTCACATACTCTCTAGCTCTTGCAACAACAAAATTATTTTCTTCTAAATCAATTGTTATAGTTGAACCTGCCGCTATAAATGAATTTTTTTGAATGTTTACAGGAGCTACTATATTTGAATTACTGCCTACAAAAACATTATCTCCTATATTACTTCTAAATTTATTTGTACCATCATAATTTACAAAAATTACACCACAACCTATATTTACATTTTTACCAACATCTGCATCTCCTACATATGCTAAATGTGATGCTTTTGAATGTTCACCAATAACTGAATTTTTTATTTCTACAAAATTTCCTATTTTAGCGTGATCTTTAATAATTGAATT
>CAUUHK010000058.1:0-3993 GCA_963545005.1 uncultured Eubacteriales bacterium | reverse complement strand
AATAAAAGAAATAGAAGAAAAATATAAAGATATAAAAGAAAATGTAGAAAAAAATGATAATAAAGATTCTAATTCAGATAAAAATAATAATTCAAATGTAAGTAAAAAAGAAATAAATAGTAATAAAAATAGTAGTAAAAAAGATAGAACAATATCAAACAAAAAAATACCAATGGCAGGAAAAGAACAAAATATATTATTAGGAATAATAATAATTACTATTGCAGGAGTTTTTGTAAATAGAGTTATAAGAAAAAATAACTTAAATAAAAAGTTAAATACTAGAATTAAAAAATAATTTTATTAACATAAAAAAACAAAAAACATATTAGATATTTTTAATATGTTTTTTATTTTAAATGTATTTTTTTTTTGTTACAAATAAATATATAAATGGAAAACAAATATATATATTAAATATAATAAACATATATAAAATGAAGAATGAGGGGTTATGTTAGAGAAAAGAAAAAATAGCAAAATAGCAATAATTTATTTAATTTTTATAAGTATATTAGTTATATTAGGAATAACTACATATGCGTTACCTGCAGATATTCCAAATAAAACTAAATTTCATACAGGTTCGCCATATTATGTAGGTGGAGATAGCAGTGGGCTATATACAACAACACAAACTGGAGCATTTTTTAATAAAGATGTAGAAAAGTTTGTTGTAAATACTCGAGGAAGAGGTGAATTAAATACTAAAAAAATACACCATAATGGAAGTCCAAGAGCTGTATATTGTTTAGATTATTCAACTGAATTTCCAGGTTCATCTGATGAATTTTATACATATATAGGTGATTTATCTGGTAGTAATTTTCATATTCCAAAATGGGATGCTGCTGCTAAAAAATTAACAAATATAACTATTGATGAAAATAAAAGAGGTCAATTAAGATGGCTTTTTGATCAGTTCTATATTAGAGAAAATCAAAGTGATGAAATTAAAAAAGCAGTTAAAGAAAATTTATTCCAAAATTTTGCTAAATATTTATTAGTAAAAGAAGGTAATCAAAATCCAACATT
Source organism: uncultured Eubacteriales bacterium (assembly GCA_963545005.1). GTDB lineage: Bacteria > Bacillota > Clostridia > TANB77 > CAG-508 > CAMPYH01. Next base: position 2,958 of record CAUUHK010000058.1, on the reverse strand, counting down.
ACAACAAATACATAAAAAAGTTGATGATGCACAAATGAAAATGCTTTTAAATGATCCATTAATAGAATTTGCGCAACAATGGGCAATATGGAATGTTGTAAGTAATGCAGAATTCATATCTTTTGAAGTGAATCATACAGGTGGTGGAGTAGCTCAAAACATAGATAGAAATAAATCTTTAGCAGTAAATTTATCTAAATATTTACATGAAGAAGCGAAAAAAAGAAATAGTACATATAACAATGAAGAAGTAACACCAGTATTAGATAAAGATAATATAGTAGAAAAAAGTATTAATGATGGCTCAAAAGCAATTATGGGATATAACATAACTGTAAGTAAAAAAGATAATGAAAAAAATAAATCAATAATAACTACAGTAGAGTTATTAGATATGAATAAACAAATTATACCAAGAAACGATTATGAAATTGGTGTATATAAAAATGGTCAAACACCAGATTTTAATAATGTATTACCTAAAAGTAAAACATTATGGGATGTTGTAAATGAAGAAAGATTTTTTATAAAATTCCCAGCAAATAGTAAATATTTGTCAAACACACAATGGATAACATTAAAAGTAAATTATAGAAATATAGTTACATATCCATATGTATATATTGCAGATGCAAATGCTAATAAACAAAATCAAAATGAAGTTATGCAATCAGTTGTTATGTTAGATAGAGCACCACAAAGTAAAGAATTAGTACAGGATGTAAAATTAACACATGGATATGATGTTGTACTTAGAAAATCTATAGTAGCAATAAATAATAAAACAGATTTTAATTCTAGGGTACCAGTTGTAGATACAACAAATTTAAAATTATCTAAAACAGATCAAGATAATTTACCAGAAAATGAATCAACAGCATTATATAAACATAGAAAAGATCCTTTAAAAGTTAGAAGAGGAGATATAATTAAATACGAATTTAATTTATATAATGAAGATAATTTAGAGAAAAAAATAAATAGCATAACAGATATGTTACCATCACATTTGAAATTAGTTAAAGATAGTCAAATAAATAAAAAATATAATTGGAAAGAAACAGATAATAATGGTCGAGTAATAGTAGCAGATTTAACAACAAATAATATAGTGTTAGCTCCAGCTACATTAGATGGTACTAAAGTAAGAATTAATGGACATGAAAAAGTTTATGTAGAATTATATGTTACAGATACTGCACCAGATAAAAAAATATTGACAAATATTGCAGAAATAACAAGTGACAATCCAGCGAATAAAGATAGAGATTCACAAACAAATAATATGGCACTTGGACCAAATAAATATACAGATGAATATTTAGAAAAATATACAGGAAGAAATAATAAAAAAGATTTAACAGATTCAAACAACTATTATAAAGGACAGCAAGATGATGACGATTTTGAATCAGTGTTAGTTGAAGTACCAACATTAGATTTAGCATTAAAGAAATTTGTAGAAATGGTACAACAACCATCAGGTAAAATAGATGAATATAAAGATAATTTAACAAGAGATCCAAATTTAATGAAGCCAGGAATAAATACTTCAAAATTAGTAAATGGAACATCAACAGAAGCAGAATATCCAAAAGCTAGAGAAGAATATCCATTAGTAGAATCAAAATCAGTCGTAACATATATAATAAGAATATATAACGAAGGTGATTATGATGGATATGCAAATAAAGTAAAAGATAATATTCCAAGTGGATTAGAATTTTTACCAGAACATAGTGTAAATAAAACTTACAGATGGAAGTTAAATGATAAAAATGAAGTAGAAACAGATTATTTATCATATGAATTTAACAAAACAGAAAATTTATTAAAAAAATTTAATAAAGAAACAGGTGCAATGCACTATAAAGATCTAAAAATAGTATTTAAAGTTAAAGAAGGAGTAACAGAAGAATCAGATTTACATAATATAGCAGAAATAAAAGAACATAAAGATGAAAATGGAAAAGATATAAAAGATAGAGATTCAACTCCAAATAATAATAAATTTAAAGAAGATGATATAGATGATGAAAGATTAAGAATTGTAAAACCTAAAATTTTTGATTTAGCATTATTAAAAATTGTTTCAAAATATGAAATAATAAATAAAAAAACAGGTGAAACAGGACATACTTGGGAAAACGCAAGATGGGAAAAAGAACCAATTGTAAAATTAGATTTTGGTCCTGAAGAATTGCAAAATATTGATTTAGTATATACATACAGAATTCAAGTAATAAATGAAGGTGAAGTTGATGGAAAAGCTTTAGAAGTAAAAGATTATGTACCAGATGGATTGATTTTCATACCAAAAGATAATCCACAATGGAAATTAAATCCAGATGGAACAATAGTAACAGATCAATTAAAAGATGTATTATTAAAACCAGGTCAATCAGCTGAAGTACAAGTAAAACTTGTTTGGGATAAAGTAAAGCAAAAAACAGGAAACTTAGTAAATGTTGCAGAAATTAGTAAAGACTATAACGAATATGGTTTAAAAGATAGAGATTCAACTCCAGATAATAAAAATAGGACAGAAGATGATATGGATGATGCAGTTGTATCAATCAGTGTTAGAACAGGTAGAGAACAAACATATGTTACAGTAACTTTAATTTCAGCAGGAATTATTATTCCATCAATATTATTTATAAAGAAAAAAATATTATAATAAATAATATATAATAAAATTAACATATAAAATATCCGATAATTCGGATATTTTATATTGTAAATAAATATTTTTAATGAAAGGATTTTTAAATCAGTACCAAACCAAAAAATAAAAAATAAATCATGTTAATTTAAATAAAAATGAAATAAAAACTTTTAATGAAATAGAAAATTTAATAAATGAAGAAATAACTTCAGAACAAATTGAAAAAACTATTTCAAATATTAAAATAATAAACATAGAAGAAAAAAATATGAAATAGATAGTATTGAAAG
>CAUUHK010000057.1:0-4019 GCA_963545005.1 uncultured Eubacteriales bacterium | reverse complement strand
TAGTAATTAATACATGTACTGTAACAAATATGGCAGATAGAAAATCTAGACAATTAATACATAAAGCAAAAAAAGATAATCCAAATGCTGTAATAATATGCACAGGATGTTTAGCACAAACTAATGAAAAAGAAAAATTAGATTTACAATATATAGATATATTAATAGGTAATGAAGAAAAACATAATATTATAGAAATATTAGAAGGATATATTAAGGATAATAAATTAGATATATTAATAGATGTAAAAAATATTTCAGATATTAATGAATATGAAGAATTTGCATATTTTCCTAATTCTGAAAAGACAAGAAAAAGTATAAAAATTCAAGATGGATGCAACATGTTTTGCACATATTGCATAATTCCATATACAAGAGGAAGAATAAGAAGTAGAAATAAAGTTAATATATTAAACGAAATAAAAGAATTAGCAGATAGTGGTATAAAAGAAGTCGTATTAACAGGAATCCATATTTCATCATATGGATTAGATTTAAAAGAAAATTATTCCTTAATAGATTTAATAGAAGATATATCTAAAATAGATAAAATTGAAAGAATAAGATTAGGTTCGTTAGAGCCAACTATTATTACAGATGAATTTTTAACTAGATTAAAAGATAATACAAAATTATGTCATCATTTTCATTTATCTTTACAAAGTGCTTGTAATACTGTATTAAAAAGAATGAATAGGAAATATACTATAAATCAATATATTGACATAGTAGAAAAATTAAGAAAAGTATTTACTGACGTTATTATTACTACAGATATAATTGTAGGTTTTCCTGGTGAAACAGATGAAGAATTTATGGAAACATATGCTAATTTAGAAAAATTAAAACTATATTTTATACATATATTTAAATATTCGGCAAGAAAAGGTACAATTGCCGCTAGTATGAAAAATATGGTTAATGAGAAAATAAAAAAAGAAAGAAGTACGAAATTATTTAATTTAGTAGAAAAAATAAAATTAGAATATTTAAATAATATGATAAATCAAGAAACAGAAGTGTTAATTGAACAAGCATTAGATAATAAATATTATATAGGACATAGTAAAAATTTTATAGAAATATTAATAGATAAAAAAGAATTAGAAGAAAAGTATGGAAAAAAAGATTATCATAATAGAAATATTTCATGTATTGGTAATAAAATATATCAGGATAAGCTAATATGTAACATAAATGAAAAGAAAAATGTATAGAAAAAACAATTAAGTACATATATAATTTATATATAAATTTAAAAATCTAATATGGGGGCTAAAATGATAGAATATAAATTAGATATGGATGGAAATTTAGTAAAAACTATGGATAATATTTTTACAGATGAAAATGTTAATATTATAAATGAAAATATTGATATTGTTAAAGAAGAAAATATATTAGAAAATATTACTGAAGAAAAAGAAATTTTATTTAAAGAAGAAGATTTTATAGGAACAGAATTTAAAATAAGTGATACTTATGAGACATCACTTGCAAATGTAAGTATGTGGGATAAGTTTAGAAATATATTTAGACTTTCTAGTTATGAAAGAGAAGTATTTAAACAAGTTAAAGATTTCTTATTTCAAGATATAACTCAAGGATTTAAATTTTTTAAATAATATAAATGAATAAAAATAACTGCTTTGGCAGTTTTTTTATTTTATATATTTTAAAATACGAAATAATATATTGATGTAATATCTCCTTATTCCTTGAAAATAGTTGATTTAAATAGTAAAATATAAATATTAAAAAATATTAGATAAGGAAATATATGAATAAGAACATAAGAAATTTTTCAATAATAGCACATATTGATCATGGTAAATCAACATTAGCAGATAGAATGATCGAAATGACTCAAACAGTAGAAAAAAGAAATATGAGCGCACAAATATTAGATAATATGGATATTGAAAAAGAAAGAGGAATCACTGTCAAATCTCAAGCCGTTAGGATGAATTATATTCACAGTGATGGAAAACAATATATATTAAATTTAATAGATACACCAGGACATGTTGATTTTAATTATGAAGTAAGTAGAAGTTTAGCTGCATGTGAAGGAGCTATTTTAGTAGTAGATAGTACTCAAGGTGTTGAAGCCCAAACTTTAGCAAATGTATATTTGGCTTTAGAAAACAATTTAGAAATAATACCTGTAATAAATAAAGTAGATTTACCAAACGCAAGAGTCGATGAAGTTAAACAAGAAATTGAAGATATTATTGGTATTTCTTGTGAAAATGCACCATGTATTTCAGCAAAAACAGGACTAAATATAGATAAGGTCTTTGAGCAGATAATTGACAATATACCTGCACCAAAAGGAATTGAATCAGATGATTTAAAATGCCTTATATTTGATTCTAAATATGATAACTATAAAGGTGTTATATCATATGTAAAAGTAGAACAAGGTATATTAAAAAAAGATGATGAAATATATTTTATGGCATCAGGAAAAAAATTTATTGTAAACGAAGTAGGATATTTAGAACCTGGTACATATAAAAGTGCTAATCAAATATCTGCTGGAGAAGTAGGATATGTTTGTGCAAGTATTAAAGATGCTGAAGATGTTAGGGTAGGTGATACAATAACACTATATAAAACAAGAAATATTGAACCACTTGCAGGGTATAAACCTTCTGTATCAATGGTATATTGTGGCATGTATCCTTTAGATGGTAAGGATTATGAAGCTTTAAAAGAAGCTGTAGCAAAATTAAAATTAAACGATGCTGCTTTTAATTATGAACCAGAAACATCAATTGCATTAGGTTTTGGTTTTAGATGTGGTTTTTTAGGATTATTACATCTAGAAATAATTATTGAGAGGATTGAAAGAGAATATAACATACCTATAATTACAACTGCTCCATCAGTTATATATCACGTACATAAAAAAAATAAAGATATGCTAGAATTATATAATCCAGCAGATTTACCAAACGTTATGGAAATAGATTTTATAGAAGAACCAATTATGAATGTAAGTATAATTATTCCAAAAGAATATATAGGCTCTGTAATGGAAGTATGTCAAAAAAGAAGAGGTGAATATTTAAATATTGAATATATAGATAGTAAAAGAGTAGATGTTAAATATTTAATGCCATTAAATGAGATTATTTATGATTTTTTTGATTTTATAAAATCTAAAACAAGAGGATATGCTTCAGTAGATTATTCATTTAAAGAATATAGAAGAGCTGAATTAGTAAAATTAGATATATATATAAATAATCAAATTGTTGATGCTTTATCTTTTATTGTACATAAAGAAAGTAGTTATACTCGTGGAAGAAAAATAGCAGAAAAATTAAAAAAAGAAATACCAAGACAATTATTTGAAATACCAATACAAGCTGTAATAGGTGGAAAAATTATTGCAAGAGAAACTGTATCTCAAATGAGAAAAGATGTTTTATCTAAATGCTATGGTGGTGATATAACAAGAAAGAAAAAATTATTAGAAAAACAGAAAAAAGGTAAGAAAAAAATGAAACAAATTGGTAATGCAGAAATACCTCAAGAAGCATTTTTATCAGTTTTAAAATTCGATGATGACGAATAATTGGAATATTTTAATTTTATATCTTGACTTTATATATATGTAGTGGTATATCTTAAATAAGATTAGTGAGTTATTATTGGAGTTATAAAATGATAAAATTAATTTATTGTGAAAGTAATAATATATTTAATTTAATTAAGAGAAATAGTAAAAATATAAACTAAGGGGGAATAGTTTGTATTTTTGTTTTTTTTTGGAGGAAAGATGGAAAAAATAAAATATATAATGACAAAGCCAATAACAATGTTAGTAGTTATATTTATTATCGTAAATCTATTTACATTGTTTGGATACAATATAGAAAACAATGAAAGAAAATACTCTATAAAGATAATAAATAAAATAGAACAAAATAAAAAATTAAAATTAAAAGAAATAGAAGAAGATAAATTAGTAGTAGAAGAATTAATAGGTAATCGTTTTGATGAAT
>CAUUHK010000056.1:0-4129 GCA_963545005.1 uncultured Eubacteriales bacterium | reverse complement strand
ATAACTTTATTTTTTTGATTAATACCTAAAAATTTTATATTTTCTATTGATGAATATATTCTAGTAGATTTATTTAATTCTAATTTTTCTTTTTCTAAAAATTCTTTAATCTTAATATATGTTAGCTTAGCTTCTTTTTTTGTTTTAAAAAATATTAAAAAATCGTCCTGATATCTTATATATTTTTTAATTTTTAATACTTCTTTTATAAAATGGTCAAAATCGTTTAAATAAAATATAGCAAAAGTTTGTGAAGTCATTGAACCTAATGAAACTCCTTTTTCTTCTCCATCAATAATTATATCTAATATATTTAAAGCATCTTTATCTTTTATTTTCTTCCTTATTTTCCTTTTTAATATTTCATGGTCTATACTTGCAAAAAATTTATATATATCACCTTTTAATATATAGAATTTTTTATTTGTATATCTCATATCATCTAAAAATCGTAAAAAATACCTTCTTGCTACTGATGTTCCTAAATGCGGTCTGCTAGCTGTATTTTGGTCTATCAAACAAGAAGTTATCTTATATAATATTTCTATTGAAACCAGTAGATTAACAATCTTATCTTTAACATTTAAACTATGTATTACTCTTTCTTTACCAGTTTCATTTATTTTAAAAATTATCTTTTTACCAGGTATATATTTTCTATCCTTTAATTCTTTATATATTTCATTTATTAATATACCTTTTTGCATATAAAGTTTTGATTTATTATCATATCTATTTACATTTTTTAAAACTATATTATATGCTTTCTCTATATTATCTAAATCACATATATTACAATATACATTATTTTTTCTTTTCATTTGTTTTATTAATTATTTAATTATTTTATTTATTATTATCTAATAAAGATATTTTCATTCTTTTTAATTCAATTTTTTCATTATCTTCATTAAATACAAACCATGTAGTTGCTAAATTTTCTTCAAGTTGTATTAAATCATATGTAAAATATATATTTGTATTTATTACTATATTATTTGTTCTAATTAATTTATATGTTTCTGCCATATGTAATTTATCTTCACATACTATTAATATTTCAGATTTTGAATATTCATTATTTTCATTTTGGAAATATTGCTCATATTTTTTTAATCTTCTAATTACTCTATCTTCATCATGTCTTCTTATAGATTCTAAAAGTATTCTAGATTTTTGTACATCACCTATTGTTACAACTGCTGCTGGTCTTAATATATCGTTTAGGCTTACTAGTAATTCTTTATTTTGTTCTATATTTATATTTTTTACTTTTTCAAGCATTGAGATTATAACTTGATTTGCCGCTAGTTTACCTTTTATATATGCTATGCTTTTTAAATTATCTGTTGGTTTCCAATTTACTTTTTCTTCTCTTGCTTCTAATAAAAATTTTGCATTTTTATCTAGGCCATAAACTTTATATCCTGATTCTTTTTCAAATGTTCCAAATAGTATCCTAGATAGTAAATTATCTGCTGTCATTTGTACTAATTTTCTATTTAATTTTTGACTTGTTTTAAATTCTAATTCTTCAAATGATAAAATCTGATTTATTTGTCTTGATGTCATAAATTTATATTGGTTTACGATAGATAAAATTTTCCATTCTATCATACCTAAATGACCTCTTTCTGCTTTTTTTACAATTGTTCCTACAGATACATATGCAGATGTATTTTCTGCTTTTTTTACTTCTCCTGGTATTACAGCAAAAGGTGATTCTGTTGCTTCTATTTCACTATCTTTTTTCAAGTTTACCTCCTAATTAAAAACTTTATTTGCTTTTTTCTTATCTATTTTTATATACTCACCTAATTTTATATTTTCTAACTTAATATTTCCAATTCTAATTCTATGTAATGCTAAAACTTTATAACCAATTTTATTTACCATTTTTCTAACTTGTCTATTATGTCCTTCATGTATTATTAAAGATATCCTAGAAATATTTTTTTCTTTATCTATTTTTAATATTTTTACTTTTGCATTTGATGTTTTAAAATTATCTTCTAATATTATACCTTTTTCAAGTTCTTTTATTTTTTTAACATCTATTATTCCTTTTATACTTACATAATATTCTTTTTCTATTTCATTTTTTGGATGTATTACTTTATTTAAATATTCACCATCATTAGTTAAAATTAATAATCCTGTTGTGTACATATCTAATCTACCTACTGGCACTATTTTATTTTTTGTTTTTATTATGTCTATTACTGATGGTCTATTAAATTGATCTTTTGCAGTAGATACATAACCTAATGGTTTATTTAAAATATAATATTCTTTAAGTTGTTTCGTAGATATTTTTACATTATCTACTAGTATTTCATCTGCACTATTTACTTTATCTCCTAATTTAGCTAATTTTCCATTTACTTTTATTCTTTTTTGAATAATCATATCTTCAATTTTTCTTCTTGAAGCTACTCCACATTCAGCTAAATATTTTTGTATTCTTTCTTTTTCTTCCATTAATATTGTCTTCCCCAATAAAGCATATGTTTTGCTTTTTTACCACAGCATACACAAGTATCTGAAATTTGTTCTTCTTCAAAAGGTATACATCTAGATTTTACTGCTGTTTTATTTTTTATTTTTTCTTCACATTCTTTATCTCCACACCACATAGCTTTTATATATCCTTGATTATTATTTATTTTTTCTTCAAGTTCTTCCAAATTAGTAGCAATATTTGTTCTTTTATCTACATTTTCTTTTACTAAATTATACATATTTATTTGTATTTCTTGTAATAGATTACTAACAGTTTCTTCTATATTTTCTAAACTACATTCTATTTTTTCATTATTATCTCTTCTTACAATTATACATTTATTATTTTCAATATCTCTTGGACCTAATTCTATTCTAATTGGTACACCTCTCATTTCCCAATCATTAAATTTATACCCTGGTGAATAATTATCCCTATCATCTAATGTAGTTCTAAATACTTTATTTAATTTATTATATAACTTTGTCGTATTTTCTAAAACACCTTCTTTATGCATTGCAATTGGTACGACTACAACTTGTATTGGAGCAACTTTTGGTGGCAATTTTAACCCTCTATTATCTCCATGAGCCATTATTATTGCACCTATTAATCTTGTAGAAATTCCCCATGATGTTTGATATGCAAATTCTTCTTTTCCTTCTCTATTTTGAAATTTTATATTAAATGGTTTTGAAAAATTTTGTCCAATGTAATGTGATGTAGCTGATTGAAGTGCTTTACCATCTCTCATTAGAGTTTCAACTGTAAATGTTTTAATAGCTCCTGCAAATCTCTCTTTTTCTGTTTTTTCTCCTATTATTGTTGGTATTGCTAAAAAATTTTCAACTAAATCTTTATATATATTTAACATTTGCAATGTTTTATTAATAGCTTCTTCTTCAGTTTCATGTATTGAATGTCCTTCTTGCCATAAAAATTCTCTTGATCTTAAAAATGGTCTTGTTTCTTTTTCCCATCTTATTACACTACACCATTGATTATATACAAAAGGTAAATCTCTCCATGAATTTAACCATTTAGCATACATTGTTGAAAAAATTGTTTCTGATGTAGGTCTGACACATAATTTTTCTTCCAATTCTTCATTGCCAGCTTTTGTTACCCAAGCTACTTCTGGAGCAAATCCTTCAATATGGTCTGTTTCTTTATTTAATAAATTTTCTGGTATTAATACAGGCATTGATACATTTTTAACACCTACTTCTTTAAATTTTTCATCTACATATTTTTGTATATTTTCCCAAATAGCATATCCATATGGTTTTATTGCTAAAAAACCTTTTACATCTGTATAATCTATTAAATCTGCTTTTATACAAATATCTGTATACCATCTAGCAAAATCATCATCTATATTAGTTATTTCTTTTACAAAATTTTCTTTATTCATATATTCTCCTTAATTCAATATTATTCTAATCCATTTATACTCTTTTTTCAATTTTATATTGTTTTTCAAGTTATTTTATTTTTTATGCTATTATGTATATAAAAAATGGACCTAAATTGGTCCATTTTTTTATTATTATCACTTATATTATTTTTTTATTAGATTATTTTTTTACTAATTCATTATATAATATTCTTAAATCAAAATACGAT
>CAUUHK010000055.1:0-4143 GCA_963545005.1 uncultured Eubacteriales bacterium | reverse complement strand
GAAAGAAAAGCATTATTTACATCGATATGAAAAATTATTCTATTAGATAAATGTTTTGGATTATGAACATAATTAAAATAATATTCATCAAAAGATTTAGACATATATCCTCCATTAAATATACATATATCTTAACATAAATCTATTTAATATAAAATATTACAAATAAGTAACAAAGAAAATAAAAGTATAAAAATACATGATTAAAATGTGATATATTAAAGTTAATTAATATTTGGAATATGTAGCATATTTGAAATATTACAAGTTGTTAAAAAGAGTCTAATTTAATGCAAAAATATTTTTTAAAATATATAATTAAATAAAAGTAATTAATATTAATAGAAGGGGGCTAAATGCAAACAAATTCTGCAAGTTTAATCAGAAAATCTGATGTAAATATATTTTCAAATTTTATAATTGGAATAAAAAAAATATTAGTACCTACACAAATAGGAATAAATGGTGTACTTATTTCAATTAAAAGAAAAAATATGCTAAAAGCATATTCTGCATATAGTGAAAAAAGTTTTAATGATCCAAAAAAAGAAAAATATTATGAAAAATTACAAAAACAAGTTGTAGAATATTTATCTGCAGTAGATAAATATGTTATGGATTCAATATATAAAAAAGTGAAAACAGATAAAGCAACAGAATTTGAGAAAAGAGCTATGTCTAGTTATTATAAAATTTCTACATATAAGGATAAAGAATTTAGCGAATATAAATGTAGAAAACAAAAGTTTTTAATGGAATTAGACTATATTAGAGAATTAGAAAAAGGTGTACTTACTGAATTACATGAAAAATTTTATGCAGAAAAACAAACTAAAATATCTAGAGACTTATTAAAAATATATAGTACTAGATTAAGCGATACAACAGAACTTTCTAGTAATAATAAATTAGAAACATATATAGATATATTTGCATGTTTAGGAGAATATGTAGATAAAGTATTCCCTATAATTTTGAAATATGATAATGAAGGGAAATATAGAAATATAGATGCAGAATATAAAAAATATTTAAAATATAATATTGGAAAATTAGATGAAAAGGCATATTTAGAAAAAAATATGATATTACTTTCATTAAGTAGAACTCTTTTTACACATTCTTTACCATTAGTTATAGCTGAAATGTGTTACGAAAAATTATTATTAGATACAAGATTATTATTAGTAAATAGTAAAATGCCAGCTAAAAAAGAAAAAGCATATACAATGATATTAATGATTGTTGAAGAATATAATAAAAAAATATTATCTAGTAAAATATATTGGACAGATAAAGAAGAAAAAGAAATTAATAAAATATTTTGGAAAGATTATTTAAATGCAAAAACAGATAGAGATAAAGAAATTTTAATAGTTAGAGATGAAATACAAAAAATTAGTGGTATTGACGGAAAAATGGAAAAATTATATAACTATTATAAAGAAAAGTTAGTATCTTATGGAGTTATGAAAGAAATTTCTGGATATTCCAAAGATAAAAGAAGTTTTGTTAAAGTAAAAAACAAAAATTGTGAGATACTAAAAGAGGTACTTTAGTGTTAGATTTAATTATTAAAAAAATATATTTTTTAGAAATATTTAATAAATTACAAAATTTAATTGAAAATGAAGATTTTAATAAAATAATTCATATACTTCAAAAAAATATATTTAAAGTATATGAAGAAACTAAAATAAATAAAATAGTTGAAGATAAAATTAATATTATTTTAGAAGAATTAGAACTAGAAAAAAATGATGATTATGAAAAACAAAAAAAGGTAATAATAAAAATATATACATACATTCAGTTATTGTTAATTTATTTATTAGAAAAAGAGAATTTAAATTTTGAAAAATTAGAAATAGGTTTACAATTAGTAGATGAAGCTCAAATAAAAGAAATTAATAATAGTTTAAGAAATATAGATAATGTAACAGATGTATTATCATTTCCTATGATGACTGAAGATGAAATTATTAGTTTACAACAAAATATGGAAAATTTAGAATATGCTGATACATTTGGCGATATAGTAATATGTTTTGGAAAAATAATTAAACAAGCAGAAGAATATAATCATTCACAAATTAGGGAATTAAGTTATTTAATAGTTCATTCATTTTATCATCTTATGGGTTATGATCATATGAATGATAATGATAAAAAAATAATGAGAGCGAAGGAAGAAGAAGCTTTAAATAATTTAATGATTTTAAGATAATGAGTTTAATATGGAAAAAAATAATGATTTAAAAGAAGAAAAAAATATAGAAAACAGACAAATAGATAAAAATAAAAATGTTTTCAGTGCAATAAAAAATGCATATAATGGAATAAGATATGCTTTTGAAAAAGAACGGAATATAAAAATGCAAATAGCAATAGCTATATTAGTTATAGTTTTAGGTATAATATTTAAATTAACTAGTATAGAAATAATATTAGTAATGATTACAATTGTTTTTGTAATGGTAACAGAACTAATAAATACAGCTTTTGAAAATACAATAGATTTATATATTGATGTGTATCATCCAAGAGCAAAAATTGCAAAAGATGTTGCTGCAGGTGCAGTAGTACTTTCAACAGTAAATGCAGTTATAGTTTCATATTTTATATTTTTTGAAAAAATTGCAATGGGTGGAATGAATTTTATGAAAAATATAATTCAACGTCCAGATATATTAGTGTTTCTTAGTTTGCTTTTAGTCCTTATTTTTAGTTTTTTAATATGGAATTTTGCTAAAAAACAAGAAAAATTTGTACCAAGTGGTCAAATTATGGTTGCAACATCAATATTTACAGCTATCTGGTATATGACTCAGGATATAAAAATATTATCTTTAGTTTTTGTAGCAATATTAATGATTTTTGCAAATAGATTGAAATCTAATGAAAAAACATTTAGGGAAATAATCTATGGTGCAATTTTAGGTTTTTTAGGAACATTAATTTTACTAAGTATTGTAATAAAATAATAATAGGGGGAAAAATGAAAAAAATAGTAAAAATTTTATTAACATTAATAATCATATGTTTAATAGGTGGTAGTATAATGCTGTATTTAAAATATAGACCAGAAGTATTAAAAGATGAAAAATATAATTTTGAATCAGCAAAAGCACCTAAACTTTCAATATATGATTTAGAATCTAAAACAAGACCATATGCAGTTATGATAGATAATAATGTAAATGCGTGGCCTCATTCTGGAATAAATAGTGCATATTTAATTTATGAAATGCCTGTTGAAGGTGGAGAAACTAGGTTAATGGCACTTTTTAAAGATAAAGAAGATTTAGAAAAAGTAGGTCCAATTAGAAGTTCAAGACATTATTTCTTAGATTATGTATTAGAAAATAATGCTATATATACACATCTAGGGCAAAGTCCAAAAGCCGAATCAGATATGGGAACATTAAAAATAGATAGAATTAATGGACAACATTATGATACATTAGCTCCAAAAAAAGGAACTGAAAAAGAATTTTGGAGACAACAAAATAAAGATAGACCACATGATGCATATACATCATTAAGAAATTTAAAAAATATTGCAGAAAGTTTAAACTATAAAACTGAATCAGATAAATCACCAGTTTTAAATTATTCTGTTATGGAAGTAAATTTAGGAGAAAAAGCAAAAGATGCAACAGATGTAACAATAGCATTTAATGCTGGAAATGTAACAGAATATATTTATGATAAAGAAAATAAAGTATATACAAAAAAAGCAAAAGATAAAATTCAAAAAGAAGAATTAACAGGAGAAAAATTTACAACAAAAAATATTATAGTTGTAAAAACTAAAGTTACAGACTTAGTAGATGTTGAAAATAAAGGTAGAAAAGATGTTCAAACAGTTGGAGAACTTTCAGGATATTACATAACTAATGGTAAAGCAATTGAAATAAAAGCTAAAAAAGAATCAAGAGCTGCAAAAACTAAATATATGGATTTAGAAGGAAATGAAATAAAAGTGAATGATGGAAGAACTTTTATAGTAGTTGTATCTGATGAAGTTGGTGATATCGTTATAAAAGGTGATACACAAGAACAAAATACAGCTGAATAATATTATGTATTAGTGAATAGCAAAATAAAGTGCAACAAATAAAAAGGTATAGAAAAAGATAC
>CAUUHK010000054.1:0-4181 GCA_963545005.1 uncultured Eubacteriales bacterium | reverse complement strand
AATAATGTTAATTACTATTGCAGGAGTTTTTGTAAATAGAATTATAAGAAAAAATCAATTAAATAAAAAGTTAAATAATAGAATTAAAAAATAAACGTAAATATTAAATGAGAATAAAAGAATGTTTGATTCAATAAACATTCTTTTATATTTTTTATTTTGATGATATTTAACGTTATTTTTATCTTTAAATTTAATTTAGTTAAATTTAATAAGTTATTTTTATAGTAAAAATATAAATATAAGTCTAAATAATGAATTTACATAAAAAATATAATTTTATATAAAAATTTGCAGAATTCAGAAAAAAATGCTACAATACATATATTGATATTTTAAAAAGTCAATACTTTTAAATAAAAAGATATCAAAATAATAAAAAAGAAAGAGATAATATAATTGAAGTAATTCAATAAGGAGAAATTATGAAAAATATATTAAAAAATAATAGAATAAAAGCTCTTATAGTTATGATGTTAGTATTTATTATATTAGTACCTGTATTAATGAAAGTAACTAATGCAGATAACATATATAATATAGTAACAAATAAATATATGGGTGGTAAAGAAACTACTGGTATAGTAGTTACAGATAATTCTTATGATACAACTGGATATTATTCATATATGATGAATAGTGATTCAAGAGGTAAATTAATAAGAACTAAAAGTATATATAATAATAGTATAGCAAATATGCCTATATATTGTTTAGATATATATCAAGAATTCCCTACAAATGTAGGTTCACAATATAAAAAATATCCAAATTTACCAGTATTAAATATAGGTACTATTGGATTAAATAGAAATATTGCTTTAAATAATAAAGGAAAATTAATTTGGTCATTAAATAATATGTATAGTAGAAAATTTAATGCTGAAGTAAGAAAAAATTTAAAAAGTGAACTTGCTAATAAAGTATTTGCTGGAAATTTAGATGTATTTAAAGTGCTTACTGATGATGATATAGAATTTGTTAATCAATGGGTTATATGGCATTTTACATCAGGTGATACACTTCGTTTAAATACTTTAGAATTTGAAATTACAGCTCAAGGAGACAATGATACAAGAAATACAGTAAAATCACCTGTATCTGTAAATTTAAGAAAACAATATATGATGCAATTATTTAATTGGTATGTTGCAAATGCAAAAAATACAACTGAAAATACAAATGCTGTACCAACAATAACAAATAATGCGAAAATAACAGAAACAGAATTAGGTGTAAATATAGGTAATTTTGTAATAAATTATCCTGTTGAATTAAAAGATAATATAACTAATATATTAATATTAGGTGAAGATGGTAATGTATTAAATAATACTTTATACGATATTTTAGATAAAAATGGAAATATTTTACAAACTAATTTAAAAGAAAATTTAAATAATGAGTTTTCAATTAGATTAAAAGGTAAAAAAGAAGTAAAAACTAATATTACTATTAAAGTAGATTACAAAACTTCAGAAACTATACTTCCAGTTTATGCACCACAAATTAATGAAACTACTCCAGATAAAAGATATCAACCAGTAGTTGGTATACAAAAAACTGTAGCTAATAAAAATATAGCTGTTAAAATTAATGTAAATACTGAAAAAGATTTATCTTTAAGACAAAGCATTTTCTCAATTAATGGTGATGAAACTAATAAAAGAGAAATGAGTATAGATACTACAAATTTATATAATAATGAAAATTTAAATGGTAAAGATACAACTGCAATATATAAACATGCTAAAAACCCTATAAAAGTTAAAAAAGGAGATATAGTTAGATATAAAGTTTCTATATATAATGAAACAACTTTACCAATAAAAGCTTTAGAAATTAAACAATATTTACCTGAAGGATTAGAATTTGTTAATAATGAAAATAATCAAAAATATAAATGGATACAAAATGGAAAAATATTAACAAGTAATTATATGGATGGAACAAATGTGCCAGGTATTAAAACAGTTAATGGTAAAATCGTTATATCTAGTATAGATTTATATTTAGATTTAAAAGTAAAAGATACTAATAATAATTCAAAAGTTTTAACAAACATTGCTGAAATAACAAAAATTTCAAATAAAGATAGAGATAATGTTTCTTTAGGAAATTTTGATAAATTAACAGAAAAAGAGTTAGAAAATTATAGAGGTAATGCTTCAAATAAATTAAATTTAGTAGATAATACATATTTCTATAAAGGATTAGAAGATGATGATGACTTTGAAAAAGTTATTGTAACAGAAGATCCTACAAGAAAAGATGTTGACTTAGCATTAAAAAAATATATAACAGATATAATAAAACCTAATGGAAATATTACAAATAATGTACATAGTGTTACTTTAGAATCAACAGCTTCATTAAATAATTCAACAGATGCTACATATAAAGTTCAAAAAGATGAAGTAGTTGTAGAAAAAAATGATACAGTTCGTTATAGAATTGATGTATATAATGAAGGTGAAATAAAAGGTAAAGTACAAGAATTAAAAGATAATGTTCCAACAGGATTAATGTTTATAGATAATAGTGAAATAAACAAAAAATATAAATGGGAATACAAAAATGGAATAATTTCAACAACATATTTAAAAGATAGATTATTAAATGAAGCTAATATTGCTGGTAATAAATTAGATATGGCATATGTTGAAGTAGAATTTAAAGTATTAGTAGATGATGGTAAATTAACAAATACAGCAGAAATTACTAAAATAGTAGATGAAGAAAACAAAACTGTTATAGATAGAGATTCAATACCAAATAATAATAAAGATGGTGAAGATGATTTAGATAAAGATACAGTTGTAGTAAAAACAAATATATTTGACTTAGCTTTAAAGAAATTTATAACTAGAATAAATGATGTAGATTATTCAAAAATTAGAGAACCAAAAGTTAATACAGAAAGTTTAAGAAATAATACATCAACAAATGCAAATTATACAAAAATATATGATGCCCCAGAAGTAGTAAAAAATGATGTAGTTGAATATACATTAAGAATATATAATGAAGGTAATGCAAATGGATATGCAACTGAAGTTATAGATAATATTCCAACAGGATTAACATTTGTAACAGGTAATGAATTAAATAAAAAATATGGTTGGTTTATGTTAGATAAAAACAATAATGTAACAGAAGATATAAATCAAGCTATAAAAATAAAAACTAATTATTTAAATAATAAATTAATAAATGCGTTCGATAAGGAAACAGGAAAAATTTATTATCAAGATATTAAAGTAGTATTTGTAGTAACAAATGATGATGTTAGAAAAAATGATACTTTAATAAATATAGCTGAAATAGCTAGAATTCAAAATGAAAAGAAAAAAGATGTAAAAGATATAGATTCAACACCAGATAATAATAAAGATGGTGAAGATGATATAGATAAAGAAATTTTAAAACAAAGATACTTTGACCTTGCTTTAACAAAAAGAGTTTCAAAATCTGAATTAATAGTTAATGGTAAAAAAACTACACAAATAACAAATCAAACAGGTAATGAAAAAGTTAAACCAATAGTAAAAGTAGATATACCAAGATTTAAAATGCCAAATGTAGAAGTAATATTCACATATGTAATCAAAGTTAAAAATGAAGGAACAATAGAAGGAACAGCAGGTATTGTAAAAGACTATATTCCAAGTGGATTAATATTTGATGAAAGTATAAATAATGGTTGGTATAAAACAAATGATGGAAATGTAGAAACAACTCAATTTGCAAGTAAAATTTTAAAACCAGGTCAAGAATTTGAAGTAAGTTTAAATTTAAGATGGGATAAAAATGTAAATACAGTTGGTAATGTAAAAACAAATACAGCTGAAATAATGAAACATATAAATCCAAAAAATGTACCAGATATAGATTCAACACCAGGAAATCATAATCCAAAAGAAGATGATCAAGATGATGTACCAGTAATTATATCTATAGATACAGGATTAAAAAATACATATTTTACAATTTCATTAATAGTACTTACTATTTTAGGATCAGGAATATTAGTAATTAAGAAAAATATTTTAGATAAAAAAGTAGCAAAAGTAATTATTGAAGAAAATAAATAATATAAATAGCACAAATAGTTAAATATTTGTGCTATTTTATAAAAAAAAAAGAAAAAATAGTGAATAGCAAAATAAAGTGCAACAAAT
>CAUUHK010000053.1:0-4218 GCA_963545005.1 uncultured Eubacteriales bacterium | reverse complement strand
TAAGTAGTTCCATTATACTTTCGTTTACAGGTCGTGAAGTAGATTGAATGATAAAAACCTTACAACCTCTTACACTTTCTTCTGACTTTATAAATATTTCTCCGTCAGAAAATCTTCTCATCTGAAGTGGTGCCAGATCAATTTCAAGATACTTTGCTATTTTCTCTGCCAGATCTGTACTCGCTGAACCTGCAAAAATTCTAATCTTCTTCTTATCTTCTTCGCTCAAGGCTGTCATTTTATTTTTTCCACCCTTCTTTATTTATTTGTCTAGCTCTTCCAAATGCCAATGTACTGTCAGGAACATTTTTTGTTATTACCGATCCTGCCGCTGTGAAGGATTCTTTTCCTATTTCAACAGGTGCTACTATAATTGAATTACTTCCGATAAAGGATTCTTTTCCTATTTTTGTCTTATGTTTATTCTTTCCATCATAATTACAAGTAATTGTTCCTGCTCCAATATTAGTATTTTCTCCTACTTCAGCATCACCAAGATATGTGAGATGCCCAGTTTTTACACCTTTTTCCAGTACAGCATTTTTTATTTCTACAAAATTTCCTATTTTAGCGTGATCTTTAATAATTGAATTTGGCCTTAAATGTGCAAATGGTCCTATTTTAACATTATTTGCTATTTCTGATTCTTCAACTACAGAACTATCTATGATATTATTATTTCCTATATTACTTTTTATTATTCTAGAATTAGAATATATTTTACAATTTTCTCCTATAGTAGTTTTTTCTTCAATTATAACATTAGGATAAATTTCTGTACCTTTACCTATTTTAGCATCAGATGAAATATATATTCCATCATAACTTTTAAAAACAACACCATTTTTTTCTAATTCTTTTATATATTGTATATTTTCTTTCATTTTAACCTCCAAAATTTATTTTTTAAATTTTCTTCTTAAGCTAAACACTGAATGTATATATATAAGCATTAATAACGAACCTGCAAAATTAATTTGAATATCCACAACACTTGGATTTCTATCTATAGCATATCTTTGTATCAATTCACAATATATGGAAAGCATACCCATAATTATTAGATATATAATATATACTTTACTTTGTATATCTCTTTTAAATTCACTAAACATTAAATAATTTTCATCTGTTGGATAATTTTCATAATTATACTCTTTTATATATAAATTTGAAATATTTTTTAATTTATAATAATTATAGCATGTCTGAAATATAAAATATCCATATACAAAATAATATGTAAAATGTAATAATTTCCTTACTATTAAATAATATCCAGGCTTTAAACGAAATATATTTAAATAGATTTCATTTGTTAAATGTTCTGATTCATATCTATTCTGTAAATTTAAATATGTTAGTAATCCAAACATTAATATACTGATTATTAAATATTTTATTAATTGCATAATATAATTTTTTTTCATTATTTTTTCATTATCTTTTTCAGCGTTATTTTTCATTTGTAAATCTTTCTACTTCTTTTTTTAACTCTATAATTTGCCTTTTTAATTCGTTATTTTCCTTAATTAATGCAAATATTGTATCTGATTGTCTTTTTTCTTTATCTTGTGCATCTTCTTCTAATATTTTTTCTTGTTCCTTTTTAATACTATCTAATATATTTTTTTCTTCATTATCTTCTATAATATTATTATTTATATTATTAATAGTATTTATATTTTTAGATTCAATAAATTTTCTAATTTCTACATCTGATGTTATATTCATACCTATTTTTTTCATT
Organism: uncultured Eubacteriales bacterium; assembly: GCA_963545005.1. Lineage (GTDB taxonomy): Bacteria > Bacillota > Clostridia > TANB77 > CAG-508 > CAMPYH01. The sequence goes on along the minus strand of CAUUHK010000053.1, from coordinate 2,468 downwards.
TCTTCAAATATAATATTAAGTGCTACTGTAGCTTCTTCTACTGCATATTTATCACAAAGATTATTTAATTCATCTGTACTGTGCCCCTTAACCTTAATAAATGTTATGTTATATTTTTTCAAATAATTTAATAAGAGTTTCCATTGTTCAATATTTTTTACAGTATCACCTGATGCTGCTTTCCAATTTTTATTTTTCCAATTATCTATCCATTTTTTTTCTATGGCTTGTACTATATAGTTACTATCTGAATGAATATTTATTTTAGCATTATTTATATCATATGTTTCATTTTCTTTTTCTAAATATTCTAATGATTTTAATACTGCTTGTAATTCCATTTCGTTATTTGTAGTAATAATTTTTTTACCTTTACCACCTTTTTTTAAACCATTATATATAATTATATAAGCCCAACCTCCTGGACCAGGATTATATTTACAAGCTCCATCTGTATATATTTCTATATTTTTTTCTTCCATTATTTTTCTCCTAAATGCTTTTTATATAGTTCTACTAAAGAAAGTGCATATTCATTTATTTCATTTAAGTCTTTACCTTCAATCATTACTCTAATTACAGGTTCTGTTCCTGATACTCTTATTAATACTCTTCCTTGATCATTTAATTTACATTCTATTTCTTTTATTTTATTATTAATTTCATCAATTTTATTATATTCATTTTTTCTATTCATATCTATTCTTTGATTTATTAATACTTGCGGAAAAATTTCTACATCTTTTGCTAATTCAGATAATTTTTTACCATAAAAATCCATGGCATTTAATAATAATATAGCTGATTGCATTCCATCACCTGTAGAATTATTATTTAATGAAATTAAATGACCAGATTGTTCTCCACCAAATACATAGCCATTTTCAAGCATATTTTCTAAAACATATCTATCACCTACTTTTGTTTCAGTAATATTAATATTATTTTCATTTAAATATTTTTTAAGCCCAATATTACTCATAACAGTTATAACAACTGTGTTTTTTGCAAGTTTATTGTTATCTTTTAAATATTTTCCAATTATAGCCATAGCAACATCACCATCTACAATATTACCATTTTCATCAGCTGTTATTAATCTATCTCCATCTCCATCAAATGCAAATCCAATGTCTGTATGATTTTTTATTACCTCATTCTGTATACTTTTTTCATGTGTACTACCACAATTATCGTTTATATTAATTCCATCTGGTGTATTTGCAGTAACATATACTTTATTTCCTAATTTATCGAATAAAGTTTTTGCGATAATATAGTCTGAACCATTAGCAGTATCTAAAGATATATTATATTTTTTCTTTGTAAAGGTGCTTAATTCTTCTAAATGATTGATATATGTATTTATATATTCATCATTACTATATGTTAAATTACCTAAATTATTATCTAATCTATTTTCTATATTTAATATATTTTCATCATCCATTAATAATTCTATTTGATTTTCATCTTCATCAGACAATTTATATCCATTATGTGAAAATATTTTTAGCCCATTATATTCATAAGTATTGTGTGATGCTGAAATCATAACTGATGCATCAAAATCAAAAATTTTAGTTATATATGCCACAGCAGGTGTTGATATAACATTAACTAAATGCACATCTATACCATTTTCTAGTAATTTTGATGCTATTCTAGTTTCTAATGTACTTCCAGATATTCTAGTATCTTTTCCTATTAATACTTTTATTTTTCTATCATTTATTTTTTCTTTCAAAATTCTACTTAAACTAGCTGACATTCTTATATCTAAATTTTCAGCTATTAATTTTTGTGCTACATTTCTTATACCATCTGTTCCAAAATATTTTCCCATAATTACCTCTTTACTTTTTTTCTTTGTTATTTCTTGTAATTTATATTCTATATATCCTAATGTTGAAATATTTTTATTTTTGTTATTTATTTGCTCCAAACTTTTTTTATCTAATGCTTTGTATATATCTAAATCTTTTTCAATATTAAAATCTATATTTTTAAGTAATAATTCGATTTCTTTTTCTTTATCTTTCTTGTTATCTAGCGCTATATTTTTAATAATGTTGATTGTTTTATTTTTAAAGTGTACAGCCATTTTAAATAAAGTAGATAAATCAATATTTTTATTTTCTATTTCTCTATTTTTTATTTCATAAATATTGTTTAAAAAGGAATCTCTATAACTAATATTATTTTTTACAATATTTTCAAATATATCTTGATTCTTATGTTGTCCTTTTTGATATTCTTCTAAAGCATTTATATATATTAATTGTTCTTCATCTAAGTCTGTTAAAAATTTTGTAAAATATTCTTCATCTATTTTAGATATTTCAATTAAAATTCTTAATTTTAAGTAATCTGGTAATATTGAATTAAATAAATCTATTTTTTCATAATTTTCAATTAACCATAAGCTATTAATATTACCATCAAATATTTTTTTAAATATTTTTTTA
>CAUUHK010000052.1:0-4377 GCA_963545005.1 uncultured Eubacteriales bacterium | reverse complement strand
GAGCACAATTAACAAAATTAATGACTTTAGGTTTAAGTGAAGAAGAGGCAGAAAAAATAATTATAGATGGATTTTTAAAGTAAGAAAATAAATTTTTTTTACTTTTTGTAAAAATAACATAAAAAAAAAATAAAAAAATTTACTTGAAAATTACTATTCATAAATATATAATTTAGCTAATGTTAATACAAAAGAAGAGGTAATTGATGAAAGATAAAAAATGGTTAATATTAGTTATGCTACTAGCAGGATTAGTAGTAGGTGGATTAATTGGAGAATTAGTAGGTTCTAAACCTGGATTTAATTGGTTAAATTATGGTAATACTTTTGGAATAACTAAGCCATTAGTATTAGATTTAAAAGTGTTAATAATGACTTTTGGATTTACAATTAATGTAACTATTTCAAGTATAATAGGAATGCTAATAGGTATTTTTATATATTCAAGAATTAAATAGATAAAAAATGGAAATAAAAAAATTATCTAAATTTGAAAGACCATATGAAAAATTAGAAAAATATGGCACAGAGCATTTATCTAATGCAGAATTATTAGCTATAATTTTAAAAACAGGATACAAAGATTTCAATTCTGTAGATTTAGCAAATAGATTACTAAAAAATAATCCGTATTCATATAAGGGATTAAGATTTTTAGAAAATATTTCAATTGATGAGTTAGTTCAATTTAAAGGAATTGGTAGAGTAAAAGCAATAACTTTAAAAGCAATTGGTGAATTAATAAAAAGAGTAGAAAGACCGTTAAATAAAAATGTTAAAATAACTTCTACAACAGATGCAGTAGCAGTTTTAATGCCTGAATTACAATATGAAGTGAATGAAAAAATTTTGGAATTATTAATAGATAATAAAGGAAATTTATTAAAAATTGTAAAAATTAGAGAGGGTGATATAAATAAAGTGGATATTAATATTCACAATATTTTTATTCATCCATTAAAACATGCAGTAAGTAGAATAATATTAGCACACAATCATCCAACAGGCGATTCTAAACCAAGTAAACATGATATAGAATTTACTAAAAAAGTTATTGAGGCTGGGAAATTATTAGAAATAGAAGTTCTAGATCATATTGTGATAGGAGATAATAACTATACAAGTATTATAAAGGAAATATAGATGAGACAAAATAAAAAAAATGAAATAATTGGAATAATAATAACTTTAATAATTTTATTTTTATTAATATATTTAACAAATATTGAAAATAATAATTCAAAATATATTAGCAAAATTTTTAAAAAGATATCACAACCAGTTTCATTTTTTATAGATAAATATAAGCATAATTATGTTAATATTGAAGATGTTTCTAATGTTAAAGAATTAGAAGAAAAGTATAAAAATTTACAAAAAGAAAATAGTGATTTAAAACAAAAATTAAATGAACTAGATATATTAAAATCTGAAAATAAAAGTTTAAGTGAATTATTAAATTTAAAAGAAAGATATAAAAATATAGATTCAGTTACTGCAAAAGTTATCAGTTACAGTAATAATAATTATGAAAAAATAGTTACAATAAATGTAGGAATGAATGATGGTGTAAAGAAAAATTCTATAGTAATAGCAAATGGCGGACTATATGGAAAGATTATTGAAGCAGAAGAAAATACTTCAAAAGTAGAATTAATAACAAATGTTGCAAGTAAGATAGCTGTCAAAGTTGGAAAAAAAGAAAATAGTATAATAGCTCAAGGAACAATTGATATAGGAGATAAATTAGTTGCTATATATATTCCAAATAACTATACATTAGTATCTGGAGAACCTGTATATACAAGTGGAGTTGGTGGAATATTTCAAAAAGATATATTTGTAGGGTATATTGATCAAGTGGTATTTAGTAATAATGCTATGGATAATAAAGCGTATATAATACCAAATGTAAATTTTAAAAATGTTACAGATGTTTTAGTTATAAAATAGCTGAAGAAATGGAAAAAAATGAGAAAAAAGATAATATATTTTATTTATTTACTAATATTTGGATATTTAATATATTTATTACAATCCACAATATTTTTAAATTTTAAAATTTTTGGTGTATTACCAAATTTAATATTAATATTTTTAATTTGTGTTAATATTTTTACAGATAGATATATATTTTTTATATTAGCAGTTTTGTTAGGTATGCTTTATGATATAAATTTTTCAAGTGTACTAGGAGTTACATCAGCAGCTTATATTTTAATGGGAATATTAAATGTATATTTATCTAAAATATATTATTCAAATGATAAATTAATATATATATTAAAAACAGGAATATTAACTATAACATTTAATTTTATAGTGTATATTATAATGCTAACACTATCACTTAATAATTTTGAAATTATAAATTTTATCAAAATAAGTATAATTCAAGCTATATATAATATTATATTAACTATTATTTTGTATCCAATAATCATAAAATTTGGTACAAAGATTTCAGAGGAATATGCTACAGAAAACATATTTACAAGATATTTTTAAGAGGAAATATGGATATTTTTAAAAATAATAAAAGTAAAAAAAATAGTCAAAATATAAGATATATTATTTTATTAATAATAATATATCTTATTACTTTATTGCTAATATATTCATTATTTAATATGCAAATATTAAAAGGTAAAGAATATAAAGAAATGTCAGATGCTAGGTTAATAAAAAAAGTAAATATTCCAGCAAATAGAGGATTAATTTTAGATAGAACAGGAGATGTTCTTGCAAATACTGGATTAGAATATTCTGTAAGTATATATGACATACAAAATGACGAAGAAAAAATTAACGAATTATCATATAAATTAATACATATTTTAGAGCAAAATGATGAAAAATATTTTTCAATTTTTCCAATAAAAACAAATCCATTTGAATTTAGATATTTAGATGCGGAATCATTAAAACAATGGAAAATTAACAATGGAATTAAGAATGAAGCAAGTGCTAAAGAAGCTTTCTATATATTAAAAGAAAAATATAATATTAAGATGTATGAAGATGAAGATATAAGAAAAATACTTGAAATGAGAGAAATTTTAAAAAATGGTAAATATGGACACATAGCAGGAATAGAAGTTGCTGAAAAAATTAAAAGAGATACTGCAATCAAACTTGTAGAAAATCAACATGATTTACCTGGAGTTAACATAATTTCAAAACCAGTCAGAGAATATTTAAAAAGTAATATGTCTTCACATGTTATTGGATATGTCGGGCCAATTAGTGAGTATGATAAACAAAACATAAGTGAAAATGAAAAAAATAGATATAAAAATGATGATATAATTGGCAAAACAGGTATAGAAAAAACTTTTGAAAAAATTTTAAAAGGTGATGATGGTGTAAAACAAGTAGAAATGACAATTGACGGTAACATAACTGGAGAATATGATATTAAAGAGGCCAAAGGTGGAAGTAATATTGTTCTTACAATTGATTCAAAATTACAAAAAGTCACTGAAAACGCTATTAGAAAAACGATATCTAAAATGAAGAATAATGGATTTTGGCAAAAAGGACTTAATCCAAGAGGTGCGTCTGCAGTAGTTATGAATGTTAAAAATGGAGAAATTTTAGCAATGGCAAGTTATCCAGATTATGAGCCACAAAAATTTGTTGGAGGTATATCACAAGCTGATTGGGATTTATATAGAAATAATACATTGGCTCCATTACTAAATAGGGCAATACAAAGTCATTATGCTCCGGCATCAACTTTTAAAATGACAACAGCATTAGCAGGGTTAGAAACAGGTAAAATAAAGTTAGATGAAAAAATTTACGATAAAGGTATTTATCCATTGGCACATAAGCCAAAATGTTGGATATATTCATATCATGGTATAACACATGGTTGGATGGATGTATCAACAGCTATAAAAAATTCATGTAATTATTTTTTCTATGAAGTAGGTAATAGAGTTGGGATAGATGCTTTAGGTGAATATGCATCCTATTTAGGCTTAGGTAGAAAAACAGGTGTTGAAATTGAAGGTGAATCAGAAGGAGTATTGGCATCAAATAAAGCAGCTGAAGAAAGAGGTGAAGAAATGACTTTAGGTGGACTTTTATCTGCAGCAATAGGCCAATCATATAATTCATTTACGCCGATACAGATGGCACAATATATTTCAACATTAACAAATGGTGGTAAAATAGTTGAACCAACAATAATTAAAAATGTAATTGATGCAAACGGTAGCTATTTATCTAGAGAAGAAATAGATGAAATTGCAAAAGAAGTTACTGGATTTAAAAGAATAAAACAAGAAGATAAGAATATTAATCCAGCACATTTAAATAAAATATTAGAAGGAATGAAATCAGTAGGAGCGACCCAAGGAGTGATAGCAA
>CAUUHK010000051.1:0-4388 GCA_963545005.1 uncultured Eubacteriales bacterium | reverse complement strand
AATAAAATAATAAAATAAAAAAAAAAGATAGGAAATGTTATGAAAAATTTTAAAAACCAAATTATAGAAATATTAGATAACATATTAGTAGAAAAAAATATTACAGAAGTAAAAGCAAATGAATTAGTAGATAAATCATCAAATAAATTTGATTCAGATTATTCTATTGCTTGTTTTAAATTATCTAAAATATTAAAACAAAATCCAATAGAAATTGCAAATGAATTAGCTAAAATATTAAGTGATGAAAAATATGGCTTTCAAAAAGTTGAAAGTGTTTCAGGATATGTAAATATATTAATAAATGAAAATGAAATAATATATGAAGTATTAAATAGATTTAAAGAGAAAAATAGAAAATTTGGGGAACTAGATTCTGATGAAAAAAAAGAAGTAATTTGTATAGATTATTCATCACCAAATATAGCGAAACCATTTCATATAGGACATTTAAAAACAACTGTAATAGGGCAATGTTTTAAAAGATTAGGCACATATTTAGGGGATACTGTAATAGGTATTAATCATTTAGGAGATTATGGAACTCAATTTGGTAAAATGATTGAGGGATATAATTTATGGAAAAGTGAATATAATTTCGATGAAAACCCTATAGAAGCATTATTGGATATATATATTAGAATAAATAATTTATGTAAAGAAGATGAGAATGTACTTGAAAAATGTAGAAATAATTTTAAACAGTTAGAAGATGGTGATGAAGAAAAAGTTAAAATTTGGGAATATTTTGTTGAAGTAAGTATGAAAGAATTTAACAAAATTTATGATATATTAGGTGTAAGTTTTGATAGCATAAGAGGAGAATCTGCATATTCAAAAGATTTACCAGGAGTTATAAAATTTTTAGCAGATAAAAATATTTTGACAGATTCTGAAGGTGCTAAAATAGTTGAATTTGATGATGATACACCACCATGTTTAATAGAAAAATCTAATGGTTCAACATTATATATTACAAGAGATATTGCAACAGTGTTATATAGAATTAAAACATATGATTATAACCAAATATTATATATTGTAGCAAGTGAACAAATATTACATTTTAAACAGTTAAAGAAAATAATGGAAAAAGCAGGAATAGATAAAAAATATACAGATGGAATTAAACATATTCCTTATGGAATGATTAGATTAGAAACAGGTAAAATGTCTACTCGTGAAGGTAATGTTGTTAAAATAGAAGAATTATTAAATGAATCAATTTCAAGAACAAATAAAATTCTTTCTGAAAAAGAAAATATTAATTTAACAGATGAAGAAAAACAAGAAATAGCAAAACAAGTAGGTGTAGGAGCTGTAATATTTTGGAATTTATCTAATATATTAATAAAAGATCAAGTATTTAAATGGGAAAACGTTTTAAATTTTGCAGGTGAAACTTCTATATATATTCAATATGTTAATGTAAGAATTAAATCTATATTAAGAGAACTTGGATATACAAGAAAATTAATAAAAACAGAAAAATATAATTTACTTGCTGATGTAGAAGATAATTTTAATGAAATAATAGATATAAATAAAATAGATATAAAATATCTAAAATCTAAAGAAGCTATGAAATTAATAAAAAAAATATATGAATTTTCAGATGTATTAAGAGAAACTAAAAGAAAATATGAAACATATATATTAACTTCATATTTAATAGAACTGGCTAAAACTTTTACAGAGTACTATAATAAAGAAAAAATATTAGTTGAAAATGAGATAGAAAAAAATACAAAAATATATCTAATATATATATTGTCTAACATATTAGAAATTGGTCTTAATATTTTAGGTATAGAATCACCAGATAAAATGTAGGAAATAATATGCAAAATGATTTAGATTTATTTAATGATAATTTTAAAAATAATGAACATAGATATAATATGGAAAAGCAAATATTTTATATATTTTGCTTTTTGTTATTACTAGCTTTTATAATAATGTTAATTTTAATAAAAAATAAATATACTATAGCAGATAAAAAATACAAAAAAAAGAAAGATGAGATAATACAAAATACTCTTTCAAATAAAAATATAAATGAAATTAATACTGTTAAGGAAAATATATTAGATAAAATTGATGGAATAGAAACTTTAGGTAAAATATATATACAGAAAATAAATATGGATGAATATATATTAAAACAAGATAAAAATATATCTAATAAAGAATATATATATAAATATATTAATGAAGAATCAGAGTTTGGAGAAAATGTAAATATTTCGTTATTAATAAAAAAAGATAAAAGTGTATTAGAAAAGTTAAATAATTTAGATTTAAAAGATAATATAATTATTTTTTCAAAATCAGGTGTTAAATATATATATAAAATTACTAAAAAAATAGAAATCAATAAAGAAGATTTCTCACAATTAATATCTAATAATACAAAAAAAGAATTAACATTAATATTTAATTCATCAAAAGAAAATATTGTAAATATAATAAAATCTGAAATAATAGAAGAAAAAGATGAAACACAAAATTTGCAAGATTCAGAAAATATAAATATGTCAGATACTGAAAATAAAATAAAAATAAATAAATGGCAAAAAAAATTTAAAATAACCTCAGAAATATATATTAGAGAAGAAGATAATTATGATTCACAAGTAGTTGGTGTTTTAAATGAAGGAGATATTATTAAAAGTTATGGTCAAACAGAAAATAAATGGCTACAAATAATATATGAAGGTAAAAAGGCATATATAATTCCATATTATGCTGAAGAAATTGAATATAACAATGATTTCATAAAAACAGTTATAAAAGATAAAAATGGTATTCCTGAAGAAGAACAAATAAAAATTTTAAAAAATAAATATAAAAAAATTGAAATATAAGTATAATTAAAAGATGTATAATATATTAAAAATTGAAAAAAGATTAAAAGTTATATATACTTGTTAAAAGAAATCGAGGAGAAAAAATGAATAAAGAAAAAGAATTAAGTTTAGAAGAAATGTCTAATTTTTGTAAACATTATGGATATATTTATCCAGGTTCAGAAATATATGGTGGTCTAGCAAATACTTGGGATTATGGTATATTAGGTGCTAGATTAAAAAATAATATTAAAAATGCTTGGAGAAAAAGATTTATTCAAGAACAAATACATGCATATGAAATAGATGCTAATATTTTAATGAATCCTAAGGTTTGGATTGCAAGTGGACATGTTGAAGCTTTTTATGATCCTAAAATGGATTGCAAAGATTGTAAATCTAGAATAAGAGCAGATAAATTTATAGATAAATTATCTAACGGAACTGTAAACGGTGAAGGTTTAAGTTATGAAGAAATGGAAAAATATATAGCAGATAATAATGGTAAATGTCCTGTATGTGGTGGTAAAAATTTTACAAAAATTAGAAAATTCAGTCAAATGTTTGAAACATATAGAGGAAGCACAGAAGAAAAACAAGATGGTATATATTTAAGACCAGAAAATGCTCAAGGTGAATATGTAAATTATTTAAATGTATTAAGAAGTGCTAGAGAAAAATTACCTTTTGCCATTGGACAAGTTGGAAAAGCTTTTAGAAATGAAATTACACCTGGTGATTTAACTTTTAGAACAATAGAATTTGAACAAATGGACTTTCAAACATTTTGTAATCCAAAAGATGATATGGAAATATATGAAAAATACAAAAAATATGCATTTGAATATTTAAAAGATTTAGGGCTTCCAAAAGAAAAATTACAATTTAAAGATCATGCTAAATTATCTCATTATGCAAAAGCGGCATGTGATATAGAATATTTATTTCCATTTGGATATGGAGAAATAAATGGAACACATAATAGAACAAATTATGATTTATCTAGACATCAAGAATATTCAAAGAAAAATATGGAATATCAAGATATTGAAACAGGAGAAAAATTTATTCCATATATAATTGAATCAACAGTAGGAGCTGATAGAACTACTTTAGCAGTATTATATGAAGCATATAATATAGAGCAATTAGAAAATGGTGAAGAAAGAATTGTAATGAAATTTAAACCAAGTATTGCTCCATATAAATTAGCTGTATTACCATTAATAAAATCTAAACATAAAGAAAAAGCATTAGAATTAGTTCATGAATTTTCAAAATTTTTTACAGTAGATTATGATGAAACAGCAAGTATAGGAAAAAGATATAGAAGACAAGATATACAAGGAACACCGTTTTCACTTACGGTAGATGATAATACATTAGAAAATGGTACTGTAACAATTAGAGATAGAGATACAATGAAACAAATTACATTAAAAATAGAAGAAGTAAAAAAATACATATTAGATAAAATAGAATTTTAAGAAAATATTGGAATGAAAATTCCAGTATTTTTTTATTTCAAAAATATTAAAA
>CAUUHK010000050.1:0-4542 GCA_963545005.1 uncultured Eubacteriales bacterium | reverse complement strand
ATTGTTAACAATGTTAGATATTAAATTATCTATTGTTATTACATTGTTATCTAATTTTTGCATGTTATTAATTATTTCATCATTTATGAACATATTTTCAATTTCCATATCTTTTTGTATATTAGATATATTAAAATCAAATTCATTAAAAGTATTTTCATTATTTTCTAACATTATTAACCTCCTTTAACTACATAATTATTATACCATATTTTATGCGTTTTTTCCACTTTTTAAACACCTACAGTAGTTGTTTCTGGTAGTGTTGAACCACCATCTATAACAAAATCTGCACCTGTTAAATATGAAGATTCATCACTTGCTAAAAATGCTGCAAGTTCTCCAACTTCTGTTGGTTTTCCCAATCTTTTAAGAGGTATTGCTTTAGCTATTCCATCTATAACGCTTTGTGGATTATTACTATTTGATTGTACTGCAAGTCCATTTACCATTGGTGTTAAAATATATCCCGGCCTTATAGCATTTACCCTAATATTATATTTTGCAAGATCTGCTGCTAAACCTTTTGTAAAACCTGTAAGAGCCGCTTTTGTAAGAGCATATGCAACTTCTCCTTCATCTGCAACTGTATTTCCAGTTACACTAGACATATTAATAATTGCTCCTTTTTCATTTTTTGACATGTGTTTTACTACATGTTTGGATACATTCCATGCACCTTTCACATTAATATCTATTTGAAAATCTCTTTCTTCATCTGTAACCTCTAAAAAATTAGATAATCTAGCTACACCTGCATTATTTACTAATATATCGATTTTCCCTTCATTTTCATAAATTTTATCTATAATTTTTTCTACATCACCAGAATTTCTTATATCAACATTTTCTCCAAAAATTTGACCATTTTTAGAAAGCACATTTACTGTACTATCTAAATTATCTGAATAATCTAATATATATACTTTAGCTCCATATTTTAAAAAAGTTTCAACAATACCACGTCCAATTCCCATTGCTCCACCTGTTATTATTGCTACTTTATTATCTAATTTCATAATTATTTCCCCCTTAATATAAATATTTTATATTAAATAAAATATTTTTTCATTAAAAAAATAGAGATGTTAAAATCTCTATCTTTTGTATTTTTATTTTATCACATTATTAAATGTTTATATATTATTTATTGTTTTGTATAATTTCTTCTATTTTTGATAAAGTTTTATCAATATCAATATTATTAATTACATAATCGTATTGATCTAAAAATAATATTTCATAATCATATCTTTCAACTCTTTTATTTAAATCTTCTTCATCTTTTAAATCTCCACGTTTTTTTAATCTATCTATCATTACACTTTTATCTATATTTAAAAATATACTAATTATTTTTTGTTCATCTTTTAAAACTTTTTTTAATTCTACTGTACCATTTACATCAATATCTTTTAATAATATTTTATTATTTTTCACAGCATCAGTAAAAATCTTTTTTGATGTACCATAATAATTATTATGATGCATAGAATATTCATATAACTCGTTATTATTTATCATATGCATAAATTCATCTTTTGAAACATAAATATATTTATCTCCTGGTATTTCATTTGCTCTTATTTCTCTTGTTGTGATAGATGGAAAAGTTATAATATTTGGATTATTTTTTATTAATTTTTCTTTTATTGTATCTTTACCACTACCTGATACTCCTGATAATATTACTAACATAATTCTCCTTTATATTTTTTTATAATTATAAAAAAATATAGCTTGTGCTATATTTTATTTAATTTTATTCAATTTTAGTTTGAACCTTTTTTACTAATCCTTCTTCAATTTCATGTGCAGCAATTGTTAATTTATTTGGATGTTCAAAACTTATTAATTTTTGTGAACCAGCTTGAAGTTCTCTGGCTCTTTTAGATACTACTGCTATTAATTCATATCTATCTGGTATTTGTTCTGTTAATTCTGTTATACTTGGCTCTGTTATCATGTGTCCTCCTACATTTACATACATTATATTATACCGTTTTTTGTAATATTTGTCTATTTAATTACCATTTATTTTAGCTTTATATTTTTCAAAACGTTCTTGTTGTGCTTTTGTTCTTTTTTTTCTCTTTTTATTATTATATTTTTTTTCTTCTTTTACTTCTTCAATATTATTTAATTTATTTTCTTCTTCAAAATCATATTCATTGTCATCAGAATTAAATGTTGCATTAAATAAATCCATTTGATCAATCATAGCCTTTTTATTATATAACATACCTATTTCAGATGATATAGTTTCATTGTCTTCATCACACATTTTAGGTATATCAGATAATGAGAATAGATATTTTGCTCTCAATATTCTCTCTAATAAAATTACTTTTGCTAAATAATATGCTGTAAACCCTATACCAATTGCTGGTAATAACATCGTTACAAAATTAGTTGAAATATATCTATCTGATGTAAAAAATATTATAAATAAGCTCATTAAGTAAAATTCTATACCTCTTATTGTAAGTTCTATATCTTTTTTTCTATATGATACTTCTATTAATACTATAGATATTACTACTAATATTAATGAACACATAGTTATAATTTGCTTTGAAATTAATATAGAACTATATACTATATAATGTATTATAGCTATAACTATTGTAAATACTAAACCAAAACATAATTCTCTAAACATTTTTCCATATCGTATTTTCATTATGCTTTCTGGTGGATTTAATATTCCATCAAAATACTTTTCATCTATGTGTGATGTTTTTTCTTTCATTTGTTTAGAAATAGTTCTTCTATCATAAATTCCTATTTCTAATCCTTCATCTATTTGCTTATTTATTTTTGTATTTTTTATTTCTTCTTTCTCTTTTGCTATTAATTTATTTTTTTCTTTAGTTTCTTTTTGCATAACAATTCCTTATTTATATTTTTTATTATATATTAAAAAATATATTTTTCAAACTCGTAAGTTAAAATTGATAATATTTTTAATGACGCTGTTTCCGTTCTTAAAATATTATCTCCTAAGTGTGCACACATAATATCTATTCCTATATTCTTGCATTTGTCATTTATGTATATTATTTCTTTTTCAGAAATACCACCTTCTGGACCTATTATAAAATATATATTATATTCTTTTACTTCATTTTTTTCATTATCAATATCTAACATTTTTTTTATTTTTTGTAAATATGCTTTAAAATCTAATTCATTAATTTTATTTTCATATAACAAAATAACAAAACTATTTTCTTTATTTAATATATCACTATCTAGAAATTCGGTTAAATTTAAAACTTTAAAGATTTTTGGCATACTTTTTCTTCTTGATTGTTCTGTCGCAGATATTAATTTTAATTCCCATCTTCTTAATTTATTTTCATTTATATCTTTTTTAGTAACAACTGATCTTTCAAATTCAATAGGTATTATATTATTTACACCTAATTCTACTGCTTTTTCTATAATATATTCCATTTTATCTTTTTTAGGTAAACCTTGTACTAAATTTAAATTAATCTTTAAATCTATTTTTTTATCTTCTATATTTAAAATATTTAAAAATATTTTTTTATCTATTTTATCTATGTTTTCAATACATGTTTTATATATTATATTTTCATCTGTAATTAATGTTATATTATCTTTATTTTGTTTTCTTAATACATTAACAATATGATGATATGAATCTTTATTATTTAGAATTATTATTTTTTCTTCTATTATATCATCTTTTTTTAATATTATTTGCATTTTTCTCCTTAACTATAACATAAAAAATGTTATTAAATTTATACTTAAATTAGATAAGCTATGTATTATATATGAATTATATATATTTTTATTTTTTTCTTCTTTAATATTATTAAATATATTAAAAATATATCCCACTATACATAATGAAAAAATTGTAAAAACTATTATTTTAATATTTGCTAAAGATTGTATAAAAGATATATGATAAATTGCAAAAAATATACTTGAAATTATATATGCTGTTTTTTTATTTATATATTCTTGTAAATATATAAATAGGATTCCTCTAAATAAATATTCTTCTAAAAAACTATTTATTAAGGCAATGTATATTCCTATATATATAAAATGCATTTTAGATTTAACAATATTTCTTAAATTTATAATAATTTCATCATATTTTATATATCTTTTTGTTATTAAAAATCCTATATATATTAAAAGCATTGAAGAAAATCCAAAAATTATACTTGATTTACGAATTTTTCCTATTTTAAGTATATTTATAAGTTTTTTATCTTTATTAGATAATATATATATTAAAATTATACTTGGAATAAATATCATTAATTTTATTAAAGTATTATTCCAATATTTTATATCTGAAACATTGATATTAGCAAATTTTTGTAATAGATAAATCATTATAATATCTATTACAAAAATGCTTATTACATATATTATTTTTTTAGTTTTGTCTTTACTTATTTCATTATTAATTTTTTGGTTTATTTTATTCATATATTTTCTTTATTATTTTTAACCTTTTTGTTTTTTTTTATTATTATTTTTTGTATTTTATCT
>CAUUHK010000049.1:0-4600 GCA_963545005.1 uncultured Eubacteriales bacterium | reverse complement strand
TTAATAAATTTTTAAAATTATATAATTCACTTTTTAAGTTATTACAATCTTGTAGTGATGATACATTATTTATTAGACTGTTAAAACAATTTTGAAATATTGTATCTTGTATATTTAGGACTAAATTTTGAATAGAAATTTTTTGTTTTTCAATATCATTCATAATTTTTTCTTTTTTAAATAATGAAATATTCTCATTTGCAGATTGGTTATATAGTATGGATAAATTATCTTGGAGTAATAATAATTTATCCATTTGTTTTGAAATATATTTAAAAGTTTTTTTAGAAGCAATATTTATAAATGTGTCTTGAAATACATTATTACTGAATAAAGTGCTAAAAAATAATGGATATGAACCTGTAAAAAATAGCATTTGTTTAATTAAAGCTGTTTCAATAGGATAAAAATCTGGACTAGGCGATAAAAATTCTAAATTAAAATATCTTACATGTGATGGCCTTTCATTTAAAATATTACACGCTAAATATTGTACAGCAGCTTCATTTAAAGATATATTTTGAACACTTTTAAAAGGACTATTAATTAATAATCCCATACGTAATAATTTATTTGAATCAGATACTTCAGTTTGAAGATAATGTATGCATTCATGAAGTATAGAACTATCTGGTTTTTGAAGATTTCTATTACGATTAAAATATATACTATTAGATTTAAAATAGAATTTTGCAGATACATTATTTTCTATAAAATCGGCAAAATACATATTTAATCTAGAAAGCGAAATAAATAAATCTTCCGAATTTAATCCATATTCAGAAAACACTTTATTTATATTTTTAGATAATATTTTAGCAATTTTATTAATTTCTAAAGTATTAATTTTTTCAATATTAGAAATACCTTCATTTTTTAAATCCATGTATTCTATAAATATATTCATATATTTTTCCTTTATATATTAGTTATTTATATTATATATCATTCAAAAAAATAATAGGTAACAATAAAATAAAGATTATATTACACATATTACAAAAAAATTAATAAAACATTTAAAAAATACTAGAAATACAAAAGATATATGTGGTATATTTTAAATATATTAAAGATATAGAGGTGGCAATGGAAAAATTATTTGAAAAATTATATTCAAAAACTTTTGATGAATTTAATGCAATATTAAAAGAAAAATTAGAAAAAGATGAAAAGTTTTTTATAATTACTGCAAATCCTGAAACTTTTATGAAATCTGAAGAAGATAATATCTTACATGAATTATTATATTCAGATAAAAGTTTTTTAGTTCCAGATGGTATAGGAATTGTAAAAGCGGCAAGAAGTATAGGATATGATGTTAAAGAGAGAATTACAGGAATAGATATTACATATAATTTATTACAATATGCAAATGAATTAGGAAAAAGTATATATTTATTTGGCGCGAAAGAAGATGTTATTATAAAACTGAATGAAGTAATAAAAGAAAAATATCCAAATATACAAATTAAAGGTGTGCAAAATGGATATATTAAAAATAAGGATGAAGAATTTAATAAAATAGCTAGTTTAGAACCAGATATAGTTTTAGTTGCATTAGGTATTCCAGAACAAGAAAAATTAATATATAGACATTTAGATAAATTTAAAAAAGGAATATTTATAGGGGTTGGTGGATCATTTGATGTAATAAGTGGCATGAAAAAAAGAGCACCTAAAATATTTATTAAATTAAATTTAGAATGGCTTTATAGGATAATGTGTGAACCAAAAAGATTAAAAAGATTTTATGATAGTAATGTAAAATTTTTATTTAAAGTAAAAAAATACAAGAAAAAGTAAAAAAGTATTGAAAAATAAATTTAAAAAGTATATATTGTAATTGTATTAGACATATACAAATATACAAAAAAAGAGAGGCGGTATAAATTATGCAAATTACAGACATAAGAATTAAAAAAATTAATTCAGAAACAAATAAAATGAAAGGAATTGTAGCAGTTACTTTTGATAATCAATTTGTAGTACATGATATCAAAATAGTTGAACATGAAGGAAAAATGTTTATATCAATGCCAAGTAAAAGAAATTTTAATGGTGAGTTCAGAGATATAGCACATCCAATAGTAAGCGAATTTAGAGAAGAAATTCAAAATGCTATATTAAAAGCATATAACGAATTACCAGAAACAGTACAAAATACAAATGAAGAAAGCGAAGTTGAAGCTTAATTTAATATTTAAAATAGCAGAAATTTACTTTCTGCTATTTTTGTTTTAGGAGGTATAATGATAGGTATAGGTTCAGATCATGGTGGATATTTATTAAAAGAACAAATTATACAATATTTGCATAAAGAAGATATTGATGTAATAGATTATGGTACATATGATGAAAATAGGACAGATTATCCAATATATGCAGAAAAAATAGGTAAAGCAATAATAAACAAAGATATAGATAAAGGTATACTTATCTGTAAAAGTGGACATGGTATGGTAATTACTATAAATAAATTCAAAAATGTATATGGAAGTATATGTTATTCAGAAGATTCTGTAACAAGAGGTAGAGCAGATGATAATATTAATGTTTTAGTTTTATCTAGTTTAGATACGAATGAAGAATTGGCATATAAAATTGTAGATAAATTTTTAAATACAGAATTTAAAAATGGTAGATATGAAGATAGAATGAAATTAATTCGTAAAATAGAAGATGAAAATATGAAGTAAAAAATGAAAAAAATTGAAGATATTTAAAAAATATTGTAAAATTAATTATGAATTTAAAATAAATAGGAGGAAGAAAATGGCAGTATTTGCAGCAGGAGATTTAAGAAATGGAACAACATTTGAATTAGATGGAAATTTATATAGAGTTCAAGAATTTTTACATGTTAAACCTGGTAAAGGTGCAGCTTTTGTTAGAACAAAAATAAAAAATGTTAAAACAGGACTTGTTATTGAAAAAACTTTTAATCCATCAGAAAAATTACAAGGAGCAGAAGTTGAAATAAAAACAATGCAATATTTATATAATGATGGAAATTTATATTATTTTATGGATAATGAAACATATGAACAATTACCAATAGATAAAGATAAAGTTGAAGAAGCTATGAAATATATAAAAGAAAATATGGAATGTAGAGTTTTATCTCATAATGGGCAAGTATTTCAAGTAGAACCACCAATGTTTGTAGAATTAGAAGTTGAATATACAGAACCAGGATTTGCCGGAAATACCAGTACAACATCAGGAAAACCAGCTAGATTAGAAAATGGTCTTGAAATATCTGTTCCGCTTTTTGTTGAAATAGGTGATACAGTTAAAGTAGATACAAGAACTGGTGAATATATGGAAAGAACAAATAAATAGTAAATATTATTAAAATATAACAGTTAATCTGTTATATTTTTTATTTCATTTATTTAAAAAAATACATAAAATATATAAAAAAAAATATATATTATATATAAAGGAGAAAATATGATAAATAATAAAAATGTTATTAAATATAGAATAATAGTAATAATTGCAGTTATTATATTAGCAATACTTAGTTTCTATATAATTAAGAAAAATGAATATGAATCAATTGTGAATTTTTCTAACAATATTAGAAATTTAAAAAATTATACATTAAAAATTACAACTGGAAATAAAAATGAAGCTAACCATATTTTAAAAGTTAAAGATAAAATCTATTTATACCATAATGTAGAAAATCATAATATTATAAGAGGAAATAATGAAAATGATGAATATATCACTTATGATACTTCAACAAAAATTTATGCTCCATATATGAAATTTGATGCTTTTACTCTAATTGAAGATTTATTACCAAATAAAATTAATAAAAGATTTAACTTTGAAAATATCACTAAATCTGTATTAAAAAAAGAAAAACTAGATGGTAAAAATGTATATGTATATAAAACAGATAAATTACAATACATATTTGATGCAAAAACTAAATTGTTAAAAAAAGTTATAGACAATAATGATGAGAAAAATACAATTACTTATGAATTTGAACTTAATAATGTAAAAGACGAAGATGTTGAAAAATTAAACAATATAGATAAAGAATATAAATTAATTAATTTTGAAAATATTAAAAAATAATAAATAATAATAAATAATAATATAAATATAAAAGGAACTAAATTAAATTAGTTCCTCTTTTAATTGTATTATTACCATATTTTTTATTTAAATTATCTATAACAGAATTTAATATATCGTTTTTTTCTTTTTTAGATTTAATTAATTGTTTACTTCCTGTTAAAGGCATGGATTCTGTAATTTTTTTATTTAAAGTTATTTTTTCATAATAATCAAATAAATTTTGAGCTTCTTCTTGAATATGTTGAAAGTTAGTTAATGTTACATTTATTTGTCTTATTGGTAGGTTATATACAGTATAATCAAATGTATTAAAATATATTTCATCAAATAAAGCTAAAAATTCTTTTAATATTACATCAGTTGAGTTTGTAAAATATTTAATATTTTTAGATTTTTGTTTTATATTAAATTTATAATCTTTTAGACTAAGTAAAATAGTTCCAGTATTTAAATTTTGTTTTCTTAATAAATAACATACTTTATTAATTAAATTAGATGT
>CAUUHK010000048.1:0-4688 GCA_963545005.1 uncultured Eubacteriales bacterium | reverse complement strand
TATTTTTATTTTTTACTTTTTTCTTCATTCTTTTATTTTAATATTCTAATTTTTCATTTCCTAATTCTTTAATTACTTCTGTCACTGTATAATCTAATGGCATTTTTAAATCAATATTATTTCTATCAACATTTACTATATTTACTGGGAATCCTAATAATTCAACTAAATTAGAATCATCTTTTGTATTTAATCCATATTCATCTGCATTTTGATATGCTGATAATAGTATTCCTGACAAAAATATTTGTGGTGTTTGTGTAAGATATAAAGTTGCTTTATCTGGTGTGCTTAATATTCTTCCATCATCAGCTACTATTTTAATATTTTCTCTTGAAGGTAAAGCTAACACAGAAGCTAAATTTTTATCTATTGATTTTATTAATCTATCTAAAGTTTCTTCTTTTATAAATGGTCTTGAAGCATTATGTGTTAATATATAATCAACTTTATGATCAATAGCATTTAATGCTTTTAATATACTTTCTTGTCTAGTTTTTCCGCCTTTAATTATTTTATTTATCTTAGTCAAATTATATCTATTTATTATAGAATCTTTGCAGAATTCCATATCTTCTTCATTAACAATTAGATATATATAATCTATATAGTCTGTTCTTTGTAATACATTTAATGAATAAGCTAATAAAGGTTTATCATCTATATTTTCATATTCTGTATAATCTTTACCTATCATTTTTGTATTATTACCTGCTGCTGCAACAATAGCTAATATTTTTTTATTTTTATACATGTTTTCTCCTTAAATTTATATTTTAAAACATCATAATATAGTTATCTATAATAATTACTACAATTGTAAAAAATGTAACTATATTTGCATAAGGTATATGTGTTTTTATTACTTTATACATTTTCTTTTTATTTGATTTTACTTTCTTATCTAATTTTGGTACATATTCGTAATTTTTAAAACCACCTAATGAATATACTAAACATAGATATATTATAGATAAGAATATACTAACTAACATTGTTGCTGAACCAAATAATATATTTAATAAAATTATATATATTAATAAATTTAAATAATACTTAATTTTTTTATCTTTCTTTAATAAATATAATTGTATAACAGTTATACCTATTAATATAATAAAATATATAACTAAATTTTGAACATCAATTAAATGTATTCCTTTATTGTTATAAACAAATAAAAAATTAATTAATAAATATATATATGTTAGTATTGTTCCATAAAACAAACCATTTACAGATATTTCTTTTTCTTTTTTATCTATCATTTTTATTATATCCATAAATATCCATATAAATGGAAATAACGATAAAAAAATACTACTTGTTAAAATTAAATTATTAATTTTAAGCATCGTATTGAATACTGAATTAAATAAAACTAAAAAAAGTATTCCTGTAAATATTTCTTTAAAGAAATGTTCTATATTAATTTTCTTTTTACAATGTTTGCATTTACCACCTAAAAATACATACGAAAAAATAGGTATTATTTCAAAGATATTTAGCTTATGTTTACAATTATCACAATATGAATTAATGTTCCATAAGTTCTTTTGTTCGACGATTCTATCAACAATTAAATCCACAATTGAACCTATAATTGTTCCTAGAAAAAATATTATAAAATTAATACAAACTAATAATATATACATAACCTTTCCTTTTTATTAATTATAAATATTTAAAAATATAATTTAAAGTGTTTTTTTATAGATATACAAAAAAGAAATATTTTTAATCATATTTTATATTTTTATATAATTTTTTATTTTTTCAAATTTATTTTCACCGATTCCTTCAACATTTTTTATTTCATCAATACTTTTAAATTTATTATTTTTTTCTCTATATTGAATAATTTTATTCGCTGTACTTTCTCCAATACCAGGTATCGTTTGTAATTTTTCCTTGCTATCTAAATTTATATTAATTTTATTATCCTTATTATTATCAGGTAATATTTCAGGATTATATGGTGTTATAGTATCTGTTTGTAAGTTTAAAGTATCTGTTTTAGATGGTATATATATTTTTTCAGCATCATCTAATTTTTTAGCTAAATTTATATATTTTAAATCTGCAGATTCTGTTAATCCTCCAGATTTTTCAATTAAACTATTTAATCTTTCATTTTCAGCTATTTTATATATCCCTGGTTTTGCTATAGCACCTTCAATATGTACATATATATAATTTTCTATATGTTTTTTTTCATTTGCATCATCATCTTTTTTTGTAATATTCTCATTGTTAACTTCATTTATATTTCTTGTTGTAGTATTATTATTTATTACTATTATACTGATACATATTATTACTAATATACCTATAATTATTTTTTTATATTCCCTGCTTTTTATTTTTGATAATATTTTTTCAATTTTATTTTTTATCATATTTTATCCTTTCTTTTTTATGTTTATTTTCTATTTTTTTATTTTGTAATTTTACATATATTTTACTTTTCAATTTTTATATATATAATGATATTGAGGTAGTTATGAATAAAAAAAATTCTATAAAACACAAAATTTATATAATATTAATATTTTGTGTGATAATACTAAATTATATGTGCACTACAAGTTTTTGTAATTCAGAGTACTATTTTACAAATAACCCTATTCCTGAAAATATACAAGAATTATTAAATACTGAAGATATATATTATGCCGGATATGATGGTAAAATTTTTTACAATACTCGTGATTTGCATAAAAAAATATATCCTGCAAGTATTACAAAAGTTATAACTAATATTTTAGCTTTAGATAATTTGAATTTAACAGATAAGATCACAATTTCAAAAGAAGATATACAAATTCCAGATGGTTACGTAGCAGTCCCATTAATTATAGAGGAAGAAGTAGCAATATCTGAATTAATTAATTTAAGTTTAATACCATCATGTAATGATGCAACATTAGCTCTTGCTAAAGCATTAGAACATAAATTAAATTTACCTTATTCAGAAATTGCAAAAAACTTTTTTATGAAGTTAAATTTACAAGATACTTCTTTTACAAATCCATATGGATTAGAAGATGATGCACATTATACTTCACTACATGATTTATGTATTATTATGAATTATGCAATAAAAAATGATTTTTTTAAAACTGTAATTGGTAAAACTGAATATACTTTTAGAGAATATCAAAATAGAGATGTAAAAACTTTTTATAATACTAATCCTTTTTTATTTGAAGAATCAAAATTATATAACGAAAATGTATTAGGTGGTAAAACAGGTTATACAGAGCAAGCTGAAAAATGTTTAATTACCTTTGAACATATTTTCGATAATGATTTTATAGCTGTTGTATGCCATTCAAAAAATTCTGCAAATAGAGTATATATTTCAAATTATATATATAACCAAATGTTAAATAAATTTGTTGAAGAAAGAGAAATCAAGTATACTGAATTCTTAAATAATATTAATAATTTTCAAAGTAAAAATTATGCTTTATTTGATTTCTTTATGTATCTATTTATATTTTTAATATTAATAATCGTAGTGTTATACAAAATATTAAAATCAATTTAAATATAACATAATTTACTTATATCAGAATTATATATAGCAAAATAACTTAGATTTAATTTTTTGTCAAATCAAATCTAAGTTATTTTTTTATTATGTTATCTATATATTTTATTCTTGCTTTTTACTTGTAGTTCCATTTGTTTCTTCAATTGTAGAATTTTCTTCAACCGGAGCAACAACTTTTTTTCTCTCATCATCACTAAAAACAAATAAATCAAACAATATTTTTTCTAAAGCTTCTTTATCGGGTTCATATAAATATATACCAGCATACCCTGTAGCATTATGTCCTGGAATTCTTTCATTTTTCATTTTATCTGGACTAAATTCAACTATATATGGTAAATAATTTTTTACATCATTATATTCTAAATTAGTTTTAACATATTTTTCAGCATTTTTTATTGTTCCTGCAATTTTATCTATACTAGGATTTTCTAATAATTTCTTTACTATAGTTATTAAAAATTCTCTTTGTGTTCTCATTCTTCCAAAATCTTCTACCCCATATTCATATGGATATGTTGTACCATCTGTATTATGTCTGAATCTTAATAATCCTTCTGCTTTTTTACCATCAATTTCCTGCATACCAGCTTTTAAATGTATAAATAATTTTTGTGAATAATCATCATAATTCATATCTATTGGTACATTAAATTCTACCGTTCCAACAGTATCTACCAATTTTGGTAATATTTCAGTATTTACAATTGCATAATTTTTAACTTCAAAATTTACTAAACTAGACACTTTTTTTAATAATTCATCAATACCTTTACTTCTATAAACCGAATTTATTTTACTTTCAACAAAAGATTGACTAATTCTACCTTTACCTACAAATGTATCTCTTGGTATAGAAAGCATACTAGCTTCCTGTGTTTTTGGATTATATTTAAATAATATCATTGAATCTGTATTATCTTCATTTGTTCCTATAATTAACATTTCAAAAGGTTTTAAATTTTTTAATTTTTCTGGTGTCTGACCAACTAAAGCAGCAATAGCTCCTCTTTTACCTCCACCATTTAATTTGTACATATATCCAAAATAACAGCCATAAGCTAATATTGCTATTAATATAATCCATAAAAAGAATGTAAATATTTTAGCTACAATTCCTTTTTCTTTC
>CAUUHK010000047.1:0-4908 GCA_963545005.1 uncultured Eubacteriales bacterium | reverse complement strand
AGCTTAAGATATACTATAATTAAGTTAATTATAGTATAAATGTAAATAAAATATAGGTTTAATTATGGAAAAAACACGAAATTATAATATTGATTTTTTAAGAGGAATAGCATCGCTTGCTATTATAATGATTCATACAGCATTTCATTCTGGAAATTTATATATTGAATCTAAATATGCAACTTTATCGTTATTAATAGATGTACCTGCATTTATATTAATATCTGGTATGACTTTTACATATACAAATTCCATTATGAAAGCAATTAATTCATGCATAGATATGTGGAAGAAATGGGTATATTTTTTAATATATTTTATATTAATTATTTTTATATGGTTTAGAAACGATTTTAAGTATATAGATATTTTTAATTATTTAGGATACATAACAAAAGATACAGCTTTAATGAGTGTATATGCTTCTATTTGGTTTAGTATTATGTTTATGAAGGTAGTATTAATTGGAAGTATAATTATTTATTCTGTAAATAAGACTGCAAAAGAAAATAGTGTAATATATTTAAAATCTATTTTATTTTTTATATTTATAATATATTTACATATAAGAACAACTGGAATAAATGGTAATAAAGTATTTTTATTTTTAGATCAGGAAACTATCTTTTATTTAGGAATATATATATTAGGATATATATTAAATAGTTATAAAATTAAAAACTTTTTACAATTTATATTTTATGAAATTTTAGCAATAAGTTCAGTTGTATTAATTTTAAAAATATTTAATTTTAGCATAGGAAGAATAGCTATATTAAAATTTCCACCAGATATACATTATTTATTATATTCAAGCATATCAATTATATTATTTTGGTATTTAAAAGATGCAATGAAAATAAAAAAGAAAAATGCAATAACATATGTAGGTCAAAATGCAATATTTTTTTATTATGCACAAGGTGTGAGTTCATCAATACTATTTATTATATATAAATATGTTGCGAATTTACCTATATTACAAAAATTTAGCATATTAGCTTTTTCAAATTATTTAATGGCTACAATATTTGCTGTATTTTTGAGTGAAACATATCATTTATTGCAAAAAGGTATTAATAAAATGATAGAAAAAAATAAATTTGAAATATTAAAGCCAGAAAAAATTGAGGCAGGAAAGTAATGAAAGAAAAAACACGAAATTATAATATTGATTTTTTAAGGGGAATAGCAGCTCTTGCTATAATAGTTATACATACATCTATGCAAATCTTGCCGCTTAAATATGCAGTTTTATCTTTATTAGTAGATGTTCCTGTATTTATATTGATATCTGGTATGACTTTTAAATATACAAATTCTATTAATAAAGTAATTTCTTCTTTGATAGATATATGGAAAAAATGGATATATTTTATGATATATTTTACTGCAATATTACTTATTTGGTTTAAAGAAGATTTTAGAATAACTGATATATTTAATTATTTAGGATATAACAATTCTGATACAAGAGTATTTATGGTTTATGGTTCTATATGGTTTATATATATGTTTTTAAAAGTGGCATTAATAGGAAGTTTAATTATTTATTCTGTAAATAAATATGGAAAAGAAAAAAATATAAAATATTTAAAATCTATTTTGTTTTTTATATTTATAATATATTTACATATAAGAACAACTGGAATAAATGGTAATAAAGTATTTTTATTTTTAGATCAGGAAACTATCTTTTATTTAGGAATATATATATTAGGATATATATTAAATAGTTATAAAATTAAAAACTTTTTACAATTTATATTTTATGAAATTTTAGCAATAAGTTCAGTTGTATTAATTTTAAAAATATTTAATTTTAGCATAGGAAGAATAGCTATATTAAAATTTCCACCAGATATACATTATTTATTATATTCAAGCATATCAATTATATTGTTTTGGTATTTAAAAGATGCAATGAAAATAAAAAAGCAAAATGTAATAACATATATAGGAAAAAATGCAATATTTTTCTATTTTGCACAAGGTGTAACATCATCTTTTGTTGTGCTAGTACATAATAAGTTTTTTGCTAATTTATCTACTATGAAGAGTTTTAGTATTATACTTATATTAAATTATATTACTGCAATAATATTTGCTATATTTTTAACTGAAACCTACAAATTATTAAAAAAAGGAATTACAAAAATAAAAGAAAAAAATACATTTGAAATAATAAAACCAGAAAAAATTGAGATAGGAGAGTAGTATGAAAAAATATATAGAAATGATTAGAGTAAAACATTGGATAAAAAACTTTTTAATATTTTTACCATTAATTTTTAGTTCTAATATATTTGATTTAAATAAAGTTTTAATAACATTAATAGCTTTTATTTCATTTTCATTAGTTGCTTCAACTATATATATAATAAATGATATAAAGGATATAGAGAAAGATAAATTACATCCAGTAAAGAAAAATAGGGCGATTGCTTCAGGTAGAGTAAGTATAAAAAATGCAAATATAGCAAAATATATTTTAATAGTTGCAGGAATATTAATAGGTAGTATTAATATATTATTTATTAAAAATATTCATACTATTTTAATGTTTTTTGGATTAGTATTATCCTATTTTTTAATTAATTTAGCATATTCTAGTGGACTTAAAAATAAACCTATAATAGATGTAATAATATTAGTATATGGATTTGTTGTAAGAGTATTTATAGGCTCAGTTATATGTAATATTGAATTATCTAATTTTATGTATTTAACAGTTATGACCGGTTCATTCTTCATGGGATTTGGTAAAAGAAGAAATGAAATTTTAAAAGTTAGCGGAAATGAAACAAGAGAAGTTTTAGGAAAATATAATAAAGATTTTTTAGATAAATTTATGTATAGTTCATTAACATTAGCAATTGTATTTTATTCATTATGGTGTATTGATATAAAAACAATAGAAAAAATAGGCAATAACTTAATGATATGGACAGTGCCTGTTATAATCGTTATATTAATGAAATATTCGTATAATATTGAAACAGATGGATACGGAGACCCTGTCGATGTTATATTATCTGATAAAATATTATTAGGATTAATATTAATATATATGGCATTTATGGGTAGTATAATTTATTTATTTTAGGAAGTGTTATGAAAAAATTGATAATTTATGATTTTGATAAAACAATATATACAAAGGATTCTACAGTAGAATTTTATAAATTTTGTTTTAAAAAAAAGAACAGTATTATTAAATATATTTTTATTCAAATAATCTATTATATTCTATTTAAAATTTTTAAGAATGATGAATATAAAGCTAAATTTTTTGTATTTTTAAAAAGTTTTAGTAAAAAGGAAATAGAAGATTTAGTAAAAGAATTTTGGAAAATAGAAGAAAAAAATATTAATAAAGTTGTTTTAAATAATTATATTAAAAAAGGTGATGAAGAAAAAATAGTTATATCAGCATCACCTGAATTCTTATTAAAAGATATCGTAAAAAAATGTAATATTAATATATTAATAGCAACTAAGTTTAATTTAAATACTTTAGAATTTGAAAGTAAAAATTGTTATGGGATAGAAAAAGTAAAAAGATTAAATGAATTAATTAGAGATGATTTTGAAATTTTAGAATTTTATTCAGATTCATATTCAGATAAACCATGTGCAGATATTGCTAAAAAAGCTTATTTAATAAAAAATAAAAAAATATATGAATCAGATTATATAAGTGAAAAAAATATATTTAAAAGAATATTAAACATATATTTACAATATAAAGAAATAATAAATTATTTAATAGTGGGTATAATTACAATGTTTATAACTATTTTTACATATTATATATTAACACTTTCACTATTAAACCCAAAAGATAATATACAGCTACAAATTGCTAATATTTTGTCTTGGATATTTGCTGTAATATTTGCATATATAGCAAATAGAAGATATGTTTTTGAGAGTACAGAAAAAAATATATTAAAAGAATGTATAAATTTTATATTTAGTAGAATATTAACATTATTTATAGACATGTTTGGAATGTTTTTACTTGTAAATATAATAAACGTTAACCATAATTTATCTAAAATATTTGTACAAGTACTTATAGTAGTATTAAATTATGTTATAAGTAAAATCATAGTATTTAAAAAGGCGGGAGAATAAGATGAAAAAAATAGAAGAAATTTTAAAGAATAAAATAGTAGATATTATTTTAATGTTAATATATACAATCTCTTTTGTGATGTTTACATTATTTTTAATAAATGTAGCAGATTATAAATTTTATAAATTTGGTGTAGTATTAAATACCATTATCGGTTTATATACATATAAATATATAAAACATAATCTAGTTAATGAAATAAAAAATAAACCTTATGTACGTAATATTCTATTAGTGTTATTTAGTATATATTTGTTTATATTATTATTTGTTATTAAAAGACACATAAGACTTTTTGGATTTACAGAAACTATGCAAAATGAAGCTTTTAATATATATAGGATTAGATTTGTAATACTTGGTATTTTTGCTTGTGTATCACTAGGAGTTGTATTTTTTAATAAAATTATTGATCATTTTACCGAATTATATAATTCTATGAGTGATTGGGATAAAAAAGCATATGCTATAACAAGTATTATAGGTTCATTAATAATATGTATATTATATATAAGTAATAATAATTGGTTTTTACAATATGATAAAGTGTTTTCAATAGATTCTGGATATGTAGTTGATGAAATGATTAATAAACCTGAATATTCACATATCAGACATCCATTATTTGGATTAAGTTTTTATCCTATTTATGCCGTGGTATATTTATTAACAAAATTAATACAATTTCCACCGTATGCAACATTAATAATTTCATGCGTGTTATATCAAATTGTTAATTATCAATTTTTAGTATTATCTGGAATGTA
>CAUUHK010000046.1:0-5008 GCA_963545005.1 uncultured Eubacteriales bacterium | reverse complement strand
AAGCACTTTTCTTTCAGATAATCTGAAATACAATACATTCTAATAAATTTATTATACCATTTATATCCTTTATTTATAACAATTCTTTAAAATTATAATTTTGTACTTCTTTGTATTCTTCAGGTGTTCCAAAAGATATATGTAAATCTGTTAAAAAATATTTTATTTTCATATTTTCTTTAATCATAATATTATATACTCCACTAATAAAATATTCATTATAATTACAATCATCTAAATATTTCTGTGCAGATTTTTTAAATATATTTTTATTTTTAAAATAATATGCTCCACAAATCGCTTTATTACTTATAACTTTTTTTTCTATGGTTCTAATAACGTTTCCTAAATCATTTATTTCGATATAGCTAAATCTTGGATCATTAGAAGTAAATGTTAAAATTGCTCCATCAATATCATTCTTGCTTTTTAAAATAAAATCATAAAAAGTTTTACACAAAAAACTATGATCACAGTCATTAAATAAAACTGGATTTTCATTATCAATTAATTCTATTCCTTCAAGACATGTTAACACTGCTCCATTTAAAACTTGATCAATAATTTTCAACTTAGCATTAGGGTAATATTTTAAAATTTCCCTATCTATCTTATATTTCTCAACATGCTCTTTTAGTACAACAAAAATAAGTTCATCAATTTTAACAAACTTTATAATTGACTGAGTTGCCCAAAAAAAGAAAGGTTTCCCATTTAATTCAATTAAGGGTTTAGGAATATCAATCCCCTCTTTTTTAAATCTTGTCCCTCCACCTGCCATAGGCATTATTAAATTTATATTTCCCATAAATAAACTCCTGATAATATATTTTATTTTTTAATCTATCCTCTCTCTTGCACTATCTAACATTTTATTCAATTCTTCTTCATTATATTTCAAAAATTCATCAGGTCTTATTGCTCTATCATCAATGTAAAAACCACCTTTTCCTGGCCATGGTTTTCCAAAAATTATTTCATCATAAGGAATATCCCATTTATCTAACCAATTCATTGTCATTCTTGATGTATGGACATTAATTAATCCTAAATTTCCTCCATGAGTTCTCATTTGTCTTGCCGTAAATATTAATATTCTAAATCCTTCTTTTTTGTATTCTTTCAATTTTTTTACAATATTATCATAAGGTTTCAAATCTTCATATCTTTCATTTGATTTTTTTATAGGACAAATTGTTCCATCTAAATCTACGACTAAAGTGCCTTTATTTCCCATATTTATTCAACTCCTTCATCATATTTATAGCATTTAATATAAAAGCAAAAACTTTACTTGGTATATCAATATGTAATGGAAGCATCGACAAGAATAAAGAAATCTCACATATTCTTATTACTTCCATATCATATCCATACTCTTTTACCTTTTTAATAAACATATCCTGTAATGATTTTAAATTTGCACTCTCAATTTTTAAGTCCATTTTTAAATCATTATTCAATTCTATTGTAAATAAACCGTTATTCATAAAATCATAATTCCCCAATATTGAATGAGATAATTTAGCTAAATCATAATATTCATTAGTATACATTTCATCTTCACTCAATGCTCCTTTCGGATCTATTAATTTTAACATTTCAGACGATTTATCATACAAAGTATTTGAGAAACATGGGTCTCCATGTCCAATAACTTCAATATATTTAAATTTTTTATTAAAAATTTTATTATAATATTCTTTATATTCTGCAAATATTTCATCTATCGAGTTATAATTAGTTGAAAATTTTATAAATAAATCTATTTCTCCATAAATTTCCATTTCTTTTAATTTTTGTATTCGTTCTTCAACTTTTTTATAGTACAGCTCATTAAAAACTTTATCGAATTTTTCCTTTGATATATCTCTTCTCTCTCTTGTTATTATAAATTCAAATATTTTATTTAAATAATTTTCAAAACTCTCTTCATTAAATGAATTATGAATCCATTGTAATGCAATATCAGGAATATTTAATCTTTCCATCGTATATGAAGCTCTTTCTTTATTTTCTTTATAATCATACGGCATTACCATCCATTTTTGCATATGATGTGGAAGCATATAATAAAAATCATGCTCTTTTTTCATCTTTGTTTTATCGACAGAACTCTTTGTTATTGTATATTTATCACTTGATAAAGAATTAAAGTACCGTGCTTCAAAACTTCCTGAAAAAAAAAGTAAAAAATCTCTTAATTCTGACAAATTTATTTTAAAATTATTTGGTAAAATTTCTTCTTTATCTAAAAAAAATTGATTTTTATTATTATCTAATGTTCTTTTTGTTAGATATTCAGAATAACTTTGTATATTTGGAAATACTATTATACTGGAATTATATTTATTATCTACCATTGTCTGATTAATGTAATTACATTTTTCTAAAAATATAAAAAATTTTTCTTCATTTACTATAACATTACTTGATAAAAAATGAATATATATTTTTTCTAAATCTTCTTTATCTTCAAATAATAAATTTTCTTTTAGATTTTCAATTTCTGTCCGATTTTTTAAATATTCAAATCTAATTTGAATATTATGAAATTTCTCTAGAGTTTGTTTCAATCTTTCTATAAATTTAACTTTCTTGTAAATAATCTCACTATATCTTTTTTTTCCTATAATTCCAGAAATTATTCTTGATGGTTTTTCTATATCATCATAAACAAAACATATTTTTTTTTCCATTTTTTCTCCCCTTTTTTATTTTTTACTAAAATATCTGATATTTATTCTAAATATAACAGAAGAAATCCCTATAACAAATATGATATAAGATATTTTTATTATTTCTACTGAATCAAATAATTTAAAGGTTAATATCTCAGGAATCATTAAAAAATTAAATTCAAAATTAAAAGCTCTAGCAAATAAATCATAAGATGATATTTCAAATATCCAAACTAATATACTTATAAAAAATAATATTGGAATTCTCCCTTTTAACAAATATTTTGCATAATTATATAGTTCATTTATTTGTTCAATAACTTTTAAAATATAAATTCCTTTTCTGGTTTCACTTTTTGTTAAAATTATTCTATTTGTATACAGATATGTATATCTAAAACAAAGATAACAAAAAACAGAAAAAAATAAAAACGAAGATAAATAGAAAAGTAATTTATAGCTTACAAATTGTTTTAATCCTATTCCAGATATTAAAATAAATGTTAATATTAAAGTATCAAAAAATCTATCTATCCAGGTTCCAATGAAACCTTTACCAAAATTATCAAGCATATACGATATTTCCAAAATTTTAAATAAATCTCCTAATTTAAAAGGTATAAAATAATTTACATATGTATATGAAAGATAAACATTTATTAGTTCTTTTAAATTTTTTTTTTCTTCAATATAAATTATAAAAAATCTAATAAATCTAAAAATATGTGATACTATATATAACAAAGTAAATAATATCAAGTATTTTAAATTATATTCAAAATTTTTACCATATTTTCTAACATTATTTATAAAAAAAATTGTTGCTATACCTATAAATATTAAAAATATGTAATTTAAAATTATTTTTTTTAAACTTTTCAATATCATCATCTTATACCTTTTTTCTTTAATTCTATACTAAATTTTATTATTTTTTTTATTAATTTCCATTTAGACAATAATCCTGTATTCCAACTTGAAACTCCATTTATTCTACTTGGAAAAAGTACATCTATTCTTTTAAAATCTAATCTTTGCTTCTTTGCCATATATAATACGTATAAATCAAATGAAAAATCTTTTGGAGGTTCTATCCATGTATTATAAAATTTTCTTGAAAATACATTTGGTTGTCCATTTATATCCCAAAGAAACTCTCTAAGATAAATTGTTTCAAAAATCGACATCCCTATTGTAAAAAAATTTTCAACAAAAGACCTTTTTTTTCTTTTTCCTTTCACATATATATTTTTATTCCAATTATTTTTTTCCAATATTTTATAAGCTCTTATAACATCTTGAGGATCTGTCTGCATATCTGCATGCATCCATCCTAAGAAATCTCCCTTTGCTTCTTTTAAACCTTGAAAAATACCATAACCATATCCTTTATTTATCGGAACTAGTACAGTTCTTGCAAATAAATATTTAGGAAGTAATCTCTTTAAAACTTCATCTGAATTATCAGTTGAACCATTATTAACTAATATTATTTCTATATCTTCATCAGTCAAAATATTATCAAATTTATCAAGAATTATCGGTATATTCTCTTCTTCATTATAACATGGTATAACAATAGACATTTTCATTATTTTTATTCTCCTTTTACGAACTTGATCCAGAAATATAGCATTTTATAGCTTATTTTTTAAAAATCAAAAATTTTGAAGTTATATAATTTAATATTATCCCTATTATATTGGAAATTATTTTTAACAATTTATCATCCTGTTTAAAAACTTCAACACCTATAACCATAATTCCAATATCTAAAACCCCTGTTATATATCTTGTAAAAGCAAAAAATAAAAATTCTTTTAATATTTTATTTTTCAATTTTTCTTTTTTTTCAAAAACAAAGTTTCTATTTGCAAAGAAAGAAAATATCAAAGCTAAAATCCATGCAATTATACTTGACAAAATATAATTCAGATTCAAAACACTTCTTAAAATAAAATAAATAAAAATATTCAAAAAAGTAGTTAATGCTCCTATTATACCGTATTTAAAAATTTCTATCATTTATTCCTGTATATTTCCTTTCTAAAATTTTATTCTTCTTTTACGGTGTTCCTATTACAATTTCAGGAACTACATATGCTTTTTTATTATTTTCATTTACAAATTGAATTTTTGATATTTCTTTATCCGGATTATCATTTTTAAACCCAATATAACTTCTTTCCTTATCATTAAGCTGCAATAATTCAAATACTTTATTTCCTTGCATATCATATCCTATAAGTTTTACTCTATCAAAATTATAATTCCTTACTCTCTTTGTATATAGATATTCTAATTTAAGAGGTTTTGGTAGCACTACT
>CAUUHK010000045.1:0-5052 GCA_963545005.1 uncultured Eubacteriales bacterium | reverse complement strand
AAGAAAATAAAGGTAATGACTTATATAAAGAAGTTTACCAAGATTTAAAAAATAATAAGGATAAATATAATATTAATTTTATAGGAAATATAGAAGCTAGAGCAGCTTTTATGGGCAAAGTAGATATATTAATAGCAGATGGTTTTACAGGTAATGTATTTTTAAAAACTGTTGAAGGATTAGGTAAAATGTTAAAACAAAATCTACAAGATACATTACTATCAAGTTTTTTTGGAAAATTATGTTTAATTCCAATTTATCCTAAATTAAGTAAATTTTTGAAAAGAATGGATTATAAAAGATATGGCGGTGGATTATTCTTAGGAGTAAAAAAACCTGTCGTAAAAGCTCATGGAAGTAGTGATGAAAAATTATTTTATTATACTTTAAAACAAGCTGAAACTTTTGTTAAATCAAGAGTGGTAGAAAAAATAACTGAAGAAATGGAAAAAGAAGAGTAATGATATTTTTAAAAGAACAAAAAAATTATATAGATAAAATAAAAGAAATATTAGAAGAAAAAAATGAAATTCAAAAATATTATATTGAAACGTTTGGATGTACATTAAATGAAAATGATAGTGAAAAAATTGCTGGTATGTTAGAATCTTCTGGATATAAACTAGCGGATAATAAAGAAGAAGCAAATATTATTGTTTTTAATACTTGTTGTATTAGAGAAAATGCTGAAGAAAAGTTGTTTGGTAAATTAGGTGAAGTAAAACAATTTGCAAAAAATGGTTGCATAGTTGCTATTGGTGGATGTATGATGCAAGAAAAAGAAATGGTAGAAAAAGTAAAAACTTCTTTTTCTTTTGTAAAATTAATTTTTGGTACACACACATTATATAGATTACCAGAAAATTTATTTAATGTATTATCTGAAAATACTTTAAAATCTAAAACTAAAATAGATGTTATGGATATTGATGGTGAAATTTATGAAGGCCTACCTATTAAGAGATTAGATAAATATAGAGCTTATGTAACTATTATGTATGGATGTAATAATTTTTGTACATATTGCATAGTTCCATATGTTAGAGGAAGAGAAAGAAGTAGGAAACCAGAAGATATTTTAAATGAAGTAAAAAATCTTGTAAAAGAAGGTTATAAAGAGATAACTTTATTAGGACAAAATGTTAACTCATATGTTGGAGACAATAATATTAAAGATTTTGCAGATTTAGTTCAAACTATTGCAGAAATTAAGGAATTAAAACAAATTAGATTTATTTCACCACATCCAAAAGATTTTAGTGATAAATTAATTGATGTTATTGCCAAAAATACTAATATTGCTAGAAATTTACATTTCCCTTTACAATCTGGAAGTACAAAAATTTTAGCTAAAATGAATAGAAAATATACTAAAGATGAGTATATTTTAAAAGCTGAAAAAATAAAAAATATGATACCAGATGTTGCATTATCTACAGATATAATAGTAGGTTTCCCTGGTGAAACTGAAGAAGATTTTGAAGATACTTTGGATGTAGTAAAAAAAGTAGGGTTTGATCAAATATTTATGTTTATATATTCACCTAGAAAAGGAACTCCAGGATACAACATGACTAGTGAATTTGTTAAATATGAAGTGGCTGTAGATAGACTTGAAAGATTAAAAAAAGTATATGAATCAGAAATTGATAAGATGAATGATAAATATATTGGTAAAGAAGAATATGTAATTATAGAAGGTGAAAGTAAAAATAATGAAGAAATGTTAAGTGCTAGAACTGATTCAAATAAAGTAGTTATTTTCAAAAAGTTTAATAATTGGCAAAAAGGAATGTATATAAAGATTAAAATAATTTCTAACCATAGATGGTATTTATTAGCTGAAGTTATACAAGAATAAAAGTAAGAATATATATTTTTGAGAAGTACAAATAGAAATATTTGTACTTCTTTTAATATTATGTCATCTAAAACGTTGAAAATTAGCTTAAAATACAAAAATATAGTATAATTATAATAGTTTACATAAAAAATATTTTAATTAAAAAAAGGATTATAAAATAAAAAATATAATATAAAAGTATATGATAATTAAATTATAACCTTTAGAACAAAAGAATTTTAAAATACAAATGATAGAAAATTTAAAAAATATATATTAGGAGTATATATGAAAAAGAAAGTTATAATGTATTTAATTATTTTACTAGATATTTTAATGATTATTGGAACAATTGATAATTATGAAAATAATAAAAATAAAGAAATAGAAATACTATCAAAAGTAGATATTATAAGAATACAAGAAAATAAAAAGAAAAAAGATGAATATAATGAAGTATTTAAAGTTACAATTAAAAATGTTTTAGATGAAGAAAACAGGAAAAAAGAAGAATTATTAAAACAACAAGAAATTGCTAAAAAATTAGAAGAAGAAAAGAAAAAAATGATAACAAATAAGGCTGTTACTAATAAAAATATATCTAAAGCAAATACAAGTGTTGTAGTAAAACAAGTATCATATAATAATAATATAAAAGTAGAAAATAAAGAAAAAGTAAGTGCAAGAAGTCTTGCAAGTGCTAATTATAATGAATATATCGCTATTACAAATTTAACAAATAATTATAGAAGACAAGTTGGTTTAAATAATTTAGTATTAGATAGAAGATTATCTGAATTAGCTACAATTAGAGCGATTGAGATGGGTGAAAGTGGTATTTTTGAACATCAAAGGCCTGATGGTTCAAGACCAAGTACAATACTTACAAATAATGGAGTATATTTTGAAGTGTTTGGTGAAAATATAGCTATGTTATCAAAAAATATTTCAAGGGTAGAAAGAGTTGCAAAAGGGTGGTATAATTCTATTGGACATAGACAAAATATGCTATCTACAGATTTTAATAAAATAGGAATAGGAAAATATGAAGCTTCTAATGGGTTAGTATATTTTGTACAGTTATTTATGGATTAGAAGAGGAAATATGAAACTTAGTGAAATTGATAAAAATTTATTATCACCTATGATGAAAGAATATTATGAAACTAAACTAAAATATAATGATGAAATTTTGTTATATCGTTTAGGAGATTTTTACGAGATGTTTTTCGAAGATGCAGAAGAAATATCTCGTGTTCTTTCTTTAACATTAACTGGTCGTTCTTGTGGATTAAAAGAAAGAGCACCAATGGCTGGAATTCCATACCATTCAGTAAATACTTATATAGCAAAACTTGTAAATTTAGGATATAAAGTTGCAGTATGTGATCAATTAGAAAATCCAAAAGATACAAAAACTATTGTAAAAAGAGGTGTAACAAGAATTATTACACCTGGTACTGTAACTGATATAAATATGTTAGATGATAAAGAATCTAATTATGTTATGACAGTATATTTAGATGAAGAATATAGTATAAGTGTTGCAGATATAACTACAGGTGAATTTTTTGCAAGTCAAATAGGATTAAATTTTACAAATGTACTTGATGAAGTATCCAGATATTATCCAAAAGAAATTATAATTTCTAATAATATTTTAGAAAAACAATATAATTTATTAAAAGAAATTATTACTAGTAATATAACTATAAAAGATAAAAGTTTTTTTGAATCATTAATACAAGAAAATAATATATTAGAAAAAGAAAAAATAAAAGAACAATATGATTTTATATTTTTAAAAGATTCATTAAATATAGAAAATAATCAAAAAGTTAATAATACTTTAATGGATAATTTAAATTTAGATATTAATACTAATAAAGAAAATTTAACAAATAATATTTTATCTGCAATTGTTGGGATGATAAATTATCTAAATGAAACACAAAAAAGACAACTTGTTAATTTAAATAAAATAACTATATATATAAATAATGAATATATGGCAATAGATTTATCTTCAAGAAAAAATTTAGAAATAAATAAAAGGTTACAAGATGGCAAAAGAAAAGGTTCATTAATATGGATATTAGATAAAACTAAAACACCTATGGGATCAAGATTATTATCTAGATGGGTAAATGATCCATTACTTAATATTTATGAAATTGAAGATAGACAAGATGCCGTAGAAGAATTATATAATAATTTAATATTAAGGGAAAATATCTCACATATATTGCATAAAATTTACGATATAGAAAGAATAGCAGGAAAAATTGCATATGGTAATGCTAATGCTAAAGATTTAATATCTTTAAAAAATTCTATCGAATTTTTACCAGAAATAAAACAAGAATTAACAAATATTGGTAGTAAATTTTTAGTGGAAATATATAATGATTTTGATTGTCTAGAAGATTTATATAAATTAATAAATGATTCTATATTAGAAGAAGTTACAGCAAGTATAACTGAAGGAAATATTATTAAACCTGAATTTAATGAAGAATTATATAGATTAAAGCATTTAGGAGATAATGCAAGAGAATATATTGCGAAATTAGAAGTAACAGAAAAAGAAAAAACAGGTATTAAAAATTTAAAAGTAGGATATAATAAAGTTTTTGGGTATTTTTTAGAAATAACAAATTCAAATAAAGGTAAAGTACCAAAAGATTATATAAGAAAACAAACATTAGTAAATGCAGAAAGATATGTAACACCAGAATTAAAAGAGATTGAAGAAGAATTGTTAAATGCTGAAGAAAAAATAATGAAACTTGAACATAATATATTCTTAGAAATTAGAAATACAATAGCTCAAAATATAAAAAGGGTGCAGAAAATAGCTACATATATTTCAAAATTGGACGTTATAGTATCATTTGCAAAAGTTGCTGAAGAAAATAGTTATGTTAAACCTAAAATAACAAGAAAAAATATAATAGATATAAAAGAAGGAAGACATCCAGTAGTAGAAAAAATAATAGATGATGGAAAATTTGTAAAGAATGATTGTTATATGGATTCATTTAAAGATACATTACTTATTATTACTGGACCTAATATGTCAGGTAAGTCTACATTTATGAGGCAAATAGCATTAATTTCTATAATGGCACAAATTGGTTCGTTTGTACCAGCTAGTAGTGCGACAATTGGAATTGTAGATAAAGTATTTACAAGAATAGGGGCTTCAG
>CAUUHK010000044.1:0-5277 GCA_963545005.1 uncultured Eubacteriales bacterium | reverse complement strand
TTTTTCTTATGTAAATGTTTTGATTATATCAGTAATTTTAATTTTAATTTTAAATATTATAGTAGAAAAAAAATATATACTATGATATTTTAAATATATGGAAAAAAGTAAAAAAACAAGAATAGAACAAAAACAAGAAAGAATGCAAGAATTAAAACAATTTGATAATTCATTTAGAAATCAATATAAATATATTATTGGTATAGATGAAGCTGGAAGAGGACCTCTTGCAGGACCAGTAGTTGTTGCAGGTGTTATATTTGATGAAAATATAGAAATATTAGGTATTGATGATTCTAAAAAAATATCTGAAAAAAGAAGAGAAGAACTATATGAAGAAATATTACAAAAAGCGTTAGCGTATAAAATAGTTGAAGTTGATGCAGAAAAAATCGATGAAATTAATATATTAGAAGCTACAAAATATGGAGTATGCCAAATATTAAACAATATTAATATAAAACCGGATTTAGTTTTAGTAGATGCATTAAAAGATCTTAATATAACTGAAAAATATATATCTGTTATTAAAGGTGATGCAACAAGTTATAGTATTGCTGCTGCATCAATATTAGCAAAAGTATATAGAGATAGAAAAATGAAAGAAATAGCTAAAATATATCCAGAATATGAATTTGAAAAGCATAAAGGATATGGTACAAAATTACACTACGAAAAACTGAAAATGTATGGTTTAAGTGATATACATAGAAAAAGTTTTATACACTTAGATGAACAAGGAAATAGGATAAAATTATGATAAATATTAAAGATATAATAAATAAAAAAATGCAAAAAAAAGAACTTAGTAAAGATGAAATAGATTATGTCATAACTGAATTTTCTAATTGTACTGGAAGTGTAACTGAAAACCAAATGTCTTCATTACTTACAGCTATTTGTATAAATGGCATGACTGAAAATGAAATTTTTTATTTAACAGATAGTATGTTAAATTCTGGTGAAATAATTAATTGGGATGATGATATAAAAAATTTAATTTTAGATAAACATTCAACAGGAGGAGTTGGAGACAAATTAACTTTAATATTAATACCAATTTTAGCATGTCTAGGTTTTAAAGTAGCTAAAATGAGTGGGAGAGCACTAGGATATACAGGAGGTACTATAGATAAATTAGAATCTATTTCAGATATTAAACTTAACTTAGATCAAAATGAATATGTTAAAGCTTTAAAAACAATTGGAATTGCTGAAGGAATGCAAACTAATAATTTAGCACCTGCAGATAAAAAAATATACATGTTAAGAGATGAAATAATGGCTACAAATTCGATACCATTAATAGCATCAAGTATTATGAGTAAAAAATTAGCATTAAATCCAAAATATCTAATATTAGAAATTACATATGGAACTGGTGCTTTAATTCAAACAAAAGAGGAAGCAGATATATTAAAAGATATAATGGTTAAGATTGCAAAAAGAAAAGGTGTTATTGTATATGCAGAATTAGTAGATATGAATAACCCTTTAGGTCAAAGTATAGGCAATAAATTAGAAGTATATGAAGCTATGCAAATATTAAGAAATGAATCAAATATATATGTAAAAGATATGATAGTTAATTTAATATATGATTTTTTGAAATATATAAAAAGAGATGAAAGTAAAGAAAATATTACCGAAATTATAAATAGTGGTAAAGCATATAAAAAATTTAAGGAGATGCTAATCAATCAAAATGTAAGTGAACAAACTATTTCTGAATTAGAGCAATATAAAATAAATACTAAAGAAAAAATAGATATATTTTCTAAAAAGAAAGGTATAATAAAAAAAATAGATGCATTAAAAATTGCTAAAATCTGCTATATGTTAGGAGCTGGTAGAAATAATAAGAATGAACAAATTGATTATGAAGTTGGTATTGTGCTTGAAAAAATGGTAGGAGACAAAATAAATATACAAGATAAAATATGTACAATATATTCAAATAATAAAGAAAAAACAAAAGAAGCTATTAAAGAATTAGATTCTACTGTTGTAATTAAATAAAGGAGTAAATATGGATAAAGATAATAATAAATTAGAAATAGAAAAAAATAATGGTTGGATTGGTTTAAATGATAAAGAAAAAAAGAATATTTTTGATTTTTGCGATAAATACATTAATTTTTTAAATAAATCTAAAACAGAAAGAATGTTCATTAAAAATGCTATAGAATTATTAGAAAATAATGGATATAAAAATATATTAGATTTAGAAAAAATATCAATAGGTGACAAAGTATATTTTAATAATCATAATAAAGCGCTTTATGCAGCCAATATAACCGCAGATATGTTTAAAGGATTAAATATTATAGGTAGCCATGTTGATTCACCTAGAATTGATTTAAAGCCGATGCCAATATATGAAGATTCAGATATGGCATTCTTTAAAACACAATATTATGGTGGAATAAAAAAATATCAATGGACAAGTATACCATTAGTCCTTAAAGGTACAATTTGTTTAACTAATGGAGAAAATTTAGATATAAGTATAGGTGAAGAAGATAATGAACCAATTTTTACAATACCTGAAATTTTAGTACATTTAAGCACAGAACAAATGCAAAAAAAAGGTAATAGGGTCGTAGAAGGTGAAGAACTAAATATATTAGTTGGTAATATGGCACTTTCAAAAGATGAAAATGTAAAATTAAATATATTAAAAATATTAAACGAAAAATATGGAATAAAAGAAAAAGATTTTACTAGTAGTGAATTAGAATTTGTACCAGCATTTAATGCTAAAACTGCAGGTTTAGATTTAAGTTTAGTTGCTGGATATGGGCAAGATGATAAAGTTTGTAGCTATGTTAATTTAATATCTTTTATTGAATCAAAAAAAGGAAATACAAAAATAATGATTCTATCAGATAAAGAAGAAGTTGGAAGCATGGGTAATACTGGAATGGAATCTCAATTATTTGATATGTTTATAGATAAAATATTAAATTTGATGAATGTAAATTATGTTGGGGCAAAAGAAGAAATATATTATATAACAGATATGTTATCTGCA
Organism: uncultured Eubacteriales bacterium; assembly: GCA_963545005.1. Classification (GTDB taxonomy): domain Bacteria; phylum Bacillota; class Clostridia; order TANB77; family CAG-508; genus CAMPYH01. Next base: position 2,243 of record CAUUHK010000044.1, on the reverse strand, counting down.
GATGTAGATGGAGGATATGATCCAACATATGCTTCATGTTTTGATAAAAATAATTCAACTATTTTAGGTCAGGGTGTAGTTTTAAATAAATATACAGGTTCTGGAGGTAAAGGAAATGCTTCTGATGCTAACGCAGAATATGTAAGAGATATTAGAAAATTATTTGAAGAAAATAATATTAAATATCAAGTAACAGCGATGGGTAAAATTGATCTTGGTGGAGGAGGTACTATTGCATATATTTTAGCAAATAAAGGCATTAATGTAATTGATTGTGGTATAGGATTATTATCTATGCATTCACCATATGAAGTTGCTAGTAAATTTGATATATTTGAAATGTATAAAGGTTATACATTATTTTATAATAAATAAAATAGTAATAATGGTTAAATATCTAACATTGTGATAATATATAAATGTATTTTATATAAATTGAATAATAATATTATTTGAGAAAGGAGAATGTTAGATGTTTAAATATATTTTAAGCTTAATAAAGAAAACAGATACATTAAGTATTCCTATTGATGAACAAGTAAGAAAAAAGAAATTTAAAAAGATAGCTAATAAAAATCTTTTTTTAGAAAAAATATTACATTTAGCATTTGAATTAAATATACCAATATATTCAGTCCTAAATACTAATTATAAAAAAAATAATTATATAATATTTATAGCTAATAAATGTAATTTTATTGTTTTAAAAAATTTATTAAATATATTAGTTAAAAATAAAAAAAATATAGAAATAAAAGCTTGGACATCTCATGATGAAATAATTATTTGTATTAAATTTTGTGATTTTTTAGATATTTATAGTATACTAAAAAAAGAAAGCTTTGAAACAGAAAAACAAGATAATAGTTATTTAAATATTTTGTTCATAAATATAGGAGAACAATCTTTTAAAAAATATTATAAATATAATAATAACAAAGAAGATATATTAATTAAATAAATACGATTATAAAAATTGTATTTATTTTTATATGTAAAGTGTTGACAAAATATAAAAAAAATATTATTATAATTATATTGAAAATGAATTGTTATTCCTTTTATAAAAATATTGACAATATATCAAAAATATATTACAATAACAATGTTCAATACGAGCTATTAGCTCAGCTGGTAGAGCACTTGACTTTTAATCAAGTTGTCCCGCGTTCGATTCGCGGATAGCTCACCAAACAAATACTTAGGTATTTGTTTAATTGGCCCCTTGGTCAAGAGGTTAAGACATCGCCCTTTCACGGCGGAGACGTGGGTTCAATTCCCGCAGGGGTCACCAAAAATATAAGCCGCTGTAGCTCAGTTGGCAGAGCAACTGACTTGTAATCAGTAGGTCGTCAGTTCGATTCTGACTAGCGGCTCCATATAAGAAATGTAATAGAGAGATCTATTATTTTTTTTATTTTTTATTACAATATATCAGTTACCATGTTGATATATTGATAGCATATAGGTATAATAAAAAATAATGATTAAGAGGTGAATATGCATATAATTATTGATATAATATTTTTAGCATTAATATTTTTATTTGGATTTTTAGGATATAAAAAAGGTTTTGTAAATGTTTTAATATCTTTTTTATCTATATTTATAATAATAATAATGTTATGGTTATTAGTTAATCCTATAACAGACATAATATGTAAAAATACTAATATTGATGAAAATATACAACAAAATATCATTAATAAATACATTGGAACTAATCAGAATGAAATTAATGTAAAAGATATTTTACTAACAAAAGAAATGAAAGAAAGTGCTTCATATTCAATTGTAAAAGCTGGAGTTGGTATAATTTTATACTTTGTTTTAAATATAACACTATTTATCTTTAATAAAGTAATAAGTAAAACTGTAGATCTTATTCCAGGTATAAATACAGTTAATAAGTTAGCTGGAAGTACGATTTCAATATTAAAATTATTACTTATTACTTGTTTAGCTTTATATGCAATGATGTTATTAAAACCAGTAATGAATAGTAAAATAGTAGAAGAAAATATAAATCATACTATGATCATTAAATTAATTTATGAAAATAATCCAGTAGCTAATTTTTTAAGTGGTAAAAATGATGCTAAAATATTGAAAGAGGCAGAAAAATACATAAGATAATTGATTTGAGGAAATAATGGAAGAAAAAAGCAAAAGACATTCACGATTATTAAATAAAAAAAAGAAAGCGAATGTAGAAGAAAAAGAAAAAATAAAAAAAGAAAATA
>CAUUHK010000043.1:0-5305 GCA_963545005.1 uncultured Eubacteriales bacterium | reverse complement strand
GTACCATCATATATACCTTCCCATGTTTAATTTTATTTTATTTGAAGTAATATATATTTACTATATTTTGATATATTTTTTTATTAATTTGAAATAAAAAAATATTAGTAATATTACTAATATTTTAAATTTTAAATTTAGAATTCTACAATGCCACCAACTCTTTTACTATTTTCTGCAATGCTTATAAAGTTTTTACCTCCTGTAATATAAAATCTATCTCCTTTTTCTATAATATCTAATTCTTTCATTTTTCTTAATGCTTCTTCTATCATTTCATCAATATCCATTTTATATTTAATATATATAGGGAAAACATTCCATACTAACGATAATTGATTAAATGTTTTTTTATTATCTGTTATAGCAAAAATTGGACATTTACACCCTATACCAGACATTTTTTTTACGCTATTTCCTGTGTTTGTATATGCCATTATTGCATTTAAATTTAATTCTTTAGATATGCTTACTCCAACATATGCCGCTTCTTCATCTAATGAATTAAAATTAGATAAATCTAAATTTGCTATTTTCCAATAATCTATTACATTTTCTATATTTTTAGCAATATTTGACATTACTTCCACACATTTAATTGGATATGCACCTGTTGCAGTTTCACCTGAAAGCATTATTGCACTTGTTCTATCATAAACGGCTGTAGCTATATCTGATATTTCTGCTCTTGTTGGTTTAGGATTATTTATCATACTCTCTAACATTTGTGTCGCTATAATTACTGGTTTTCCATTTCTATTTGTCATTTTTACTATTTGTTTTTGGTATACAGGTAATTTTTCAAAAGGTATTTCAACACCTAAATCTCCTCTAGCTATCATTACTCCATCAGCATATTCAATTATTTCTTCTAAATTATCTATACCTTCTTGATTTTCAATTTTAGCAATTATTTGTATTTTTTCTCCATTGTTTTCTTTTAATAAATTTCTAATAGCTAAAACATCCTCTTTATTTCTAGTAAATGATGCTGCAATAAAATCAAAATCTTCTTCTATTCCATATAATATATCTTCTATATCTTTTTCTTTAAGTGATGGTAATTTAATTTGTGTATTAGGTACAGAAATACTTTTTCTTTCTTTTATAATTCCACCAAAAATTACTTTACATTTTATTTCATATTCTTTTTCATTTATTTCTATTACTTCTAATTCAATTGCTCCATCATCTAATAAAATTGTTGTACCTATTTTTACATCTTTGCATAAATTCATATATGATATAGGTAAATATTTATCATTTCCTTCAATTTGTTTACCTATTAAACATATTTCTGCATCTTTTTTTAATTCTATTCCTAATTTGAATTTTTCTTCAAATTTACCAATCCTTATTTCAGGCCCTTGTGTATCTAATAACAATGCAGCTGAAACTCCTAATCTTTCTCTTATTTCTTTAAATTTTTTTACTTTATGTTTTTGTTCTTCTTTTCCACCATGTGAAAAATTTATTCTAGCTATATTCATTCCTGCTTGTAATAATTCTTCTATTTTATCTTCTGTCGCAGGTCCTATTGTACATATTATGTTAGTTTTTCTTACGTTATTTTTCATTTTTTCTCTCCAATTTTTCAATATTGGAATTATCTCATTATTACATATAAATTTCAATTATTTTCATTTTTTTTAATATTTTTGAAAAATATTGTTTTAGAGATTTTACTGTGTTATGATAACAAAAATATTAATTAGAAACGGGGATTTATGAACAAAAAAATTATAAATTATTTTATATTATTATTACCTTTTATAGATGTTATAACTGCTATAACAACAAGATATATAAAGATACCTATTTCCATTGGAATTATAATTAAAGGTATTTTTTTAGTGTTTTTATGTATAAAAATATTTCAATCAAAATCTAAATATACCAAATTATCTGTAGGATTAGTTATAGCTTTTAGTATTTATACTTTACTTTATTTTTTATTAAAAATTGAATTAATTAATAAACAATTTATTTTACAAGAATTAATTTATATTTTTAAATTATTATTTTTTCCTATATCTTTTTTAGGATTACTTTGTATTTTCGATGAAGAAAAATTTGAAAAAAATAAAATGTTAAATATGATGAAATATACATTAATAACATATTCATTATTACTAATATTACCTACTATATTTAATATCTCATATAATACATATGGTCAAACTGATTCATTACAAGGATCAATTGGTTTATTTTATTCAGGAAATGAAATTTCAAATATAGTTGTATTATTATTACCTTTTATTGCATATTTTATTTCAAATAAAAATATATTAATATCAATAATATCATTTACTTTATCTTTTATATCAATTGCTATAATAGGTACTAAAGTGTCATTATTTGGTTCATTAATTATTTTAGGTTTATTAGGTATTTATTATACTTATACTATTATTAAAAAAATTATATTATATATACATGAAAATAAAGAAAATAAACAAACAGAAACTAATAAAGATAAACTGAAACAAATTATAATTTCTATTAGCTTATTTATTATTTTAATTATTTTAACAATATTTATAACTAAAAATAGTTATAGTGTTATGAATTCTAAGCAAAATTTAAATAATTCTAAGAAAAACGAACAAATTCAAATAGCACAACAATTAGAAATTTATAAAGATTTTCCAGATAAACAAAAAGCAAAAGAATTTTTAGATAATTTATTTAAACATCCTTTTGGTAGAATTTTTAGAAGTTTTTTAAGTAGTAGAGATATTTTTCTTATAAATACTCATCATATATATATAAATAAAGAAATTCATTTAAAAACTTTATTTGGAATTGGTTATTCAAATACTACTAAAGTAAATGATATTAATATATGTAAATTAATTGAAATGGATATTTTAGATGGAGTTTATCATTTTGGTATTTTAGGATTATTAATAATGTTATCACCTTTTATATTAATCTTATATTTTATAATAAAACATTTTAGAAAAATTAATATTTATGTTATTTATGAATTTATAATTTTAGGTACAATATTTGCTACCTCATTCTTAAGTGGTCATGTGTTAACATCACCTGCAGTAAGTATATATATTTCAATACATTGCATATTATTATTATCTTATCTAAACTTAATAAATGAACAACAAGAAAGTTAATTTTCTTGTTGTTTTTATTCTTTTTATTTTTTTACTACATATTACTTATATAATACAAATACTTATCCATGTCTTGAAATTAATTAAATAAAAAAAGTTACACTCTATGTAACTTTAACAATTTATATAATATCTTCTTCCGAAATCGTTGGTAAATTTGGTAATTGATCTAAATTTTCTATACCAAAAGTAATTAAAAATTTATCTGTTGTAACAAATCCCATTGGATATCCAATCATTTGTTTTCTTGTTCCTTCTTCTACTAATCCATAATCTACAAGTTTATTAACTAAATAATCTGATGATACACCTCTTATATTTTCTATTTCTGTTTTTGATATATTTTGATTATATGCAATTATTGATAATACTTCCATTGAAGCATTACTTAATTTTGGTACTTTTTTTTCATCAAATATATTTTCTATTTTTTCACCCAATTCTTTTTTCGTACACATTAAATAATTATCATTTACTTTTTTTATTTCAATTCCTGTATTTAATTTATTTCTTTCTTCATACATTTGTTCTAAAAGTTTTTCGGTATAATCGCAATCTTTTTTTATTGCATTAGATAAAATTTGTATATTAACAGGCTTACCCGAAGCAAATAATACTGATTCTAATACTGCTTTTTCGTTACTAGAATCTATTATATTATTTAATATTATTTCTCCATTATCTTGAATTATTTCTATATTTTCTTTTTCCATATTCTCTGCTCTTGACTTTTTTTAATTTTCTTTTTATAATATCTATATTGTTATGGCGAAGTAGCTCAGCTGGCTAGAGCACCCGGTTCATACCCGGTAGGTCATGGGTTCAAGTCCCCTCTTCGCTACCAAACAGAAGCTTTAAGCTTCTGTTTTTTACTTTTATTTTTTGTTATTAATAATCACAATTATTTGGTGTTCTTGGGAATGGTAGCACATCTCTAATATTTTTTACACCTGTAACATACATTAACATTCTTTCAAATCCTAAACCATATCCTGAATGTGGTGCTGAACCATATTTTCTTAAATCTAAATACCAACTATATTCTTCTACATCCATATTTAAATTTTTCATTTTATTTAATAATTTTTCGTAATTTTCTTCTCTTTCACTTCCTCCAATTAATTCTCCTATACCTGGAACTAATAAATCTACAGCTTTAACTGTTTTATTATCTTCATTTTCTTTCATATAAAAAGCTTTAATTTCTTTTGGATAATTAGTTACAAAAACTGGTTTTTTAAATATATTTTCTGCCAAATATCTTTCATGTTCTGTAGATAAATCTATACCCCATTCTACTGGAAATTCAAATTTTTCTCCTGATGATTTTAATTTTTCTATTGCTTCTGTATATGTACATCTAGCAAAATGTTCTTCCATATCTTTTTGTAATTTTTCTATTAATCCATTTTGTACAAATTGATCTAAAAATTCTAACTCTACTTTTGCATTTTCAAATAAATATTTAATAATATATTTAATCATATTTTCTGCAACATCTATACATTCATCAAGTCTGACAAAGCACATTTCTGGTTCAATCATCCAAAATTCTGCTGCATGTTTTTGTGTATTTGAATTTTCTGCTCTAAATGTTGGTCCAAATGTATATATTTTTCCAAAAGCATGGGCAAAAGCTTCACCATTTAATTGTCCACTTACAGTTAAATGTGCAGATTTACCAAAAAATGATTTTGAATAATCATATTCTTCCATTTTTGCAATCTCAGTAAGTGGGGTACTTGTTATTTCAAACATTTCTCCTGCACCTTCTGCATCTGAAGATGTGATTAATGGTGCATGAAAATATATAAAACCTTGTTTTGAAAAAAATTCATGTATAGCAATAGATACTAATGATCTAATTTTAAATACTGCTTTAAATAAATTTGTTCTTGGTCTTAAATGTGCAATACTTCTTAAAAATTCTGGTGAATGTCTTTTATTTTGTAATGGATAATTTTCATCAGATATGCCTATAATATTTACATTTGTTGCTTGTACTTCAAAAGCTTGATTGTTATTTTCTAATTTAACTACTTTACCTATAACTTCTACAGATGAATATAATCCAAGTTTTGTTATATCTTCATAATTTTCCATTTTTTCATCTAAAACAATTTGTATATTTTTAAAATAACTACCATCATTTATTTCTATAAAGCCTA
>CAUUHK010000042.1:0-5467 GCA_963545005.1 uncultured Eubacteriales bacterium | reverse complement strand
AGAGCAAAAAATACAACTAGAAGATGAAAAAGAAAAAATCTTATTAGATAAAAATAATCAAGAAGTTGAATTTGCTGTTTTTGAAGAAAAAAAATCTTTTTATGATAAAGAAATTAATACGTTAGAAATTAATTTACAAAATATTAAAATGGATATAGAAAAAGAAAAAGAAAATATATCTCAACTAAAAATAGAAAATAAACTTTTAGAAAAAGAAGTTGAAAATAAAGAAATAGAAATAACAAAGATTAAAGCAGAAATAGATTCATTTAAAAGTTTGAATACAAGTGAATTAGATGAATTAAATGAAGAAGTAACAGATTTAAAAATTGCAGTCTCTTCATTTAAAGATAGTATAGAAAATATCAATGAAATCTTAATTGAAATTAATAAATCACTAGATAATGCTAAAGAAAATATAAGAAAATTAGAAAATAATATTAAAAGAATTGATGAACAAAATTTAAAGTATGAACAGAAAATTGTTGAAAATGAAAATAATATATTATCTAAAGTAAAAGTTGAAGAAGAATTTGCAAGTAAAATAAAAAAATTAACAGAAGAAAAAGAAAATATCAATAAAAAATTAGAAAAACTATTGATAGAAAATGAAAAAAATTTACAAGAAATTGAAATTTTAAAAGATAAAAAATCTAAACAACAATTAGAATTATCTAAATTAGAATTTGAACGAGAAAAAAATATAGATAATATGTGGGAAAATTATGAAATCACTTTTGCTAATATAGGAAATTATGATAAACAAATAGAAGAATTTTTATTAGAAAATATAGATATTACTAATAATATAAAAAATTTAATTAAAGAAAATAAAAACAAATTAAAGGAATTTGGAAGTGTAAATATTTCTTCAATAGATATATATCAAAAAACAAAAGAAAGATACGATTTTTTAAATAAACAAAAAGAAGATTTAGAAAATTCAATAATATTACTTGAAAAAGTTATGACAGATATGATAAACACTATGCAATCTGAATTTATAAATAAATTTAGTAAAATAGCAGACTCTTTCCAAAATATATTTGTTGAATTATTTGGAGGAGGAAAAGCACAAATTTATTTAGAAAATGAAAAAGATCCGTTAAATACAGAAATTAGTATTCATGTACAACCACCAGGTAAGAAATTACAAACAATGACATTATTATCAGGTGGAGAAAAAGCGTTAACAGCTATAGCGTTATTATTTGCTATATTGCATAATAACCCAACTCCGTTTTGTATATTAGATGAAATAGAAGCTGCATTGGATGATGTAAACGTATCAAGATTTAGTGAATTTTTAGAAAAATATGAAACACAAACACAATTTTTAGTTATAACTCATAGAAAAGGTACTATGGAATCTGCTGGAAGTGTTTATGGTGTTACTATGGAAGAAAAAGGTGTTACAAAGTTAGTAGCGCTTAGTTTAAAATAAATTAAATAAGTACAAATATTTTATGAATTGTGATATTATATAAATATAAATAAAAAGGAAGGAGCATAATTATGTTATTAAATTTAAATAAGGATAGTATTTTAACATTTGATGTGACAACAAAAAATAAAAAGTTCAATCTAAAAATGAAGTTAAAAAATAAATATATTAATTATGAAGTTAACACAAAAATTAAATATGAAAATATAGTAACTATTATAGAAAATATTGAAAACATGCTTTTTAGTGAATATAAAAATGTTACAAGCATTGGATTAAATAATGTAATTTTTGAATTTAATAAATGTGTAACCAAAATAAAAGTATCAGTTAAAATATTTGATAATCAAGACTATGTTGTAGAACTTGATAGAAAAAATGTAATTAATTTATATAATTATTTAACAAGATATATACACACATTAAATAAAATTAAAATGCTCAATATGAATAAAAAATATATATATGTTGAAGTTAGATATATAGATGTATGTTCTTCAAGAAGTTATTCATATATTTCAGAAGATAAAAATATTAAAGTTGGTGATATTGTTTATGTTGATATGGCTGGAACAAAATGTTTAGCTGTTGTTAAAACTAAAAATGAATATTATTATGAAGAAGCACCATTTCCTGTTCTTCAAACAAAGAGAGTTATTAAAGTAGTAACTAGAGCAGACAATTATATTAACTAGTATTTAAGAATAAAAGTATAAATGTAAAATAAAAAAAAGATGTTAATTCGAAATTATTATATAATTCGCATATTAACATCTTTTTTGATTGGTGTAACTAGTAGGAATCGAACCCACAACCTTTTGGTTCGTAGCCAAACGCTCTATCCAATTGAGCTATAGTTACATAAGTTATATTAATATAATATGTAAAAAATAAGTCTTTGTCAAATAAAAAAAAGTAAAAGTTTTTATACTTTTACTTTTTAAGTATCTGTATCTACATCTCCATCTGTCCATTTTGAAAAATCAATATTTTTAATTATAAACGGTAAGTAATGTTTACTATCTATGGTATTTAATGAACCAATACCAACATTATATTTACCAGGTTTTTGTTCTAGTTTGTATGCACAATTTTTAAATTTTAATGATGCCATTTTACCTGCTTTAACATTAGCAAAACTTTCTTTTTTTCCTTCATCTTCATTAATATTAGTCATTGTTTCTATACTTGTCTCATCTTGTGTAGTTTTAATTGCACTCCATTCAGTGTACGTACCAAAATGTTTTTCCCATATTTCTAAATCTTCTTTTTCACCACCAAGTATAATTTTGCTACCTATATCTTGTATACATTGATTTTTGAATGTTCCTAAATCATTTGCATTATCTAAAGTGATAGTCACACCAATATTATATTTACCAAAAGTTTTAAATATTTTTGAATTGTTATATTCATCATTCTTTGCTAATACTTGTGTAAAATCATCAATGTATAAAAAGTGTGGGATTTTATTTTTATTTAAAGGTACAATTTCTTTAAATAATTCTAAAATTAAACTTTTTATTACAACAGGCATATTAAAGTTTGAATTAATAAGTTCATCTTCTCTTAAACAAATTAAGTTAAATTCACATTGAGCTATAGCTTGTTCAAAATTAATATTATGATTTCTTGAACAAAGTAATTTTTTTAAATTAGTATCTTTTAATATATTATTAATTATAATCATTGGCATCTTTATAGCTTGTTTTGTAATTAAAATATCTGCATCTTTACCAAAAAAATTATTCTCAAAATAAATTATTAATTCTGAATATTTTTCTGCTAATTCTTTATCTTTTTTTAATTCATTTATTAAAACTGCAATATATTCAAAATTGTTTAATAATTTATATAAATCATCATAATTAGGTAGTAATCCATGTTTTGAATTAGGATATGTTAATATTAATAGTAATGATAAATTCTCTATAATTTGAATACTATTTAAATTAAATAATACTGTATCAACATTAATAGATTTAGCAGTATTTACTAAAGATAATATTTTAGCTACTAAACTAGAAGCTTTATATTTATCTTGCACAATAAAAGGATTTAAATTCAATGCTTTTTCTTCTAAAGGATCAATTACATTTATTTTAATGTCATAACTTTTAGCAACCTTTTCTATTTTATTAATACTGGAAATATTTGAAAATATAGCGGTAGCACCTAAATCTTTATATTCTTTATTATTTAATCTAATTTTATTTAAATATGAGTTAAAAGTATTTTCTTGTCCTTTTTTAGGACTAAGCATATTTAAATTAAATTCTGAATTTAAATGTGAATTAGTAAAAGGTTTATTTAAATATGCAATATTAGATTTTAATAACGAATACCCTAATTCTTTTTTAGCTTCAATAAAAAATCTTTTTTTAGCAATATCATTTGCTAGCATTGGTTCTAAAACTAAAGTTGTTTTACCTTTATTGTGTGGCCCTATTACCATTAAATGATTAAATCGTCCTTCTTCACTAATTGAATATTCATTTCCAGTTAAAGTATCTTTTCCAAAAGTATTATATAAAGTATACATTTTTGGAACAGAAATATTACTAGTTAATTTTAATCCGTTTGCATCAAGAATAGAACCTAAAATATCAGAATCTTTTGAAATAAAATATTTAAACCATACATAAATATGTTGTGATACGATTATTGTAAGGCCTAAACCTAAAGCTGTGAACGCAGGTTTAATTAAATGAAAATCTTCTTCTAATACTCTTAAATAATGAGGTGCTAAAAAAATAAATCTCCAACCTAATTTATTAGTGTTTTCAACAACATAGCAAAGTCCTAAACAGGCAAACATGGAAGCAAAAAGCATAAAAATATTTTTTTTAAATAATTTATGTGTCACATATTTTGATTCAATCATTACAAAATAAGTAAAAATTATTAAGCAAAATGAAATGGTATATTGTAAAAAATTCCAATAACTAGATGCTATGCCAATAGTAATTATGAAAAGTATTTCAATTATTCTATCTATACATAAGAAAGCACAAATTAAAGTTAAAATAAAACCAAAAAAAGTATTTCTATCTGAATTAATTTTTTTTAATATAGCATCCATTTTATCTAAAAATAGATTTTTTATTTTCTGTACCATAACAATTCCTTTTCCACTTAAATATCTAATAGTATTATCATATAAAAATATGTAAAAATCAAGAAAATGACTATATTCTACTAATTAAATTGATGAAAACATAATCAATTTATGTTAGAATGATGAAAAAGGAGTAGTATGAATATTATATATATGGGAAATCCTAAAATAGCAGCAGACATTTTAGAAAATTTAATAATAGAGGGTAAAAAAAACAATAATTATACAATAACAAATGTAGTAACTAATGAAGATAAAATGTTCGGCAGAGGTAAGAAATGGAAGGCTACCGAAACAAAAAATACAGCTTTAAAATATGATATAAATATTATACAAATTAATAAAGTTAGAAATAATGATGAATTTTTAGATAAAATAAAAAATATTAAACCAGACTTAATTATAGTTGTAGCATATGGTGAAATATTAACAAAAGAATTTTTAGAAATACCAAAATATGGAGTTATAAATTTACATGTATCTTTATTACCAAAATATAGAGGACCTGCACCAATTGAATGGGCAATTATAAATGGGGAAGAAAAAACAGGGGTTTGTACAATGCTCATGAATGAAAAAATGGACGAGGGAGACATTATTTTAAAAGAAGAAATAGATATTTTAGAAACAGATATTTCAGATGATATATATATTAAGTCTAGTAATATTGGAAGTAAATTATTAATAAAAACTATTGAAATAATAAAAAATGGAAAATTAGAAGAACACTTACATAAACAAACAGGAAATACGAGTTATGCTCCAATGATAAAAAAAGAAATGTTAAATATTTCTTGGGAAGATACTACAAAAAATATATTTAATAAAATTAGAGGATTAAATTCAAAAAAATCACCATCTGCAAATATATTAGAACAAAATGTAAAAATATTAAAAGCAATACC
>CAUUHK010000041.1:0-6047 GCA_963545005.1 uncultured Eubacteriales bacterium | reverse complement strand
ATTTACAAAACTTTTATAATGAAACAAGAATGAATGTTAAACCTTCATTTTTAGATAAAATAAAAAATACTAAATTTGGTAGGATGATAAATAATATATTTAATACTAAAATTATTTTAGAATATCCAGTATCACATGAATAAAAAATATATGCAAATAAGTGTTTACTTTCAGTTGGCACTTATTTTTTTATTATTTAAGATATAATTAAATAGAATATAATAATAAAAAAGATTACATAAATAAAAACATGTATTTTTAATTTTTTAAATGTGATATAATACTAAGAAAGGCATGGTGAAATTGTGAAAAGAAAATTAAAAGGAATAAAAAAAGTAAATAGTATTTTAGAATTTTATGATATAGATAAAGTTAGATTATTAGAAGAAAAACTAGGATATAAATTTAATAATATAAATTTAATAGTTGATGCAATAACACATAGTTCTTATGCAAATGAACTAAAAATAAAATCTAATGAAAGATTAGAATTTTTAGGTGACAGTATTTTAGGTCTAGTTATATCAAGAAAGTTATATACAAAAAATGAATTACTTGAAGGTGAAATGACAAAAATACGTTCAAATATAGTTTGTGAAGAAAGTTTATATAAAATTGCTACAAAAAATGAGTTTGAGAAAATAGTTAGAGTTGGCCAATCACAAAAAACTGAAAAGAATATTTCAAAAACTATTTTAAGCGATATGGTTGAAGCTGTTATTGCAGCAATATATTTAGATAGTAATTTTGAAACAGTTGAAAAAATTATTGAAGAGCAGTTTGGTGATATTATAGATGAAGCTATAAAAAATCCAATGATAACAGATTATAAATCATATTTTCAAGAGCTGATGCAAGTAGATGGAATTCAAAAAAATATTGAATATACAATTATAAAATCTGAAGGTCCACCTCATGATTTAACATTTACTGTAGAATTATCAGTAAATGGTAAAATTATGTCACAAGGTGTTGGAAAAAATAAAAAAGAAGCTCAAATGCTTGCTGCAAAAAAAGCAATAGAAAAATTAGAAAAGGAAAAATAAATGTTTAAATTATTTCAAAGAAAAGAAAAAAATATTGCTGTAATTCCAATTTTTATACCACATCAAGGTTGTCCAGAATCATGTGTATTTTGTAATCAAGTGAAAATTTCAGGAGCATTACCAAATATAACAGTGGAAAATGCAAAAAAAATAATAAATGAATATTTAGAATATTTAGAAAATAGAGAAAATAAATATATTGAAATAGCATTTTTTGGCGGGAGCTTTACAGCTATAGATGAAAGTTTTCAAAATATGATGCTTCAAATGGCAAAAGAATATATTGATGATGGAAAAGTAGATGGGATAAGAATTTCTACTAGACCTGATGCAATAGATAAAAATATTTTAAAAAGATTAAAATCTTATGGAGTTACAACAATTGAATTAGGCGTGCAATCAGCAGATGATTATATATTAAAAATATCTAATAGAGGACATACTTTTAAAGATGTTCAAAATGCATCTAAATTAATAAAAAAAGCAGGTATAAATTTAGGACATCAAATGATGGTTGGCTTACCAGAAAGTAATATGACAGATGAAATAAGAACTGCAAAAAAACTTGCTAAATTAAAGCCAAAAATAATGAGAATATATCCAGTATTAGTTATAAAAAATACTAAACTAGCAGAGATGTATTATGATAATAAATATACACCACTGGAATTAGATGAAGCTATTCAAATATGTAAAGAATTATTAAAATTTTTTAAATCTAAAAATATTAAAGTAATAAGAGTAGGATTACAAAATACAGATGAAATTTCAGAACCTGGTTATGAAAAATCTGAAGTAATTGCAGGTCCTTTTCATGAAGCTTTTAGAGAATTAGTGGAAACAAATATTTGGTATGATAGAATTTTAGATGAAATTTCAAAATTAAATGTAAAAATACGAAAAGCAGAAATAATAATACATCCGAAAAATGCTAATTATGTAATAGGATATAAGAAAAATAATATAGCAAAATTAAAAGAAAGATATAATATAGATTTAAAAATACAATATAATATGAATATGAACATAGAAGAATTTAAAATAAATATAACAGAAAAAGAAGAAGACAAAGATATTGAATTAAAAAAGTTTTCTAAAAAGAAAAAATAAATTATGGAAATAAAAGAATTAATTAAAATAAAAAAAGAAGATATTTTACAAAAAGAATTTAATTTAAAACATATTTTTGAATGTGGTCAATGTTTTAGATGGAATAAAATAAATGAAAGTTATATAGGAGTTATTAAAGATTTTGTAGTTGAAGCTAAAGAAATAAACGGAGATATAATATTTTTAACAGAAATAAATAATACAATAAAAAATAATAATAATATCTTAAATGAAAGAAAAAAATATTTAAAGCAATATTTACGTTTAGATTTAAAATATATAGATATACAAAAAGATTTAATAAAAAATATATCAGAAGATAATTTAAAAAATATTTGTATAGAAGCAATAAAATATGGCTATGGAATTAGAATAATAAAACAAGATTTTTTTGAAAAATTAATATCTTTTGTAATATCTCAAAATAATAATATTCCTAGAATAAAAAAAATAATAGAAGAAATATCTCGAAAATATGGAAAAAAAATATCATATAAAGGTGAAATATATTATACTTTTCCAAGTCCTTACGAATTAAAAAATATCACATTAGAAGAACTTAAAAATATGGGATTAGGATATAGAGATAAATATATATATAATATAGTAAAATTATTTACAGGAGAAAAAAATATTTTAGATTTTGAAAAAAAATTAGAAAAAGAAAATTTAGAAAATATTAGGAAAGAATTAGAAAATATAACAGGTATTGGTCCAAAAGTTGCAAGTTGTATAATGTTATTTTCATTAGCTAAATATGAAGAATTTCCAATTGATGTTTGGGTAAGAAGAGTAGCAAATGATATATATTTTAAAAAAGAAAATGAAAAAGATTTAAAAAAATTAGAGATAGAAAAATGGGCTAATAATTTTGGAATGTATAAAGGAATAATGCAACAATATTTATTTTATTGGAGAAGAGAAAATGATAGATAAAAAAATGAAAACAAAAGAAAAAATTTTAAGTCTTATAGGCGGAGTATTAACGTTTATATTAGTGTTTGCAATTACATTTTTAATTATAAGTGTTGTAATTGTTGGGCCAGAACAAAGTTACAAAAGAATAAGCAATTATGCAAAACTATTTGTTGGAAAATTAGATACAAATGTTAAAATTACAGATAATAATATTACTGATGATAATCAAGATATAGAAAAAATTAAAAAAAATATTGCAAAAGCAAAATTAGATGAAATAAAAAATGCTAATGTTAAAATACCTTTTGATGAAATTGAATTACCAAATTTTAATGAACGAAAATATGCAGAAGCAAATAGACTTTATTCAGAAGAAGATACAGAAGGATTATCTAATACTTGGTATTATAATCAATTAGATGAACCGGGTAAATTAATATATAGAAAATTAAAAAATGAAAGTGGATATTTTTTAGAAGGTACACATGTTTTTGATTTTGAACATGCATTTAATGATTTATTAAATAAAGAAAATGGTCAAAGTATATTAGAAAATGCTTTTCAACAATCAGTTAATGCTTTAATGTTTGATTATCCAGAGTTATTTTTTATTAATGTTAGAAATATAACTATATTAATACAAAAAACATCATATATAGATAAAAATATCTATTCTGTATCAATAAAAAATGCTAAGGATAAAACATTTTTTATTGATGGTTTAAATACAAAAGAAGATGTAGAACGTGCAAGAAATTTAATGGAAAAAATTAGGTATAGTGTTATGGAAAAAATAACTAATCCAGAAAATGCTGCTGAAGTAGCATTAGTAGCACATGATTATATAGTAGATACAGTATCATATGATAGATCATTAATAAAAGAAAATATATATAATATGTATGGTGCCCTTGCAGATAGAGAAGCAGTATGTGAAGGATATGCAAAAGCTTTTAAATATTTATTAGATTATTATAAAGTACCAAATATTATAGTGGCTGGAAAAGGGAAAAATGATGAAGCTGATAGAGAAAGACATGCTTGGAACTATATTAAAATTAATGGACAATGGTATGGTGTAGATACAACTTGGGATGATCCAATAATTATGACTGGTAATAGAAAAGTTACAAATGAATTAAAATATAGATATTTCTTAAAAGGAGATAAAGATTTTAATAAAGTACATCAAGCTGATGGAGAAATTGTTGAAAATTCTAGTTTTCAATATCCACAATTATCACCATATAACTATAATTATTAGAAAGAGTTTAAATGAATATTTTAATTGGCAAATCAGGAACAGGTAAAACAACTAAAATTTTTGAAGAAATAAAAGAAGAAAATTCTAAAAATATATATTCAAAAAAAATATATATAATTGTTCCAAATCAAACATCATATGAATATGAAAAGAAAATAACAAAGTATTTAGGAGGTAGTGCTTTAAATGTAGAAGTATTACCTTTTGATCGTATTGCTAAAAGAAGTATTCAAAATACAAAATATTCAAAAAAAGATATAATAAATAGTATAGAAAGAAAATTATTGTTAGAAGAAATTAAGGAAAATGTTGAGCTAAAGATAATAAATAAGAAAGCAGATATTAGTTATATTTCAAATATGATTGAATATTTAAAACATAATAATTTAAATAAGGAACAAATTTTAAATTTAATTCCTAAAGATAAATTAGAAGAAAATATATTATTAAAATATAAATTAGAAGATATATTAAACATATATGATGAATATAATAAATTGATAGAAAATAAATTTATTGATGAATCAGATTTATTAAGCATAATAGAAAAAATTAATACTGAGGAACATACAATATATAATTTTTTTGAAAATACATTAGTATATGTAGATAATTTTAAATCATTTACAAATCAACAAATTGAATTACTTATGCAAATTGAATTGTTAGCAGATAAATTAACTATAATATTCAATTTAGAATTAGATAATCCAATTTATAATCAAGATATTTATGATATATATTATGAAGAAAGAAAAACTTTAAATAAATTATTATCTAAAACACAAAAATTAAAAATATCAAACTTCAATGTCAATAATAAAGGAAAAATATTTATAGAAGAATTAAAACAAGATTTTAAACATTCTAAAAATATTCAAAAATTATCTGATGGACTTTCAAAAAATATATTAAATAAAAAAATAGACGAAAATGAAGGTATTATCCAGATTATTAAATTTCAAAATTTTAGTGAAGAAATAGAATTTATTGCAAATAAAATTATTGAAGAAGTAAAAATAGAGAAAAAATATCAATATAGTGATTATTTAATTTTATCTAATGATTTAAGTAATAGTGCAAATGAAATTAAAAATATTTTTAATAAAATAAATATCCCTATAAATATATCAATAAGTAAAAATATATTTTTAAATAACTATATAAAAATAATACTATTAATAATAAAAATTTTAATATATAAGAATGCGAATGATATTATCAATTTATTAAAACTTAATTTTTTTGAAAATATAGATGAAAAAGATATATTGTTATTAGAAAAATATTTAAAATTAAATAATATTACTGGTAAAAAATGGAAATATACTTGGAATATTGAAAAATTAGAAAATAAAAAAAATAAACCAGAAAATATTAAAATAATAGAATTAAAAAATAAAATATTAAAATATATAAATGATTTAGAAAAGAAAATAAATATTGAGTATATTGAAGAAGAAACAAAAGTAGATGTTACACTTGTATTAAAGACAATATATGATATTTTAGAAAAAAATAACATATTTAAAAATAAAATAAGTGAATTAAAAGAAAAAAATGAAGAAAAAATAAAAGATGAATATTTACAATGTATCAATAAAATAAATGAAGTTTTTGATTTATTAAATAAAATTTATGGCAAAAATAAAATATCACTTACAAAATTATTAAAATTAATAGAAATAACTTTTAAAAATATTGGATTA
>CAUUHK010000040.1:0-6168 GCA_963545005.1 uncultured Eubacteriales bacterium | reverse complement strand
CAATGACACACTAATGCTTCTTGATTACCTTGAAGGGGAGGCTGTAATTGATAAAAACAGTAAAGAACAAAAAAAATATTGAATAAATAAATGGTATAGAATAATATAATATATATTGTAATTATATAAAAGACTGGAAAGGTGATTATGAATCAAATATTAATATCAGAAACATTATATGTAACACCAGAAATAAGACGAAAAAAAATGATATATAAAATTAATTTTTTCGTAGCAGTATTTCTAATGATAATTTTGTTTTTTTACTATATTTATGCAGAATATGACAGATATATAGATAATCAAAAATCTGAACAAATATTATCTTCATTAAATTTTAGTATAGATGAAGTAAGTAATGGTACTATTAGATTAACAGATGATAAAATGAAAATAGTTTTAAATGCTGAGAAAAAAAATAAAAATAATAATAATTTGAGTAAAAGAACACCTGAAGAAGAAGAAAAAATAAAAAAAGCAATTGCAGCTACAACACAAACATCACCTACAGGAGATACTTATCATTCAATAGGTGAAATAAAAATACCAAAAATAGATATACAATATCCAATAGTTAATAAATTTACAGATGAATTAATGAGAATAGCGCCGGTAAGATTTTATGGACCTGATCCAAATGAAATTGGTAATTTATGTATAGTAGCACATAATTATAGAAATAATGCGTTTTTCTCAAAAGTACCATTATTAAATAATGGGGATATAATTGAAATTAAAGATTTATTGGGAAATGTAGTACAATATTCAGTATATGATAAATTTCAAGTAACAGAAAATGATACTACATCAACAACACAATATACAGATGGAAAAAAAGAAGTAACATTAATTACATGTACAAATGATACATTACATAGAGTAATAGTAAAAGCTAGAGCTATTCAACAATAATAAAATTATATTAGATTAATTCATATAGAAATTAATTCTAATATAATTTTTAATATTTATAATATATGTAAATAAAAATTGCCTAAAATAAACATAAAAATCTAAAAAATATAAATTTATTGTAAGAAAATAAATTTATGATATAATAATAATTGTAAAGAGGGGAATATGAGTTATAGAACAAAAACATGTGGAGAATTAAACATTAATAATGTAGGTGAAGAAGTTACACTTGCTGGATTTATTCAAAAAATTAGAGAAATGGGCTTTATGACATTTGTAGATTTAAGAGATCATTATGGCATAACACAAGTAATTTTTGATAACACTTTTAATAATGAAATTAAAAATTTAACAACTGAATCAACAATACAAGTAAAAGGTAAAGTACTTGAAAGAAGTAATAAAAATAAAAATATTCCAACAGGAGATATTGAAGT
Source organism: uncultured Eubacteriales bacterium (assembly GCA_963545005.1). GTDB lineage: Bacteria > Bacillota > Clostridia > TANB77 > CAG-508 > CAMPYH01. Next base: position 4,816 of record CAUUHK010000040.1, on the reverse strand, counting down.
TTTAGTTTCAGATTTTAAAATATTAGGAAAATGTAAGGCAAATTTACCTTTTGAAATTAATGAAAATTACAAAAATAATAAAGAAGATCTAAGATTAGAATACAGATTTTTAGATTTAAGAAATGAAGAAATTCATAATAATATTGTACTACGTTCTAAAATTTTAAAAGATATGAGAAATTTAATGGATAAAGAAGGATTTGTAGAAATTCAAACACCTATATTTGCAAATTCATCACCAGAAGGAGCAAGAGATTATTTAATACCAAGTAGATTACATCCTGGAGAATTTTATGCATTACCACAAGCACCACAACAATTTAAACAATTACTTATGGTATCAGGTTTTGATAAATATTATCAAATAGCACCATGCTTTAGAGATGAAGATCCAAGAGCAGATAGATCACCTTGTGAATTTTATCAATTAGATTTTGAGATGGCTTTTGCAGAACAAGAAGATGTTTTGCAAGTCATGGAAAATGTTATATATAATTTATTTAAATTGAATACTGATAAAGAAGTATCTAAACCACCATTTAAACAAATAAAATATAATGATGCTATGGAAATATATGGTATAGATAAACCAGATTTAAGAAATCCATTAATTAATGTTAATGTAACTGATGAATTAAATAATATTCCTGAAATTGAATATTTTAAAGATAAATATGTTTATGCTATTAAAGTTAATAAATTAGTAGGCAGAAAAATAATAGATAATATTACTCAGTATGCAAAAGAATATATTTTATCTGATGTTATAACATGGTTTAAAAAAGAAAATAATGAAATTTTAGGTGCATTTAGTAAAAATTTTAAAAATGATAATGGTGAAGAGTTATTATCTAAATTAGAAAATAAATTAGGAAAAATTGAAAATGATAATATAGTATTTATAATGGCAAATGAAGATAAGTTAAAAATACAAAAAATGATGGGACTACTTAGAATAAAATTAGGCGAAGAATTTGAACTTATTGATACATCAAAATATGAATTATGTTTTATAATTGATTTCCCAATGTATGAATTAAATGATGATAATAAAATAGATTTTGCACATAATCCATTTTCAATGCCAAAAGGAGGCTTAGAATCATTAGAAAATATGAATCCTTTAGAAATATCTGCATATCAATATGATCTAGTATGTAATGGTTATGAAATAGCTTCAGGTGCAGTAAGAAATCATGATATACAAATTATGAAAAAAGCTTTTATGATTGCAGGATATGGTGAAGAAGAAATAGAAAAAAGATTTAAAGCTTTATATAATGCTTTTCAGTATGGTGCACCACCACATGCAGGTGCAGCACCTGGTGTAGATAGAATAGTAATGTTACTTGCTGAAACTAATAATATTAGAGAAATTATAGCTTTTCCAAAAAATAAAAAAGCAAGAGATTTATTAACAAATTCTCCATCTAGGGTAACAAAAGAACAATTAGATGAATTACATATTAGTGTTATAGAAGAAGATAAATAAAATTTATTGTAGTAAAAACGTTTTTTTAATGATAATATCAAAATATAAATAACTAGTATTTGGAGGAATAATGATAAAAAATACTAAATTTTATACAAATATAAAAATAATAATCAGTGCTCTTTTGTTATTAAATATATTATTTATATTTAATATTAATCAATTTGCATTAACAGGAACTATTACTGAAAATGTTGTAAGGATGAGAAGAAATCCAACAACTGATAGTGAAATAATAATGAATTTTGATGTTGGAGATAAATTACAAATTATAGAAAAAACAAATGATAAATGGTATAAAGTACAATATAAAGAGAAAGTTGGATATATTTATTCAGATTTTATTAAGCAAGATGTAGAAGTGCAAAATATTCAAACAACAAATAATGTTGTGCAAAAAAAAGAAGATACTAAGATGGAAGTAAAAATTGACAATAAAACAACACTTGAAGATAAAAAAATAGATACTATGAATGTAAAAAAGATAAAAGTAAATGAAAATATTTCAGCAGTATATTTACCAACATATTTTTCAAATAAAACTATAAATATAATAAAAGATGTTGAATATAATTATATTGATGAAAAGGGAGAATGGATTAAAATAGAAGATAATAATTTTAATTCAGGATGGATATTAAAAAAATATGTAATATAGATAAAAGAGGCGTATGTGATTTATATAACATTAGGAATATTTACAGGGGTTATAAAGGGTATATATCAAAATATATATCCTTTTATATTTTTTTTATTAGGTATTATTGTTATATATATTTATCAGCATAAATCTAAAAAATATAGTTTAATAAATATTTTATTAACAAAAATGCAAATAATAAATATATTTGTATATATTATTTTTATGTTGTTAAGTTATTTATATACAATAAAATATATAGAAAAAATTAATAAAGTATATGAAATACAAAAAGATAAGAATTATATAGTATTTGATGTCTTAAAAATAGATGTACTAGAAGATACCCATCAAGTTCAAAAAAAGAAAAAAGATAATGTTTTACAGAAAAAAATATTAATTAATATATATAAAATAGATGATAAAATAATTAATAAAAAAGTTAATTTATATACAAAGAAAAATTTAAAAATTGGGAATAGGTATGAAACAAGTGGAAAATTGCAACAATATGAAGAAAATTTCAATCCTGGAGATTTTAACAAAAGGATATATAACTATTCTAAAGGTATAATAGGTAATATAGAGATAGAAGAAAATACGGTTAAAAGTATTAAAAGACATATAGATAATTTAATAGATATATATTTAGAATATAATATTTTTATATATAAATATATGGATAAAATTTATACAAATTTTAATAAATATAGTAAAAGTAAATTATTAATAGGAGTTATTTTAGGAGATGTTTCAGGAGTAGAGAAAAATATAGTAGAAGATTTTAAAAATACTAATATCTATCATATGTTATCGGTTTCAGGTTCTCATATTGTAACAATTATTCTTTCATTAGAATTAGTAACAAAAAAATTATCATTTAAATTTAAAATATTGATGCAAATTATAATACTTATAGTTTTTTCATATTTAGTTCAAAATACACCAGCTATAGTAAGAGCTGTTAGTATGTATATAATGCTAAATATATGTAAATTATTGAAATTAGATATAAAATTTTTAAATATATTGTTATTTTCATATATTTTTAATATAGCTATAAATCCATATCAGATAACTAATATAGGGATATATTTATCATATGTTGGGGCATATAGTATATACATTTGTATGCAGATATTAAATAATTTTAAATATATAGAAAAAATTAATTTTAAGATTACGAATATAGATATACAAGAAGAAAATAATTTTTTTAAAAAGATATATTATAAATTTATTTCATATATAGTAAATTCATTTATTATTTCATTTGTAGTACAAATATTTATTTTTCCAATAATAGCCAAATATTTTCAAAGCATTTATATTAATTTTTTTCTAGCAAATATATTAGTTGGTTTTGCATTAGATTTAGTTGTAATTTTTGGATTTATATTAATAATCCTTTCAGTAATAAATATTGAAAAAATAGTTATAATTAAATATGTAGCAATAGGTATAGGAAGTGTGATAGATATAATAATTAAATATATCATATTAATTACAAAATATATTAGTAAATTTCCTGTTTCGGTTATATATGTTATACCTCCTACATATTTAGTTATAACTTTATACTATTTATTATTGATTTTTGTTATTTTATTTTTTAAAAAATATATAAATGTACAGGAGGGTGAAAATTAATAATTTATATATAAAAAGTGACAAAGAAAAAATATTTCATATTAAGAAATATTTAAAAATTATAATTATAATAAGTATAGGCATAATTTATCTAATATATATTTTACAAAACTTATCATATTCTAAAGAAATAGAAATATACTTTACTTATGTTGGTCAAGGCAATGCAACAGTTATTAAATTAAAAAATAACAAAAATATTGTAATTGATTCAGGTGAGGGGCTAAGTAATAGATATGAAACTGGATATAAAATATTTTTACCATATCTTTTACGTAACAAAATAAAAGATATAGAACATTTATATATAACACATTTTGATAAAGATCATGTTGGTGGAAGTTATTATTTAATAAAATATTTAAATGTAAAAAATATATATTTCCCTTTTCAATTAGATGAAAAAATATATAGCTCAAAAATATATAGGGAAATAATTAAAATTTCAACACAACGAAAAGTAAAGATACATTATTTAAAACAAGGAGATAATATGTACTTAGAACAAAATGTAAGTGTTAAAATATTATGGCCAAATAAATTATATAAAAAAAAGATAAATGCAGCTAATACATTAGAACTAATTAAAAATTCACAAAACAATAATTCATTAGTTTTAATGTTTAATATATATAAATATAAAGTGTTATTTACTGGAGATATCGAAAAAGAAGTAGAAAATATATTAGTAAAACAAAATATAAATTTATCAGCAGATATATTATTAGTACCACATCATGGTTCAAATACTTCTTCAACATCAGAATTTATAGAGAAAATAAAGCCAAAAACAAGTATAATATCCTGTGGTTATAAAAATATGTTTAAACATCCAAAAAAAGAAACATTAGATGTATTGAATAAATTTAATAGTAAAATATATGTTCTAAGTATAACAGGAGAAGTAAAGGTCAAAATAACAAATAATGCAATTAATTATATAGAGTTTAAAAATACAACATATTAAAAAACGTTATTTTAGTGAATAGCAAAATAAAGTGCAACAAATAAAAAGTTATAGAAAAAGATACAGA
>CAUUHK010000039.1:0-6666 GCA_963545005.1 uncultured Eubacteriales bacterium | reverse complement strand
ACAATTATATTGATGCTTATGAAAATAGAACGTGTTAATGTTGAGATGATCCTAGAATGGATTGAAAGATATTCAAATATATTTAGAGATCCAATTGCAAAATGTGTTAACGATTTTGAATCTGGACCATGGGAAGCGTTAGAACAATTAAAAAATGATGTAACTTTTCCACAATTTGTTAGAATTGTAGAAAGTCTTCAAGCAGCAGTTGAGCAAATCCCTATAAGAGAAGCTTTTGATGAACTGGATACAGAAAGAGAATATTATAGAGAAAAAAGAAAAGATTCAAATGAAAGATTAATAGCTAGAAAAGCAATGATAGGTAAAACAATAGGTTTTGCACCAATGGTAATATTATTTGTTGGTTATTTAATAGGACCAATGGTTATTATAGGATTTACATCAATGGGAGAAGCATTCCAACAGATGTCTGCAACATAAAGGAGTAAAATTTGGAAAATTTAACTTTAGCATTAAGAATAGCTTTTTCAGTTCTAATTTCAGTAATCCTTGTAGCTTTAATATTATTTATAAGAAATAAAATGGCAGTTCCAATTGAAGAAAAAAATATAGAAATACTGCAACAACAAAAATTAGATTTTAATAAAGAATATGAAGCATACAATAAAGGACTATTACGTGGAACTGAAATATTATCAATACTAAATAAAGCAAATAATAATAATATATCTTTAGGTGTAGGATATGTGACTAAATCATCTGTTGAAATGGATAAAAATAAAGTAAGTGATATTGTAAATATTTCACTTACTTTAAAGAAACCTCTAGAATATTCTTTAGAAATAAAATATTTAGATGAATTTGGTAATATTGAAAGCCATAATGGTGAAGCAACATTTGGAACTAATGCGATATATGAAATTTTAGGTATTAGTGATTTTGAAATGAAATTAATGCCAACAAGCAGTGGTATTTCAGGAAATAACATATTAATAAAGAATATTTTAAAACAAAAAAGAACAACAGAATTAAACGCACATAATGTTTATGCTGAAATACATGAAAACAAAAAATATGATTTAGTTAAAAATAATATCAGAAATACAGAAATAGTAAAATTTTTAGAAATGAGTGGCACACCAAAAAAAGAATTAGTTAATTCAAATGTTACGAAAAATAAAAATAATAATTGGTACAGTATAACATATAAAACTCCTGGAAATGATTTAATTAGAAGAAAATTTAAATGTACAGAAGTAAAATATAGTAATACTACAGGATTAATAAAGCAAATTTCATTTGAAGAAATTTAAAAGGAGGAATATTTGGAAAATGCAGCAAAAGCATTAATTATAGCAGCAGGTGTATTAGTAGGTGTTCTTGTTATTGCTGTTGGAGCTATGTTTTTTAAAAGTGTAAGAAATTATGCTCAAACTACAGTTTTTGCATCAAAAGATCAATTAGATATTGAAAAATTTAATACTCCTTTTATGAAAATAATAGATTCTGAAAAACAAAATTTTGATGGAGCTAATTCGATTGAAAATAATATTAATATTGGAGATATAGTTTCATTAATGAACTATACAAGAAATATAAATATTCAATACAAAGATATTGGAAAAGAAAAAGTAGTATTAAAAATAAATGACAATAATTTAGATTATTATTATGAAAAAGATACATCAAAATATAATGAAAATATGCATAAATTAATTTCAAAATATATTAATCCAATAGATAAAATTGCAGGAACCCCTTATTTAAAGTATAAGGTAGAAAAATATACATTTAATAAAGATGGAGAAATAGAAACATTTAATATAACAATAAAATAGAGGAAATAAAATGAATTCAAAACTAAAAATGATATTAATTATAATAACTTTTTTAATATTTTTTGTAATAACAGCAATTTTTTTAAACAAAATAGATATGCTTAATAATTTAAGAAAACAAAATAGAAATAATATGGAATTTTTAAAAGGAAATGAATCTATTACGGGTGCAGAATTAATTTCATTAATAAATAAGGCATATAGTAAAAATGCAAAAATTAATAAATTAGAAAGTAATATAGCTAAAGAACAAATAGGTTTCAAACCAGATAATAAAGAAGTAGTAATTATAGAAATATCTATAAATGGAAATATTGTATCAATGGATAAAATTATAAGAAGTGGTGCCGAAAATTTTTTTGTAAATCTTCATAATGATTTTTTTAAAAGAGAAAAAATTTTATATTATGAAAATGGAAATGTTTCATATATATTATATAGTTTAAATACAAAATGATTATATAATTGTAATAAAAATATAATAAATATACAAAAACACTTTAAATTTTGTATTTAGTGTTTTAAAATAATAAATATAAAAATAAAAACAGGAGGAAAACATGGATAATGCAGCAAAAGCATTAATTATAGCAGGAGCTATATTATTATCAATTTTAATTATAGCACTAGGTGTAACAATTTTTTCAAACGCACAAAGTGGAATCAGTGATTCATTAGCAAGAATGGATCAAAATACAAAAGAGGCATTTAACTCACAATTTTCACAATTAGAAGGTGAAAATGTTAAAGGAATTAAAGTAAAAGAATTAATAAGAACTTTAAGACAAAATGCAGCTACTAATATAGATGATACAGCAAAAAGACCAAGTTATGAAATTGATGGAGAAAAGGCAGATAGTAAAGATAATGACTATGCAGATAAATTAGATGCAATTAATGCTAAAATTAAGAATAATAAAACATATAGCATTACAATAACAAAACATAATAAAGCAGGTATAGTATCTGAAATAGTTGTAAAACCTACAAACTAAAAAATATTAGGAGAGTAATAATTTGGAAAATTTAACAGATGCAATGTATATGTCTTTTTCAATATTTATATTTGTTATAGCTTTGGCACTAAGTTTAATGTTATTTAGAACTACATTAGATACTGGTAGAACTATTATACAAAATGCAGATAAAAAGGCATATTTTGAAGAATATGATTTTGAAAAAATATTAGATAATATTAATAAAAATTCTAATAATACTACAATATCTAAATTTGGAAGAAGATATGTTACATCTGATTCAATTATTCCAGTATTATATAGATATTCAAAAGAAAATTTAATGATAAAAATCTATGAAAAACAAGGAAATAATTTAAAATTATATCATATGTTTAATACCACTTTAGAACAACAATTAATGAATATTTTAGATAAATTGCAAAAAGATTCAAATGGTAAATATATTTCAGATGACTATAAAAATTTATCAACATATGAAAAAGAGTATTTATTAAAATATTTTAATGAAGGAGATAAAAATCCTAATCCAAATAATTTAAATTATGATGTTCAACCAACATATATGTTTAGAGTACCATGGAGAGATAGAGCGGAAGATATAAAAAAACGTGTTGAATATTTTGTAAATGGTATATCTGGATATATTAATGGTATAAAAGTAGATTATAGCAAAAATAATTTAAAAGAATTATCTAAAAATAATGCACTTTTTGAAGAAATAGTAATTGAATATTATGCAGATGGTGAATATACTATTGATTCAGATTATATTGGAAATGAAGTAATAACAAATACAGAAATTTCTGATACGATGAAAACAAAAAAAGTTATTGAAATTATATATATAAAACAATAAAAGGAGATAATATGCAAGATTCTTTTATGACTATTATAGCTATATTTTTAGCTGGAATATTACTATTTATATTCCCAATTATGGCTGTATCAGAAAGATCAAATGATCAAGCACAAGCAGTGGTTGAAACAAGTATTAATAATTTTGTTAATAATGCAGCAACAACAGGAGTAGTTACGTTAAAAAACTATAATTTAATGCAGGATCAATTAAAAACAACAGGAAACTCATATTCTATAGATATGAGTATAGATAGAATTGGTGAAAATATTGGTAAAAAAACAGCATGGCTTAACGGAAATGTTGTTGGTGAAAATTCTAAATTTACTGTATATACAGAACAAATTTTAGATGAATTACAAAAAAAAGGAAGCTTTCCTTTAAATAGAGGTGACAATATTAAAGTTGAAGCTAGAAATTCAAGTAAAACAATGGCAGAAGGATTAAGATCATTAATATATTCTGTATCTGGTAAAGGCAATTATGAAATAGTTGCAGAATCATCAGCACTAGTTACAGCGTCTGGTGGATATAGATAAAAGAGGAAAAATAAATGAAATTACAATCAATGACAGTGCTTTATGTATTAATAATATTACCACTATTACTAGTTTTAACATTTACATTGACACATTATACAAATGTAATGAGAACTAGAATTGATTATAGAAAAAAATTAATAGGTGCGACTCAAGATGGGATTAAAGCATTTGAATTAAATACTTCGCAGGAAGAATTTAGTAGTGTATCAGATGCTTTAAAATCAATTGTTGAAGCATCTATTAATACATTTAAAGATTCATTTGCTTTAAAATTAGGTATTGCTAATACATCAAGATCAAATATAAATGAATATATTCCATTTACAATGTTTACATTAAATGATGGTTATTATATAGAATCACCATCATTTGTTCCGCATGTAGCAAGATATTCAAGTGGACAAGCAGTTACAGTAGATAGTAAAGGAATAAAAAGTAATTTTAATGAAGATTCAGATATAGAATATTATGGAGCTTTAGGAACAAATAAAAAAAATGAACCGGATAAAGGAATATTACCATCAAATAGAAAAAATGTTTTATTTCAGTATTATGATAATAAAATAGATGAAAGTGTTTTAAAAAATCCAAAAGAAGATAAAGATATATTTAAAGGTACAATTAATCCTTTAAAAGAAAATTTATATTATGATAGAACAAATGTTGTAAAAAACTTTATACCATATTCTGCAAAATATAAAAAAGATAAAACAGAATTAGTTATATCATATTCGATGGATAATTTTTTAAATATAACAGGAAAAATAGATGATGAACATTTTGTTTCAAGATCAGGTTATTTATTAGATTATGAAACAGTTAAAAATTTTAAAATAGAAGGTATCAAAGTACTAGAAACTAACGGAACAGAAAAAGGAATAGAAGCTGCATTAAAATACTTTTCAAATGGAACTATAAAAATTACATTCCCATATTATAGGGAAATAAGAAAAATATCTGTTGTAGATACTGATGAAGAACAAATAGAAGAAAATATTGAAAATGCAGTAATTTCTTATACTGCAGATATGAATAATTTAAATTATGATGTTCAAACAGGAGATATGCAATATAAATTACAACAAAGAGATGCTGTTATGCATTATATTAAAGCATATTATTTTTCAAAATGGGTATATGAAGAACTAAATAAATTAGAATTTGGAGATGTGCATTTTGATATACCAAAAGATATATTAGATAAAGTAAATAGTACAATGCCAAATGCTTTAGAAAATGTAAATGAAACAATAAAAAATAAAAAAATATTTGAACAAGCAGGATATAATGTTTCAAGTACTGAATCAGACTATAATTTAAATAAAAAATTAGTAATGAAAAATAGTATTCAATACAACTTGTTAATAGCAGGATTTAATTATTCAAATATGAAATTAAATGCTCAGCAAGGAAATACATTATTAAAATCAAATCCAAAGTTACCAATAATAAAAGAAGAAGATTGGGAAAGTATTTTAACAAATGTTTCAATATTAGCTTTTTGTCAAGGTTTAAAATTAGGTTTTAGTGAATATAATGATTATGTAGTAGTATCAAGTACTCACAATGATTTTTTAATAAATGAAAATAATTTATATTTTGTACAAAATACAGAAAAGTTTAATATAGGAGAATCAGATAAAAATAATAAAAATAAATTAATATTAGAGGCAGATCCAGGTGAATTTGAAAATCAATTCCATAAAATTAGTTGTAAAAAATTAAAACAAGTACTAGCTGTAAATAAAAATGCTACATTTATTGGTGATACAGTTAATTCATTTATATATGATGGTAAAGAATTAACTATTGCTGAACAAAAAAAAGCTGGTGGGCAAAAAATGAAATTTAAAAGAAGGAATTTTTTAGATACAGAATGCATAGTAGAAAAAGTTGAAAAAGAAAAATTAAATCAAGAACAAATTTCTATATTAGCATCCAGTATAGGTGCTTTAAAAAATAGAGCATATCATATTACAACAATAGATTTTGGTTCAAATTATTATATAAAAACTAATGATACAAATATAAATTTACCACAAGGAAGAACATTAAAAAGTGTTGAATTAGTAATACAAAAACCAAAGATAGATCCACAAAAAAATGCATTACAAGCGTTTGTAACAACAGGTAATTTTAAATATAAAATAGAAATAGAAGGTAATTCAAATAAAATTGAAGAAACAATTTCAATCAACGCAGACTATAAAGATAGTAATTCTAAATATATTTATGAAAAAATTAAAATAGATAATTTAAATCAAAATTTTAAAAAAGATGCAACTTTAAAAGATAATGTTGTAAAAAATTTAAATTATGATTCTTCATATAATTATTTTATGCCAGGAAATCAATTTAGAATAACTTTAAAAAACATAAAAAAAGATTTAATAATTAGTGAAGATGCAAAAATTTTAGAAATTAGAGTAAATTATGAGTAAAAATACAAAATATCTTAAATTTTGTATTTTTTTTGTTTCAATTTTTTT
>CAUUHK010000038.1:0-7096 GCA_963545005.1 uncultured Eubacteriales bacterium | reverse complement strand
GAAATAGAGATGCCTTTAGTATTAGTACTTGCTAAAATGACCAATGAAGGTATAAAAGTAGATAAAGATATATTAATAAATTTTGGTAAAGAATTAGAAAAAAATATATTAGAAATTCAAGAAAAAATATATTCATATGCAGAACAAGAATTTAACATTAATTCACCAAAACAAGTAGGTGAAATATTATTTGAAAAATTAAAATTACCTATAGTTAAAAAAAATAAAACAGGATATTCAACAGATATAGATACATTAAATAAATTAATAAATGAACATGAAATAGTCGAAAAAATAATCGAATATAGAGAATTAAGTAAATTAAATTCAACATATGTTAATGGATTAATACCATATATTTTAGATGATGAAAGAATACATGGTAAGTTCCATCAAACTGTAACTGCAACAGGTAGAATTAGTAGTACAGACCCAAATTTACAAAATATTCCTACAAGAAAAGAAATAGGTAAAGAAATACGAAAGGCGTTTATTCCAAAAGAAGGATATATATTTTTAGATGCAGATTATTCACAAATAGAGCTAAGAATATTAGCACATATTGCAGATGAACCAAGTATGATACAAGCTTTTATAAATAATGAAGATATACATTCATCTACAGCATCAAAAATTTTTAATAAAGATATAAAAGATGTAACATCAGAAGATAGAAGAAATGCAAAAGCTGTTAATTTTGGTATCATATATGGAATAAGCAAATATGGTTTATCTGAAAATGTTGGAATGAGTATAAAAGAATCTAAAGAATATATAGACAAATATTTAGAAAAATATGCAGGTATAAAACAATATATGTTAGATGCACAAAATTCAGCAAAAGAAAAAGGATATGCATTAACTTTATATAATAGAAGAAGATATATACCGGAATTAAAGTCAAGTAATTTTAATTTAAAAGAATTTGGTAAAAGGGTAGCTTTAAATGCACCTATTCAAGGAACAGCTGCAGATATTATGAAACTTGCTATGATTAAAATAGATGAAGAATTTACAAAAAGAAAATTATTATCTAAATTATTAATACAAGTACATGATGAAGTGTTAATTGAAATGAAAAAAGAAGAAAAAGAAATAGTAACTAAAATTGTTAAAGATGCTATGGAAAATGTTATACAAATGAAAGTACCAATAACAATAGATTCTCAAATAGGCGAAAATTGGTTTGATGTACATTAAAAAAATAAAAGGAGAAATATGAAAATAAAAAAGGAAATAAATAAAATAAAAAACAGTAAATTTATAGAAGAATTTAAAGATTTTGCGTTAAAAGGAAATATAGTAGATATGGCAATAGGTATCATTATTGGTGGTGCATTTAGTCAAATCGTTACTTCACTGGTAAATGATATAATTATGCCAATTGTTTCATTAATAATTGGAAAAGTTAATTTTAAAGATTTAAAATATGTAAAAGAATTAGGTTCTGGGTTAAAATTAGAATTAACATATGGTAATTTTATTCAAAATGTAGTTAATTTTATAATTATCGCATTTTGTTTATTTGTAGTAATTAAATTTATGAATAAATTACAAAATATATCTAAAGAAGAAATAGAAAAAGAAGATGAAAAAGAAGAAAAAATAAAAACAGTTGATGAACAAAAATTAGAAGTATTACTTGAAATTAAAGAAATGTTAAAAAATAAAAAATAAAAAATAATGAAAAAAAGCAATTAAAGAATAAAAGATAAAAAAGGAGAATAATAAAAAAGAAAAATACTATGTAATTTGTACATAGTATTTTTTATATGAATGTTATTAAAAAAAATTTAAAAATGATATATAATAAAAAAAAAGAAAATTGAATAAAATAAAGGAAAAAATATGAGTCAAAAAAATAAAACAGGTATCAGTTTATTAAAAATGTTTGTTATAACATTAAGTATATATATAGTTTCAGTTATATTAATAAGCTTTTTTGGTACAATTAGATTAAAAGAAAATATGGATAAAAAAAATAAAGATAATAGATATAATAGCTTTCAATTAGAAAAAATATAAGAGGTAAAAGTTGAATAAACAAGATGATAAATATATGTGGAATTTACAACATATATATGAAAATGAAAATAATATTTATAAAGATATAAATAAAATAATTAGCATTTATGATATGTATTTAAATTTTGAAGGAAATTTAAATACAGAAGATAATATATATAAATACTTAGAATTAAGTGAAAAAGTAGAGATGATTGAAGAAAAAGTATATTCATATTTATTACTTAGAAAAAGCATAAATCAAGACGATAAATTTGTTCAAAAAGTAGAAGCAGATATTTATGCTTTAACAGATAAATATACAGAAAAATTAATTTTTATTAAAGAAGAGTTATTATCTTTATCTGATGAAATTTTAGATAAAATGATGAATGAATCAAGATTTAAAAAAAATTATTTATTACTTGAAAATATTAAAGATGAGAAAAAAAGAAAATTATCTAAAGAAGAAGAATTGTTAATCTCATATGTATCAGAAGGAAAAGATGCAGCTTTTAATATGTATAACTATTTAACAGAAAGCGAAATGGTATTTGAAGATGTAAAGGATAAAAAAGGTAAATTACATAAAATATCTAATGCAAAATATTTAAAATATCTTACATCAAATGATGAATGTTTAAGAAAAAATGCTTATTATTCTGTAATGAATGCATATAAAAGACATAATAAATCATTATCTGAAAGCTATATTGGAATGTTAAAATCTGCTTCAAAATTTATTAAATATAGAAAATATAATTCATATATTGAATATAAATTAGAAGATGAATATTCTAATTTAAATGTATATAATACTTTACTTAAGTCAACAGAAAATAATTTAAAAATATTATTTAAATTTAAAAAACTAAATAAAAAAATATATATAAAAAAAGGTTTAATAAAAGAAAATGAAAATATAAAACCATGGGATTCATACTTAAACCCTTTCGTTATAAAGGAAAAAAACATTCCTTTTGAAGAAGCTAAAAATATAGTTAAAAATGCATTAAGTATTTTAGGTAATGAATATATTAATAAATTAGAAGAAGGTTTTAATAATAATTGGATAGATGTTTATGCAAAAAAAAATAAGGAAAGTGGAGCTTTTAATTTAGGTGTATATGGAGTACATCCATTTGTCCTTTTAAATTATGAAGGTATTTTAGACGATATATCTACATTAGCACATGAATTAGGACATAGTATGCATACATATTATGCAGATTCTAATAATGATATAGGAAATAGTAAATATGGTATAATGATTGCTGAAATAGCATCTACTTTAAATGAGATAATTTTAGCAAATTATTTAATTAAAAATGAAAAAAATAAAAATAAAAAAGCAAGTTTAATATATAATCAAATAGAAATGATAGTTTCTACACTTTATACACAAACAATGTTTGCAGAATTTGAAGAAAAATGTTTTAAAGCGGCAGAAGAAAATATTCCTATTTATGCAGATTTTTTAAATGATACATATAAGTCTTTAATTTTAAAATATTCTGGTAAAAAAGAAAGTAAGAAAGCAAATAAAATAGCAGAACTTTCAAAATATAATTGGACTAGAATTTCACATTTCTATAGACCTTTTTATGTATATAAATATGCAACAGGGATTGTAACTGCAATAAATATATATTTAAAAATATTAGAAGATAAAGATGAAATGGTAGAAAAATATATAAATAGTTTGAAAAAAGGTGGAAGTATAAAACCATTAGAATTATTAAAAAATATAGATATAGATTTAGAAAATGAGAATATATATAATAAAGCTTTTAAATATTTAGATAATTTAATAAATAATTTAGCTGAGTTAATAAAATAGGAAAAAATGAGTAATAATTTTAAAAAAACAATATTAAATAATGAAGTCTATGAATATGAAATAAGTAAATCAAAATTTATTGCATTTAGTTATTTTGTTCAAAATGAAGCAGAAATAAAAAATATAATTGAAAAACACAAAAAAAAATATTTTGATGCTAGGCATAATGTATATGCATATATATTAAATAATAATATATATAAATATTCTGATGATGGTGAGCCATCTAAAACATCAGGATATCAAATATTAAATGTTTTAGAAAAAAATCAATATAATAATGTTTTAATAATAGTTACAAGATATTTTGGTGGAATATTATTAGGTACTGGAGGATTAACAAAAGCATATACAACTTCAGCAATAGGTGTTTTAAATAAATCTAAAAAAGCAAAATTAATTGAAACAAAAAAATATATTTTAAATTTTGAATATAAATATATGAGTGAAATTAAGAATATTTTAAAAAAATTAAGTATAGATATATTAAATGAAAATTTTTTAGAAAAAATAGAATTAGAAATTTTAATAGAAGAAAATATAGAAATTGAATTAATAAATAAAATACAAACAGAATTAATAAATAAAAAAATAGAATATGAAATTATAGAAAAATTTGAAAAATATAGTTTTAGAAAAGAGGAATAATATGATATTAAAACAAATAATAAGTAATATTGCGAATGAAAAAAAAGGTAATATTAAATATATAGGTAATGAAAATATAGAGATAGTAAATATTTCAAATAATTCAAAAAATATAAAAAATAAAGATATGTTTGTATGTATTGATGGTGCAAGATTTAAAGGAATAGATTTTTTAGATGATGTTATGGCTAATGGTGGAAATAGTTTTTTATTAGATTCGAAATATGAAGAATATATAAAAGAAAAATATTTAAAAGAAAAAGAAAATTTAGAAAAATATATTTTTGTTTTTGTTGAAAATCCAAAAATATATATGCCAATATTTGCGAGTGCTATATATTCTAATCCATCAAAAAATATGAAAGTTATAGGAATCACTGGTACAAAAGGAAAAAGTACAATAGCATTTACAATATATAATATTTTGAATAAATTAGGTGTAAAAGTTGGATTTATTGGAACAATTGGTTCATATATAAATGGAGAAAAAATTACAGTCAATGCTAGGACTACTCCGGAATCTTGTGATTTACAAAAAATATTAAATGAAATGGTTAAAAAAGAAGTTAAATATGTAATATTAGAAGTATCTTCAATAGGTGTTACACAACATAGAGTTGATGAAATTAATTTTAATTGTATGAGTTTTACTAATTTTTCAGAAGATCATGTCAGTCAATTTGAACATAAAACAATTGAAGAATATTTTGAAGCAAAAATAGATGCATTAAGATTATCTAATATTAATATAATAAATATTGATGATGAAAATGTAAAAAAAGCAGAAAATATCTTAAAAAATAATACTTTTATAAAAATTGGTATGAATCAAAATGCAGATATTTATTGTATAAAAGATACAATTCAAAAAGATAAAGGATATTGGAAATATGATATAGTTATTAAAGAAAATAAATTGTTAAATACAGATAAAGATGAAAAGATAACGATTACAACATCAATGGTTGGTGAATTTAATATATACAACATCTTAGTAATTATAGCTAATTTGAAGTTAAATGGTTTTAATACAGTAGATATTGTAGAAGGTTTAAAAAATAATCATGTATTAGGTAGAATGGAATATATAGAAAATAACAAAAAATTAAATATATATGTCGATTATGCTCATACAGCTGTAAGTATTGAAAGTATTTTAAAATTAGCAAAAACTTTAACAAAAGGCAGAATAATAGCACTTTGGGGTGCTTGTGGAGATAGAGATAGAATAAAAAGACCACAAATGGCAGAAGTATCAGAAAAATATGCAGATTATACATTTGTTACACAAGATCAAGTTTTTTATGAAGATTTAGACCAAATAATTAACGATATTATAAAAGGATTTAGTAAAGAATATAAAAATTATGAAGTAATAAAAGACAGAAAAGAAGCTATACAAAAAGCAATAGATTTTATGAATGATGAAGATATATTATTAATTATGGGACTTGGGCATGAAAGATATTTAAATGTATGTGGTATAGAAAAATATTTCAATGAAAGAGAAATAATACAAGAATATATTAATATGAAGGGATAATATGGAAGAATTTCAAGATAGAACAATTAAATTAATAGGAAATGAAAATTTAGAAAGAATAAAGAACCAACATTATATAATATTCGGATTAGGTGGTGTTGGTGGATATATTTTTGAAACATTAATTAGATTAGGCATAGAAAAAATAACAATTGTCGACTATGATAAATTTCACATTTCTAATTTAAATAGACAAATTGGTTCAAATTTAGAAAATTTAGAAAAATTTAAAGTTTATGAATATGAAAAAAGAGCAAAATTAATAAATAAAAATATTAATATATTAAGTTTAAACGAATTTATAGATAAAGATAATATAGAAGAAATATTTAGAAAAGCAAAAATAATTAATGGAGAAATTACATATATTATTGATGCTATAGATGTAATAAAATCTAAAGAAGAATTAATAATGTATGCTTTTAAAAATAATATAAAAATAGTATCTGCAATGTCAGCTGGTTTTAGACTAGATGCTTCAAAAGTAAAAATAGATAATATTTTAAAAACTAAATATTGCCCTATATCTAAAAAAATTAGAAAGTTTTTAATGGCGGAATTAAAAAAAATAGAAAATATAGAAAATAAAACTGAAAAAAAAGAAAAATTAAATGATTTTAAAAAATTCATAAAAAAATATAATGTATGTTTTTCAGAAGAAAAAATAAAAAAAGATAAATTAAATAAAGATAATATTATTGCATCAATATCATATATGCCAGCAATCTTTGGTATAATGATAATTTCATATATAGTAAATGATACTATACTATAAAAATTGCATGTTTACACAAAAAAATATATAATAATATTGTAAAAATTAACTTCAAATATAATTATAGTAGGAGGAAAATATGTTATCTGAAACAAATATTAGAAAAATACAAAAAAGACTAGAATTTGATTACAATATTCTAGTAGAAAGTGAAAAAATAAATAAAGCGATTGTATTAAGAGAAGATGAAGATTGCTTAATATTAGCATTATTTATTGAAGGAGAAATATTTAATATTTGTATACAAACAGAAAATGGTGATTGGGAATTAAAAATAACTAAAGTA
>CAUUHK010000037.1:0-7121 GCA_963545005.1 uncultured Eubacteriales bacterium | reverse complement strand
AATCCCTAATTTCATCATATTTTAGTGATTGTATTTGTTTTTGTATTTCTAATATTTTTTTCTTATATTCATTTATATCAAATAGTTCATTTCTATCATTATAATTTTTTATTTCTGTATATGTTCTATTTATATTTTTTTGAATTTCTAGTATTTCATCTTGCAGTTTATATCCAATTTTTTCATCTCTTATAGCGTTTTTGTATTCTTTTATAACTTGTGAAAGTTTTCCCATATCTCCGTTATATTTAGTTGCACTACTGATTCGTGCTTCTTCAGCCATTTGTTTAGTTGCGTCTGCATTAACATATTCTGTTAGTTCAGTTGAATTTGCTATTAACTCCTCACCATCATTAGTATACATACCATATACTTCCATATTAGTTATGGTTGAAAAATATTTTCCACCTGATTGAGCACTTACATAATCTAATGAATATGGTCCTACCATCCATCTTTGACTATTTTTATCAAAATTTGCATTTTTAAAACTATCTGGTTTTTCATTATCTGCTTCAATAAATCTTGGTTCATATTCTAGGTTTGGATTATCTATTGTAACTTCTGGTAAATCATGTTCTGGTGTTTCTTCATTGAAAGTTATTGTTTTATCATTACGTTTTGCATGAATTACTTCTTGACTTGGCATTGTATTTTTTCCATTTTTTTCTATGAAATTTAATAATGATGTCCAATATATTTCAAAATCTTTAGATTTATTTGTTAAATCTGCCATATCTGGTGTATCTATTGTTACTGGTTCTGTAAAGTTACCTCTATTTAATTCTCTTAAACCACTATCACCTTCTTCAGTATTCCAAAACCATTTTTGTATAGTTCCAGGTTGATTTCCTGCTTCTGGCACACTTATATTTGGATTTCTTGAATAAGAATTAGAGTTTTTATTTTTTATATATGCTTCTGCTAAACCATAAGCTGTTCCAGGGTTTATATAACCTTGAGCATTATTTGAAGTTTTAGCTCCATTTTTAACAGAAGATATTCCATATTTTGCGCTACCTGTAGTATTATTATTTTCTCTTAAATACATATATTTTACAGCTAAATCTTCTGCATAATCACGTGCTTCTTTAAATATAGCTGCATTTTCTTCTGGTTCAAATCCATTCATAATTTTTATACTAAAATCATTTTTATCTACTTCTATATCATAGCCTCTATAATATAAGTATTTAACCATAAAAACAAAAATTAATTTTCTATCTTCATTATGACCTTGTTCTATTTCAGCTATATAATCTGCATCTAGTACTTTATTATTACTTGGTCCAATACCGTTATTAAATATTGAAATGATTTCTTTTTGTTCATCTTGTGAAATAACAGAATTAATATCTGGTCCTTCATTTGATGAATCAGCACTATTTCCAGTAATATTTATACTTCTACCTCTACAAAAAATTCCAGCATCCTGTTTTAAATCTTTAAATGTATAATATGTCGAATTTATTTTTTCTCGACCACGTGGTTCATACATTTTTCCTTCATCTGCTAATCCATTTTGTTCACTTGGAAATTTAGGTATTGCTTCTTCTGTAACTGATTCAGATGGAGCTAATTTATTTTTAATAGTTTTTCTATCAAAATTTTCATTGGCTTTATATGCATCTGAGTTCATTAAAGATTTATATACAGCTTGAATATTTTTTTCCATTTCAGTTAATTCTAGATTTCTTCTATTTTTATCACTTTCTGAAATTTTTGTTGGTACAAATTCTGATCTTGCATATATATTTTTATTTAATCCTGGTGAGATATACATCAAGATACTTAAAAATATGAATATTGTTAATATATACATACTTTCATGTAAATTTATACTATTTTTCTTTTCTAAATTCTTTTTCATATCTTCCTCTTTTTAGTTTTTATTATTAAGTTTAATATATATAAAAAATTTTTTAAATATTTTTTACCACTTTTTAACAATATCTCAACATACCTATATATTTTTGAATGAATTTTTATGTAAATATATTTAAAAGGATTATACCTTAAATTCAGTATAATCCTTTTATTTACTTATTTTATTACTTTTTCTTTTTTAAAATACTATTTTTTAATATAAAAAACATAGTTATTACGGAAATCAATAAAAAAGCTGCTTTTTCATGTGATTCTATTTTTATATTATCTACTGATATAAATTTATAATTACCTTTTGGCATTTTATTTGTACAATTGTTTACCATACTTATAAATACTTCTGCGTTATTTGAATATTTATATACGGTATTTGAATTTGAAATATCTTTTTGTATGTTACTAAGAATAAATGATGTATTTGCAACAATTATTGCTTTTGTTTTCTTTTTATTATTTACTTCTTTTGTTACGGTAGTACCTACTGCAAAATAATCATTATTATGTAGTGCAAAATATAAAGGATATTGTTTTTTTAATTGATTTATATCATATATATTTTCTCTCTCTTTTATATATTTTTCATATAGAATAGCTTTATCTGTAGTTTGTAAAAACACTTCATTTTCTATATGATTTTCTTTTTGATATTTTGTATCTATTTGCAATATAGAAGGTATTATCGATGTAATATATGCACCTTGTTTCGCTAAATCTTTAAATTCTTCACTATTTTTATTTACATCTAAAAATATAATTGAGTTATCTACTGTTTTTATTGAATTTTTTAATTTTTCTTGTATTTTAAGCAATTCATCTATACTTTTTTGTGTTTGATATGCATTTGTTAATTCCTTTTTTAAAGTGTTAGATGTATTTTTATCATTATATATATATCTGTGTGAATCTGCTCCTTCAATAATTTGTCCGTCTATAATTTTTACACCATAAACATCTAATAATTTTCTAAAATTAACTAATGGATCTTCTGTTTTCATATTTTGATGCATATAAATTATATTTCCACCATTCTCAATAAATTTCATCATTTTAATCAACTCATCATCTTTTAAATCTATCATTGGCGATAAAATTAATATATTTTTTATATTATCTGGTATATCTTTTTCTAAATTAATTTTATCTAATTTATTACCATACTTCTCTAAATCTAAAACAGCTTCATAAGCATCATATTCATTAAATTCTTCATGTCCTATTAACATTCCTATATCAGTTTTATTTGTAACATTTTCTTGAGCAATAATTGGTAAAAAGAATTCTCTTTGAAAAGTTGACTTTATTTTTCCTAATTCCGGTATATATTTCGTTAATTCTTTTATAGGGTAAATTGGTATATATTTTATATTTTCATTATTTCTAGGGATTTTTAAAATATGTATAGTATTTTCTTTAAACTCTTTATTTTTTTCTATTTCTGATTCAATTATTTTTTTTGCATTAATATATTTATCTTTAATATCCAAATTATTTAATTCCGATAGATAATTAAATCCATTAATATATCTAATATTATTATTTATTACTTGACCTATTGTAGCATTTATATTTATATCTTGAGTATTTTTATAACTTATGTATAATATTAAATTTTCATCATCTTTTAATTCATTTATTATTTCTTTATTTACTATGTAACTTTGTTCTTTTGTTAAATCTATAATTTTCTTATATTTTAAATTATTTGTATAGACATATACAAAAGCTAATATAATTAATACTAATGATATAACATTTATAATTTTAGCTAACATACTTTTTTTTGTATTTAATTGTTTATTTATCCAAAGCATTAATACACTAACTAAAACAACTTCGAAAATTGGTATAATTCCAATTATATAAGGTTCAAATATATTAAATAGATTTATATTAATTTCAGTTAATTTATATACTATAAATAATAAAATGTACATCACTATTAATGTTATTGATTTATATTTAGTTTTTTCTTCTATAAAAATAAATATTGCTGAATAAATATAACTAAACATGCTATATGCAAAAAATACAGAAATATATAGATATATTTTCTGAGTAAAAATATTGAATATATATATTGGTAATATGCTACATATAAACATTATATTTAATAAAATAATAAAACTAATTAATTTTTCTTTAAATTTTATTTTTTCTTTATCTATTTTTTCATTTACTATAACATAATAAACAGGATGAATAATCATCGTAAATAGTAAATATACCTTAATAATATCTACAGCATTTCCTACCGATTTATTAAATACATTAAAGTATATTAATAAAAATTCAGAAATTACAATTATTAAATATATTAAATATGTCCAATAATTAGTTAAATAATTTTTAACTAATATTAATATATTGTTATTTTTACCTTTATTTTTACTTTTTTGTTCTTTCATATTATTAATTTTTTCTTTCAAAATATCCTTTATTTTTTTTATATTCATATTTCTACCTTTCAATTATTTATTATCTTATATTTTAATAAAAAATTAAAGACTTTTTAACAAAATATAAAATATCAGCATTGCTGATATTTTATTTATTATTTATATTTACTAAAAAATCATACTATTTCTTTTTATTATAGCATTAATTTTTAGATATTTTGTTATTGAATAAGTAGCTATACTTGTAAAAAATGCTCCGATAAATAAAATATTATTATTATTTACACCTGCATATGGAGTCTTTTCTTTACTTTCTCCACTAATATTTCTATTATCTAATCTACTATCTATATTATTACTTTTTTCTTCTTGATCTAAAATTGTAAAGTGTTTCCATGAATTGTATCCAGCTTCATAACCTTGTCTATATTTTTCACTTCTACCATATAATTTAGATTTTTGTTTTTTATTTTTTTTATCTTCTTGTCCTTGATTATATCCTTTCCTATAATCATCTTCCCTTTCATTATCATTATTATTTGGTATTATATTGTTATTATTATTTTTTTCTGGTTCAACAACAGGAAATACAATTTCTTTTTTCTTCCATTGACCAACAAAAACTGTATCCTCATTTAATATTCTAGATATATCTGGTAAAAAACCTATAAAATCATATCCGATTCTTTTTGGATAATCTCTATATGCTATAGTTGGAAAACTATTTCCTTTTAATATTTCAGTATCTTTATATATATTACTTGCTTCATACGGCCTATCAAATGTTATTTCATTTAATGGCGCATTAAAATTAAATTTTACTTTTACCTTCTCATATCCAGAATCCTTTATTTTATAAATTGGATAATAAATCAAATTATAATTATTTAGATTTTGAAAATCTTCGTTAATTATATTTTGTCCATTTTCATATTTTGTCCATTTTCCAATTTTTGGATCCCAATTACTAATATTTTGAATATAAGGTGTCCAACCATCATAAGTTACATTTTGTTTTATTGATTCATTAAAATATGTTTTTAATAATCCTTCATTATATGTTGGTGGATTTGGTAATTCTGTTCCTGCATTAAATTCTTTTTCATAAATTACTTCATTTTTAAATTCACCTTTTGGATATTTCATATATTTTACTTTTAATTTTAATGGTTCCCATTGTAATTTAAGTACTATATCTTTTGTAATTTGATTATTTAAATTATATTCTACATAATCATCATTTTCTTTTAATTTGAATCTTTTATTAACTTCTTCAGGTATTCTATAATTCAATTTTTCAAATTTGAAGTTTAATAAATATTTTTTTATATCTTCATTATTTTCAAGAGTTGAATTTTTTTCAATATAAAATATATCATTTTTTTTATTTTCAGCTCCATCATAATCTAAATATACTTTTAATCCATTAATTTTCAAATCTTTTCTATCTCTAAAAATTGGTGAGATCTCTATGTTAGAATTTATCTCACTATCCTCTTTTAAATCATCATCCCATGATATAAATTCTTTTCCTTTTGGTATTTGAAGTATTTTAGAAGCTTTTGCTTTTACCTTATATTTATTATTTTTTTCTATAACAATTTCTTCTTCAAAAAATCCAGACTGTTCCTTATTCATATAATATTTTACAACTTTTGCATCATTTCTTAAATTGCCAAATAATTCAGTTATGTTACTATTTGATGTATACATTATTTTAATAATCTCTCTATTCCAAATTATATATGAACCATTTATCTCCATAGGTATATATTGGTTAAAAGGCATATTTTTTATATATTCTATATCCCCATAATTTTCATTCATATTAGTTTTAAATTTTTTATATGAAATATGAAGTGTTTTTATTTTATCTTGTACATCTTCTTTTTTTACAAATACAGGATATATCGTTATATTTTCATATTGAGGTTCTCCAAAAATATTAATACTCCAACCAGTAAATATATGCCCTTCTTTTTTGGCTACGATATATAATTCCTGTATATTTAAAATTTTTCCTCTTGGTACTTTTAAATCTGCAGATTCGATTTCATTATTATTAGAACCAATTAATTTTACATCATTATCATTTTTTTCGATTTTTATATTTATTAACTCATTTACTAATTGTTCTTTTATATATATAACTCTTCTTCCAGCAACTCCATTTTTTTGACCATAATTATATATTGCGTCTAGTTTAGTATTTTCGATGACATCTTCTTTATTATTCGAATTAATATTTCCAACTAAATAATTAAATTCACCTGTTACAAATTTTGTTTTATCTATATATTTATTTTTTTTATCTTTTTCTAATATTCCAGCAGTTTGGTAAAACGCATCATGATATATTTCATTTCTTTTATTTAATAATTTTAAATTTTCTTCTGAAGAATCTGTTCCTGAAACATTATATTTTATAACATCTGAAATCATTTCTCTGTTTATTATATTTTGATTTTTGTTAATTTCTTTTATTAATTTACCAGTATTATTTAAATTTGTTGAATTATTATCTAAATATGCTGATAACAATTCTTTATTAATATTTATATTATCGAAAAAATGATTTTCAATCCCTAAATTGTATACATATAATGCATTAAATTCTATTGGATTGATTAAAGACATATTAGATAAAGATTTATCTAAATTATTTGTTTCATTTATTCTTTTTGTTATTTCTGATATTTCTTTATTTTCATAAATATTTGGAGTAACTTCAACCCAAAAACCATTTATGTTATATTCTTTTACAACTCCATTTTCTACATATTGTTTATAGAAAGCATCATGTATCGTATATTCTTCATGTTGAGCTTCTGAAGAATA
>CAUUHK010000036.1:0-7367 GCA_963545005.1 uncultured Eubacteriales bacterium | reverse complement strand
AATGAAAATAAATTAAGTGAAATAGATAATGAGATAATTGAGAAATATATATATTATTTTGATATTAATAAATACAAAATGAAAAAAAAGTATAATTTTGATAAAAAAATATTAGAATTAGATAGGATGAGAAAAGATATAAAAGCTTTATATCAAAATATGTATGCAGAGTTTGATGATATAGATGAAAATAATAAAAAATATATACAATTAGTAAAAAAAATACAAAAAAAGTATTATAAAAAAATAAGTAAATTAATAATTAAAATATATAATAATGAAGAAAATTCATATTTAGATTTTTTTGGATATAAAAATAAATATCATTTTAATTTTTATTATACAGGAATGAAAAAAAATGATATATATAAATATATTAATGTAGTTAATAAACATATAAATATACAAAAAAGATATACTAACTTTTTATATGATTATTTAAAATTTTATGATAGGAATCATTTAAATATAGTAATGAATGAATCATTTTCTAAATATTTATCTAAGTGGAATAAAGAAAATATGCCAAATATAACAAATGAATATAACTTAGATAAAATTATAAAATATTTAGAACCTTTAGGAAAAACATATATTGATAATTTTAAAAAATACATAGATAAAAATAAAATACTATTTGGAAATAAATTAGATACAAATTTTAATCTATTTATAGATAAAATTTATTCTTATATATATATAGATAAAAATAAATTTGTCGATCCAGAAAATGTAATTTTACATGAGTTAGGTCATTTTATACATATACAATTTATTAAAAATTTAGAAATAAAATCATTCACGATAGCAAAATATTCATTTTTAACGGAATTACCATCATTGGTTAATGAATATTTGTATATGTTTTTATATTTTAATGAATTAAAACAAAAAAATAAGTTAAGTAAAGAAGAAATAAATCTAATGGTATATAATTTAAATTTATTAGTGCAGCGCAGTTATGAAAATTTAAATTATGTAGATATCTATTTTAAAATAATTGAAAATAGATCAAATAATAAAAATATAGAAAAAAGATATTTAAATATGATAACAAAAACTAGTGATAAACAATATATTAATAAAAATATAGATAGGAAATTATGGATAAGTAATAGTAAAATTTCAAATGAAATTTATGAAAATTTAAAATATAATATAATTTCACCAATAGCATTTGATATAGCTCTTGATTTAATTAATAATCAAAATAATAACGAAGGGGAAGTTTTAAGAAAAAAATATATTGAATTTTTGAAAGCACCAATCATAAATGATATTCAAAAAAATTTAGAAATATTAGGGTATAAATTATTTGAAACTAGTGGAGAAAAAGGATTAAATGAAATATATTTAAAAATAAATAAATTTATATTAGAAGTAGTAGAATATTTAGAACAACAAGAAAATTAACCTTCTTGTTGTTTATTTATTTTAATATATAAAAGAAGTATGGATTAAAAATAATAATAGTAAAATACTAAGATAAAAAAATATTTAAAAATTTTTAATTACCTATTTTAAATACTTGTAATATTTATTTTTAGAGTTTTTTTTGGTATAATTTCAGCATGGAGATGAATATGGAAATAGATTTTAAATTTTTAGCAAATAAATTATTATTTGACATATCTGAAAAAGAAGAAGAAGAATTAAAAAAAGATTTTTTAGATTTAGAAGAACAAATTAATATATTTAATAACATTGATACAGAAAATGTAGAAGAAATGGTAAGACCAAATAATATTATTACCAAATATATGAGAAAAGATGAAATTAATCATGTATTAGAATTAAAAGATGTACTAAAAAATGTTGAAGATGAAAATATTAAATATAATCAAATAGCTGTAAAAAAAGCAATAAAATAAAAAGAAAGAGGAAGTTTTGGAAATAAAAAATAAAATTGAATTATCTAATAAAAGAATTTTAGAAAATAAAAAAGAAAAAAATTCAGTTATAACAATGTTAAGCGATGAAGAAATATTTAATCAATTAAAAAATTTAACAGGTAATGAAAAGTTATATGGTTATGTTTACGCTGTTAAAGATAATATATCAACAAAAAATATAAGAACAACAGCAGGTAGTAGAATACTTGAAAATTATTATCCAGTATTTAATGCAACTGTTATTGAAAAATTAATAGCAGCAGGAGCTATATATAATTCAAAATCTACAATGGATGAATTAGGTATGGGTGGACTTGGAAAAAATATATATTTTGGCGATACAAAAAATGCTTTAGATAATGAAAGATTATCTTATGGTTCAAGTTCAGGAAGTGCAGTTTTAGTTGCCAATGGTGCAGTAGATTTTGCGCTAGGAACAGATACAGGAGATAGTATCAGAAAACCAGCAGGATACAATGGAATAATTGGTATTAAGCCAACATATGGAAGAGTTTCAAGATATGGAGTTATTCCATATGCATCTAGTTTAGATCATGTTGGGCTTTTTGCAAGAAATATTGAAACTGTAGCAAAAGTTTTAGAAGTTATATCAGGTCGAGATGATAAAGATATGACAAGTTCATATAAAGAAGTACCAAAATATTTTGAAAATTTAAATTCAAACATTGAAGGCAAAAAAGTAGCTGTATTTAAAAGTATTACTAAAAGAATGAATAATGAAGAATATTTAAGTATGTTTTATAAATTAATTGAAAATTTAAAAAAAGAAGGTGCAATAATAACTGAATTTGAAATGGAAGATAATTTATTAAAAGCAATGAATTCAATATATAGAGTAATATCTAATGCAGAATCAAGTAGTAATTCATCTAATTTAGTAGCAATTAATTTTGGAAAAAGAGAAAATATAAATACTAATAATCCATTAGATGTAATGAAAGAATCAAGAACAAAAGGATTTAGTTCGAATGTAAAAAAGAGATTTGTTATAGGTTCATATTCATTATTCCAAGAAAATCAAGAAAAAATATTTTCAAAAGCAAAAAAAATAAGAAAAATTATTGTAGATAAACTAGAAGAAGGATTTAAAGATTTTGATTTTTTAATAGTGCCTACATCAGAAGATATAGTAGAAAGATTTGATGAATTAAAAGATATACCAAAATTCAGTGATAAAGAAATAATTGAAAATAATTTAGTACTTGCTAATTTTAGTGGTTATCCAAGTATAACAATGCCTTTAGGATATATAAACAATATGCCAATAGGAGTAAATATTACTACTAGACCTTTTGAAGAACAACAATTATTAAATATGAGTAAAAAAATAGAAGAAATATTAGATTTTAAATATAGATTTAAAGAATTGGAGGACTAATGGAATATGATGTTGTAGTAGGATTAGAAGTGCATTTAGAGTTAAATACTAAAACAAAAATGTTTAGTGGTGCACCATACAATTTTTTAGATAATCCAAATGAAGATGTAAATGAAATAGATTTAGCACATCCTGGAACATTGCCAGCACTTAATATGGAAGCTGTAAAAAAAGCAATATTAATTTGTTTTGGACTTAATATGGAAATAGACAAATTGATTCGTTTTGATAGAAAAAATTATTATTATACAGATATACCAAAAGGATATCAAATAACACAACAGTGTTATCCTATTGGAAAGAATGGATATATAGAAATATTAGATAAAAATGGAAATAATAAAAAAATACGTATTGAAAGAGCTCATATGGAAGAAGATACTGCAAAGCAAGTCCATTTATCTGATTTAACTCTTTTAGATTATAACAGAGCTGGAGTACCATTAGTAGAAATAGTAACTTTTCCAGATATGGAATCAGGTGATGAAGCATATCAGTATCTAACTAAATTAAAAAAAATAATGCTTTATTTAAATGTTAGTGATTGCAAAATGCAAGAAGGATCATTAAGATGTGACGTTAATATTTCATTAAAAGAAAAAGGATCAAGTATTTTTGGAAATAAAGTAGAAATAAAAAATATAAATTCTATATCTAATGTAAAAAGTGCAATAGATTATGAAATAAAGAGACAAAAAGAAATATTAGATAAAGGAAAAATTGTTGAACAAGAAACAAGAAGATTTGATGATGAAACAAATACAACTATATCAATGAGAAAAAAAGAAGGTGCAATAGATTATAAATATTATCCTGAACCTAATATTCCATTAATACAAATTGAAGAAAACTGGATAAATGAAATAAAAGAAAATATGCCAGAATTACCAGATACAAAATATTCTAGATATAAAAATACATATAATTTATCTGAAAAAGATACTGAAATACTAATGGATAATTTGGAATATTCAACATATTTTGAAGAAATTTGTAAATATTCAAATAAATATCAAGCAATTGCAAATATGTTTTTAAATGAACTACTAGGATTATTTGCAAAAAATGAAGAACCATTTAGTAAAGATAAAATTGAAGCTAATAAAATAGCGGAATTAATAGAATATATTTCAAATGGAGAATTATCGAATAAACAAGCAAGAGAAATATTAGAAATAATGTTTAATGAAAATAGAGAAATAAAAGAAATAATAGAAGAAAAAGGATATAAACAAATTTCAGATAAATCTATATTACTTGAAATAGTAAAAGAAGTTATAAAAGAAAATGAACAATCTATATTAGATTATAAAAATGGTAAAGATAGAGCTATTGGCTTTATGGTAGGTCAAATAATGAAAAAATCTGGCGGTAAAGCTAATTTAAATATAGCAAAAGAAATATTAATTGAAGAAATAAATAAAATATAAAAAACACTTGATAAATAAATAAAAAATAGAATTAGTATTTTGACAATAATAGATATATAGTATATAATAATTATGCTTAAATAAAGCAAATAAGCACATAACACGAGTTTTAAAATGTGTTTATAAAATCCTATAAATTTATTAAAATATAAGTGTTATGGAAGAAAAACAAGCCGAAAGGCAAAGAGGGGGAAAAAATGGCAGTAATTGAAATGAAAGAATTACTAGAAGCTGGTGTTCACTTTGGACATCAAACAAGAAGATGGAATCCTAAAATGGCTCTATATATTTATCAACAAAGAAATGGAATTCATATTATTGATTTACAAAAAACAACTGTAATGATAGATGAAGCATATGAATTTTTAAGAAAAATCGCAAGTGAAGGAAAAACAATATTATTTGTTGGTACAAAAAAACAAGCACAAGAAGCTATAAAAGCGGCAGCACAAAAATCAGAAATGTACTATGTAGATCATAGATGGTTAGGTGGAATGCTTACAAACTTCAAAACAATTAAAAAAAGTGTATTTAGATTAAATAAAATCACTTCTATGGAAGAAGAAGGTATTTTTGATTTAATGACTAAAAAAGAAGTTTTAAAATTACAAGCTGAAAAAGAAAAATTAGAAAAAAATTTAGGTGGTATAAAAGAAATGGATAAATTACCAGGAGCACTAGTTGTAGTTGATCCAGTTTCAGAAAAAAATGCAGTTGCAGAAGCTAAAAAATTAGGTATACCAGTTGTAGCATTATTAGATACAAATGCAAATCCTGATTCAGTAGATTATGTAATACCAGCTAATAATGATGCTTTAAGATCAATCACTTTAATAATGAATGCTTTAGCTGATGCTATAGTTGAAGCAAGAAAAGGTGTAGATTTTATAGAAGTTGAAGAAGAAGAAATTGAAAACGATGAAGAAAATGAACAAGAAAACGAAGAAAATGAATAAGATATAATATAAATAGGAGGGAATATGATAACAGCAGGTTTAGTAAAAGAATTAAGAGAAAAAAGTGGAGCAGGAATGATGGACTGCAAAAAAGCTTTAACTGAAACTAATGGAGATTTAGAAAAAGCAATAGAATACTTAAGAGAAAAAGGTATTTTAAAAGCTGGAAAAAAATCTACAAGAATAGCTGCTGAAGGCTTAGTATCACTTTATGTATCAGATGATGCTAAAATAGGAGCAATAGTAGAAGTTAATTCAGAAACAGATTTTGTTGCTAAAAACGATAAATTTGTAAAATTTGTTGATGATTTAGCAAAAATGATAGTAGAAAAAGATTTAGAAACTATTGAAGATTTAAAAGCTGCAGAATATGAAGGAAAAACAGTTGAAGAATTTTTAACAGAACTAATAGCTACTATTGGTGAAAATATGAATATAAGAAGATTTAAAAAATTAAAAACAGAAGGAAAAATAGTACCATATTTACATGGAAATGGATCAATAGCAGTATTTGTTGATTTAGTAAAGGGTAGTGATGATGTTGCTACAGATGTTGCTATGCAAATAACAGCTATGAAACCAGAATTTTTCAATAAAGAAGAAGTTCCAACAGATAGAGTTGAAAAAGAAAAAGAAATTTTATCTGAACAAGTTAAAAATGAAGGTAAACCAGCTGAATTAGCAGAAAAAATTGCTTTAGGAAAATTAGGAAAATTTTATGAAGAAATTTGTTTATTAGAACAAAAATTTGTAAAAGATTCACATATAAGCATTTCTGAATATTTAAAACAAAATAACACTGAAATTAAAGGATTCGTAAGAATTGAAAAAGGTGAAGGATTAGAAAAAAAAGAAGAAAATTTTGCTGAAGAAGTAGCAAAACAAATGAATATGAATAACTAATTCAATATAATATAACCAAAATTATTTATAATATATAATAATTTTGGTTGTATTTATTTATATATATGTTATTTTTCATATTACATCTGTATATAAAATATAGAAAAAATAATATGTATAAGTTATAGTATATATATTAAACAAAAGAAAAAGAGGTAAGAATGTTAGATTTTTTTAAAAAAATATTATTTACAGTAGTCATATTATTAATAGGATATTTTACAATTGTAATTCGCAACACCATTATAATGACAAGATTACAACAAAAAGCAGAATCAACTTATGCTTTATATAAAAATAATTATAAAGTTGATGTAGAAAATGGAAATTTACATTTAGAAATATTTAAATTAAATGAAAAAACAATAATAAAAGTAAAAGGAATTAAAGATGGCCATTATATAGAATATACTGAATATATGGACGATAAAGAATCATTTAAATTAGCTAATGTTGCTGGAAAAAAGATAGTTTATAATACTGAAAAAAAAGATGAATTTCCTTTTGAAAAAGTACTTAGTACAACATTTTGGAAAAATTTACCTTTAGCTTCAAAATTAAATTTAAAAACTTTAAAAAATGAATTTGGAGAAAAAGCTTTTAGAATTACTATAAATGATGATGAATATGTATTCGATGGAAAAACAGGATTAAAAGTATCTAGTGTAAAAGTACCTAATAAAAATTACTGTAGTTATACATTTACATTTAACTTAACAACATCACAAGATGTAGAGAAACCAAGTAAAGAAGGTTATGAAGAAGTAAAAAAATAAAATAAAATAAT
>CAUUHK010000035.1:0-7715 GCA_963545005.1 uncultured Eubacteriales bacterium | reverse complement strand
ACCTTTTGTCCCCTAAGAATATAAATCTTTTTTACAAGGGATTCATGACTTACAAACATCATTTCATCTTTTTTATCCATTTCTTTATCCTATTTATTCAAATTTCCAGTACATTTCATATACTCTATTGTATCATGATTTTACAAAATCAATCTCGACATCTTAAAAAAAATTAAAACTATACCAGTATCCCTATCAGAACACAAGCACATAAGTCTAAAACAATATATTTGTTACAAATGCAGGAAATTATGTTTCATTACTATCTAAAATAACACAAGTCTAAAACAAAATATAGGTTCAGAATATAAAACATTTGGTTTCATTACTATCTAAAATAACACAAGTCTAAAACCGCAAATTATTGTTCTTAAAACCTGTTGTAGATTAGTGAAATCTAATTTTAAATAGTAAAATCTTCAAAATTTTGTGTTATTACATTTTTATTTTCATACATAATTTTATCATTTTTTATATTTTCTATTATCAATAACTTAATATTATTATATATTACATATTTATAAAATTCAATTAACTCTTCTTCTGTTAAATATATTTTTAAATTTGTTAAAATTAATATTTTATTTATATTTAATGTACTTATAACATCTATAAAATAATATAATTTCTTTTTTAAATCATAATACAGTTGTGCATCTATTTTTACATTAAATGCTTTTAATAAATCTTTAATATCTATTTCTTTTTTTATAATAAACTCTATTGGTAATTCATTTACTTCAGTAATAATTTGTTCTCTTAACTGTAATAAATTATTGTATAATTCTAAATTTACATTATTTTGCAAATTTTGATCAATAATATTATAAACTGTGCTAATTATTTTTTTATCATTAAAATTTATATTATATATATCAGTAATCATTAACATATTATCAGCTATTTTTAATAATTCATTATTATCATCTAACAAAACTATTTCATTGTCTTTTAATATATATTCTTCTTGATTAATATAATCATTCATTTTTCTTAATACATTTCTAAATAAAATTTTATCATGTATTTCTAAGATATTTATCATATTTGGTATAAATTGAATATCATGTTCAATTCCATGTATTCTTAATATCATAATATTATTAACCTTTCTGTATTATCTATGTAACTTGTATTACTTTCACCTTGTATATACTCTATATTCGTAAATTGCTTTTCTGTGACTACTAACATTTGAATTAATCCTTTTTTTGGTTTATTTGTTATTATTTTTTCTCTTACTGAATTTACAACAGAATTATTTAAAGCAAGTTTTGAATATACAGATTCTTGCATCATTAAAAATCCAGAATTAATTAATAATTTTCTAAAATTTCTATATTCTTTTCTTTCTTCATATGTTTCAGTAGGTAAATCAAAAAATACAATCATTCTCATAAATCTATAACTCATAATTTAAAATTATATTTTCTCCTTCTTCTTTTAATGTTATATCTTCATTTAATAAATTAATAATATCTTGAATAAAAATGGATATTGCATTACTTAGGTATTGCCACTTTTCATCTATTAAAAGCTTTATATTAAATATACCTAATAATTCATCTTTATAATTTTGTAAATTTTCTTGTTTTAAAGTCCTATATACTATTTGATCAATAATAGGTCTAAAAATTTCCATTAAATCACAAGAAAAATTAAACATATTATATTCATTTTTATGATTAATACCTAATTGTGTTAAATATCCTCTAGATACTACTTCTCTATTTACTAACGATAAAATTAATGAATAACCGTAATCTAAAGCACTATTTATATCATCATCTGTACCACGAATAAATTCTTTGCCAAATAATGCTTTAAAATACATTTTAGCAGCTAAGCATTCTCTTTGAGTTTTATCTCCTAATTCTACTTCTTCTGCATATTGTTTTAATTTTATATATTCTTCAATATTATTTTCTTCTAATACTCTTGCTTGATTTAAAATTTTTATTTTTACAATTTCTTTCCAAATTTTTTCTTTTATATCATCTTTCCATTTTATTTGTAAGTTGATTCGTTTACTTGTTACATAATTATCGTAATATCCTACAAACTCTCCACTTGGATTATGTTTTTCATCACAAAATATAATTTTAATTTTTTGTTTAACTAATTCATTGATTAAATATGAAGTAATTGATACCATGCCGCTTTCTATAATAATTAAATTAATTTCACTTAAATGAATCATCTTTAATTCTTCATTTCTAACAATCATATATCCATCTTGATAACTTAATTTACATTTTTTTCTAATTAATATTGTTCTAAAACCCATATTTATTTCCTATGTTTATTATCATAAAATTTTTCTAGTTCTTCTAATGTATATTTTTTTTCATATATACCAGTAATTGAACTATCTATTAATTTCAAACTTTTTAACATTTCTTTATTTAAATCTGATTTAGTTCTTCCAACTTCTGTAGATAAATTTATTTTTTTAAAATTAGCATAACCATTATTTACTAATTCTAATAATTTGATAATTATATTTCTTTTTTCTTCATTACTTATATTTATTAATCCAATATTATTTATTTGTTCTTTA
Organism: uncultured Eubacteriales bacterium; assembly: GCA_963545005.1. Taxonomy (GTDB): domain Bacteria; phylum Bacillota; class Clostridia; order TANB77; family CAG-508; genus CAMPYH01. The sequence goes on along the minus strand of CAUUHK010000035.1, from coordinate 5,155 downwards.
ATATCATCAATATCACTTTTTCTTTCTTCAAATTTACTAATAGCTGTCATTAATTGTTCTAAAATTTTATCTATATTAGCTAAGGTATTTTTTATTTCATCAGATTGTTTGGTATTATTTTCAAATATTTTGTCATTAATTTTTAATAATATTGATATCTCATTAGCTAATTTTCTATCTAAAAATAATGTTGAAGCAAATTTTCTTTCTCCTGCACCCACTAGCTTAAATTTATCTCCTGATGGTAACTCAATAACTTGATTTTTTAATACTTTAGTTTTTAATATTTTAAAATTATTATACTCTTTTATTTTTCCTTCTTCTATTATTGTATTTAATACAAATTCTTCAAAATTTAATTTTTTATTTTTAATATCATACGCATATTTTGTAGGGATATTTAAAAAATTTATTTTTTTTTCTATTTTTGTAGTTTTCTTTTGTTGCGTTATTTTTTCAATACTATAAAGTACCATATAAGAAGTTTTTATACTATTAAATACTCCATAATGTGTGCTTAAACCTTCTTTAATAGTCATTGTTGATGTAAAATTTTGCTTTATAGTACTTTTTAAATTTTCATCAAATAATTTTCCTGTGTCTTCAACTAAAACTTCAGTTATATATCCTAATTTTAAATCTATATTATTTTTTATATTTTCTATATCATTATTATTTAATCTTTTTAATATAAAATTAACAATGACATTTCCATTATATTTTGTACCATTTTTAGAAGATGCTTTCATATCTGCTTTATATTGTTTGATATATTTCCCATATTCAAATTCATTAGTATTTTTCCAATCACTTGCAATTAAATTACCTATTATTCCTAAAATGTACGCATCTTATGCATGATGAAATGAATTTATATTTCTACATTTATATAATTTCATTTTTTTTCTAAATTCGCTTGTATTTTCAGATTTTATTCCATATATTTTTGTATTTTTATATTAATTCATTAAAAAATTAGTCGTATATTTTATAATTTGTCTAGTTTCTACTAATTGTCTATTAACAAAACTTTCTTCATTATTATATTTTCCATCATTATAAAAACTGATAGTTCTTAGCAATCTGCTATATTTTACTTGAGATATTAATTTAGCTTTATATAAATTGTCCCATAATACTCTGCATTTATCTTGAACTTCTTTATCTAAAACAATACCATCTCCTTTTCTTTGATTTTCTATTTTTTTAACTAAAGCTAAATTATCCATACTATCATCTTTTATATATGACCTTGGTATTATATGATCTACTTCATATGTTTCAAGTTCATTAAATTCTAACTTAGTATTACTATATAAACATTTAGAATTTTGTAAGAAATATAATACTTGCTTAATTGTTAAATGTTTGCTGTCTAATTTGTTTAATATTTTTGATGCTTCTGTTATATCTAAAGTTTCTTTTTCAATATTTTTATATAATTTTTTAATTTTGTCTACTGTTGGTATAGTTCTTTCGCCTCCATCTTTTTTAGCAAATTCAATATATATGTGTTCAGGTTCATGTTTCATATATGATATTAATTCTTTTACAACTCTTAAGCTTTGCCAAATTGCTTTTTTATTTGCTGGTGAAGTAAATAATTCATCAATATCATCATATGTTATTTTATCTTTTTCTATTTTACTTGCTTCTTCTATAATTTCTTTAAAGCCATAATTTTTATCATTAATTATTTGCATCAAATTTTTGTTAGTATTTCTCAATATTTCTATAATAGTTTCATTATCATGTGATTTTATGCCATTTAATAATTTTTTAGATAATCTACCCCAACCAGTATAATTTATACGTAATATTCGTTTAATTTGTTCTTCAGATAAATTTTGATATTCTTTTTCTATTTTTCTTTGTAAAATATCTTTATCTTCAAAAATAGTATTCCAATAAATAATATTTTCACACATTTTATAATTTTCTTCTAATTTTCCAATAATTTTAGTCATATCTATATATGAAGATAAATTACTATTAAATTTAGTTTCATCACTTAAACCTGTAATTTCTGTAGCATTAAAATCTCTTTGTAATATCTCTAAAACTCTTTTTTTAGTTACATTTTTACATTTTTTAAATACCTCATTTATTATTTTTTCTTTTAAATCTCTACTTAATCTTTTATTATTTATTTTTATATTGTTTAATTCACTCAATACATTATATTCAGAATATAGTAATAAATTAATAGGTAAAACATTTTCTGTAGGGAAATACGTACATTTTTTTGTCATCCTTATAATAAATTCTTCTGCTGTATCATCTATATTTACAACAGTATCGAAATTCCATGGAGTTATTTTTTCATTTTCATATCCTTTATTTCTAATTAACCATCCCCATTTTGAATCATTTTTATTTTTTATTAAAGGCCCTACATAATATGGAATTTTAAACTCAAATAACTTTAATATATTATTGACATTTTTTTCAATTGTTGGATAATATTGTTTTTGATTTTCAAGAATTTTTATTAACTCATTTTTATGCAATTGGTAAGGAATTATTGAATTATCTACTGTATTTAGTTTTAATAAAAAATCTTTATTTTTAATTTTTTCTAAAATATTATCTATTTCATCTTCCTTACATTCACCATTTAATTTAAATGTTTCTAAGTCTTTTTCTATTTTTTTAAAAAATGGATTTAGTTTATCTTTTTCAACTTTTATATTATTTTTTATATATGCAATATAATTATTTTCAACATTTTTATCTCTAAACATTTTATTATATGAATCTTTACCTATTTTTAAATAAATAGATTTTAATTCTTTTAACTCTTTGTGATGTTTTTCATACCTTTCTATAAATGTTTCAGATATATATTTTTTACCATTTAATATATTTGATAACATAAATGTATTATATATTTTTTTAGGCATAATAATATGTTATATTCCTCTGAATAATTATTTTCAATTTCTGATTCATATGCATCTAATTCATCTTTAAAAGAAATGTTTTCTTTACTTGATGATATATTAACAATGTTTTTAAAATTAAATTTTTTACCTAGTATAGCTTTAAATATTTCTTTAATTTTTTTATTTATTTTTTCTTTATCTTTTGTTTTATTTAAATTAATTATATATGTTTTAGATAAAATATCTTCTTTTTCTTGTTTATTCATCTCATTATTATTTAATATACCTATAATTTGCTTATATTTAACATCTATATCTACTTTATCTAAGTTAATTATATACATAAAAATTTTTTTCAAATCAGATGCTATTGAATTTGATTGTTCTTCAAAGTCTGATTTATATAAAAAATTTCCTCTATATTTAATAATATGATGTATTGCTAAATATACTAATCTAATATCTTTTTTTTCTGAATTTTCAACTAACTCTTTTCTTAAATGATATATAGTTTTATATTTTTTATATAAATTTTTATCATTAAAATTCAATTCTTCAAATAAATTATATTTTCTATTAGTTAATTCATTAGTTTTTGTTTTTTCTTCTTTAATTAATTTCGATTCTTCCATTTTGTTATAAAATGCTGAATCTACTTTATAAATATCGTCTTTTAATAGTGATTGTAATATTCTAATTCTTTCTTTTCTTCTTCTAATTCTTCTTCTTGCCGCTCTTTTTTCTCTTCTATTTTCAGCTGTTTCTCCTTCATTGAAAATTCTACTTCCAAATAACAATCTATTATCTTTTTTTAAAATATTACATTTTTCATCTAATAAGCACCAACCTATAGAACCTACACCGATATCTAATGCCAAATTATATTTAATATTTTTATTCATATATACTCCTTTTATTAAAAATATATCACTTATTTATACAATTTTAAAGAAAAAAAAAAACAATTTTTAAATTAAATTAAAAATTGTTTTTAATATTTCCTATGAAATACATTTACGGTTTCCATTATTTTAACTCACTTGTGTTATTTTAGATAGTAATTGTTTAACACATCTATATATTACTATATCTAAATTTAAAATACAAGTATTTTAGGTTAATTTTCATATGTAAACCATAATCCTTTATCTTTTAATTCTTGAATTATTTCTTCATGTTCTTCATTTGTTTTAGTAAAATAAAGTTTACCATTTTTATCTGAAACAAAGAATATTGCACCAGTATCATCATAATTAATTACTGCTTCTATTGATGACTTTGATGGTGATGATATAGGTCCTATAGGTAATTTACCTTCCATATTTTTTGCTCTTGTATTATATTTTCCTTCAGTCGCTAAATCTGTTTTTGTTAAAGGTTGTGAAAGTGGAGTATCTACCTCATAATGTGTTGTAGGATCACTTCCAAGTGACATATTTTCTTTTAATCTCCTTATAAATAATCCTGCTACTTTGTTACGATCACTTCCTGGTAATGTTTCTTTTTCTAATATTGAAGCTAATGTTAATATTTCATGTGGAGTATATTCCATTTTTTCTATTTTTTCTTTATTTTCAGTTAATATGTCATTAGTTTCTGCTAGCATAAGTTCTATTATTTGTTTTGGTGTAATTAAATTTTTATCGAATTTATATGTATCTGGGAATAAATATCCTTCTAAAGGATGTCTTAATCCATCCTTTAATATTTCTTTTTCATCCAAAAACCAATATTTATTACATAAAGATTTTAAATATTCTTTATCATTTAAAACAGCATTAAATTCATCTGCTTTTACTTTAGTTTTTTGATCTACTAAATCTACAATGTCTTTTAATCTTATTCCTTCAATAAATCTTAACTGTATATCTGATTTACTTACTTCACCTTTTTGTATTTTTTGAATCATTTCTTTTAAACTCATTGATTGATTTAATTCATAATATCCTTTTTGTAATTTAGTAACATTGTTTAATTTACAAAACAGTTTATAAAAAAATTCATTTCTTACTAAATTTTCTCTTTTTAAAATTTTATATAAATCTTTTGATGTCATACTACTTTCAAAATAAATCCCTTTTATCTCAGTATTTTTTCTATTTATTGGAGATATATTATATATGTATAAAATTAAACATATGAAAAATATTAATATTACACCTATTATACTTTTTATAATAGGTGAGATATTTTTATCTTCCACTTCAACAAATAATGTATCATCATAATTTATTTTATTATTTAATTTTTCATTTTTTTTCATATGTATT
>CAUUHK010000034.1:0-7759 GCA_963545005.1 uncultured Eubacteriales bacterium | reverse complement strand
TTAATTATATTTATAGCATCAATATTATTATCTACTATATATGTAAATTTTGCTTTGCGGCTAATTGCTTCTAAACCGATTCCACCAGAACCACCAAATAAATCTAAAAATATTTTGTCATTAATATCATTTTGAATAATATTAAAAATATTTTCTTTTACTCTATCTAATGTGGGTCTAGTATTATCTCCTTCTAATGTTTTTAATTTTGTTCCTCTATTTTTTCCTGCAATTATTCGCATATTACCTCAAATATATTTTTATAGTAGTCTTTTATATTAATAAGTGTCAATATTTATATATATTTTGTTACTTAATATATTTCTTTTTGCCATATTTTTTTAATTTATTAACTTTATTTACATTATTTTTATCTACATTTATATTTCTAACTTTACTTTTTTTGTTATTTTGTAAGTTTTCTGTATATTTTGATTTATATTTTTTCTTTTGTTTATTTTTATCTACTTTTTTTACAATATTGTTATTTGTTACTTTTCCCGTAATATAACTAAATTCACGTAATATTTTTCTTTTTAAATTATATGGTACTAATTTTATTCTCTTTAATGCTTCTCTAGTTATTAATTCTGGAATATATGCACCAAATTCTTTAAAATTTTCTTTTGTAAATTCCTCTCCATCTCCTGAACCAAATTTACCACTAACATATTCTCCTAAAAAAATATATTGTTTTCTTTTTGCAGTTTTAAAAGAAAAAAATGGTTCTCTAATTTTTATATCTATACCTATTTCTTCTTTTAATTCTCTTATGGTTGTTTCTTGTATTGTTTCATCAATTTCTTGACCTCCACCTGGTATGGTATAATATATTGATTTTCTACCATCCTTAATTCTTTCTCTTCTCATTAGAATTATTTTATTGCCATAAGGAATTATTGCTGCACCACGATCAGGCCATGTTTCCTTATCTTTTTTCATATAAATATTTCTTCCTTTATTATTTTTCTTACTTTTTACTATTTATTTTTTTATTTAATTCTTTATTTTCAGTTTCTAAGACCTCTATTTCAGTTTCCATATTTTCTGTTTCTCTTTTTGTTTCTATTAAATTATCTATACTTTTTTTATAATAGATTACTTGTTTAAAAGTATATATATTTAATACTGCTAAAAATATAACAGGTACAATAATCACAAGATTAACTAAGATTTTTTTTCTTTCTTGTTTTTCTGTTAATTTTTCTTTTATATTTTCTAATTTTTCTGTTATTTCATTTTTTAATATATTAAATAAATTCACATTAAACTTAATAATTATGTTTAATATTATTTTAAAAATACTTAGTATATTTATTTTATATATTGTGCTTTCTATTTTTTTAAATTGTTCTTGTTTTTTTTGTACTGTTCTTTTAGATATTCTAAAGTTTTGATTATGTAATTTTTTTTCTTTTACTAATAATTTATTTTTTGAAACTCTTTTAAAATTTTCTAATTCGATTGAAATATTTGCCTGTTTTTTTAAAACTTCATCATTAATAACAGTAATTTCTATTCCTTCTTTCTTACTGTTATCTATTAATTTTTTATTTAATTCTTTTGTGCTTTTTCCTGAATTTTCTTGCATTTTATTCTTCTTTTTCTTTAGTTTTATTTTAATTATTTGTTTTAAATTTATTTTTTATTATTTGTTTGTTCATATTCTTTAATTTTATTTTTTAAATTCTCATTTTCTCTTAATAAAACTTGCTTTTTTAAATATGCTTCATTATACATTCTTCCATAAATATTTAAGGATGAATGTTTTTTTTCTAAATTAGAAAGATAAAATACAGCTAATATATTTGTGCATACTAATATTAATATTAAAAATATTAATAAATTTGAATTTGTATTATATTTTTTTTCTTTATTTTCTTTATTATCTTTATTAATTTCCATTTTCTAAATTCTCTATATATTCAAAAATTTGATACCAACTATATGCTCTAAATTTTCCTTCAGCATCTTTATTATATATATTATCAAAAACTACAACATTACAATGATCTTTTAATTGATTTATATTTTTTGGATAATCTTCTATCATTACATCTATTTTTTTATCTAATATAACTGGTAACTTATCTCCTGCAAATATCAATTCATTATATTTAACATTATTTTCTTTTAACCATTGCTCAGTTATTTTTTTTATATCTACATTTGAATAATTTTCTCTAGCTGTAATTATATATATATTATGCTTTTCATTTAATTTTTCTATAACCTCTGGTGCAAATTTTCTAATTCTTTCTTCTTTTGCATATTGCTCCATATAAGTGTCCCAAAACACTTTATCTTGTTCTTCATTCCATACAAAAATATCTGAAGTTTCATATTCTGCTGGATTAATATTTAATAAATTTAAATTTATATTATTGGTATATTTCGATCCATATTCCAATTGGTATTCTGCTATATTAGTAAGTACTCCATCTATGTCTATTCCTATATTCATCGTTATTTTTTTGCCTTTCCTATTATGCTTCTGGTTCTATTAAACCAAAATTTTTTCCATCTTTTAATTTAAATATTACATTAGTTTTTCCTGTAAAAACATTTATGAATGTTAAAAAAATATTATTTCTTTGTTCAGATAAAACAAGTTTTGCATCTTCTGGATCCATTGGTTCTATACTGTGTGTACCATATTTTATAATTTCATTTTCTGGTTCTAGTAATTCTGTATCCATTTCTTCATATTTATTTAATTCTTTTCTTGCTAAATCTGTTCTTGTTTCTTTAAGCTTATTAATTTGTCTTTCTAATATATCTACTACTTTATCTATAGCATTATATAAATCTTCATTTTCAGATATAGCACGATATTTATCTTTTCCTGATAAAATAGCCATTTGTGCTATTTGCATTTCACCTTCTGTTTTAAATAATATATCTACTTCTACCTCATTATCCATATTATTAAAATATTTATCTAATTTTTCTAATCTTTTTTCAACATATGATTCAATTGCATCAGTCACTTTCATTTCTTTTTCTGATATATTTATTTTCATATATACCTCTCTTTCTTACTGTTAATATATCATAAAATATTCTATTTTTTCAACATATCTATATATAAACATTTTAATATTTTTTTGTGCATAAAAAAAATCTGTTGATACAGATTTTAATTTTTTTTAAATTTTTCCTGTTGTTTTTCTTATACCTATGAAAGATATAATTGCAATAATTGCTAAGATACTAATTGCAATTATATATGAATAATCTAATCCTGCTTTAGGATTTTTTTCAGGTGTTGTTACCGTATTTACTACTCCTGGTGTTGTTGTTATTGTAGGAGCAATGTTATTAGTATTTGTTGTTGTTGCTGTGTGTCCTGACCCAGCTAAATTATATTTTAATGTAACATCATTTAACTTTGCTGTTGTATTTATTCTAATATTTGTGAATTTTAGGTTTAAATTATTTTTATCACCACCTGTTATATCACTTGATTCTATATTTGATTTTGTTTTAAAATTTAGTGTAACTAAATCCATATTTGTTTTAGCTTTATTTCTATACATTAAAGTAATTTTTTTAGTAGTAGATAATTGAACTGTCCAACCATCTGCTGCTTTTATATCTGCTTGTTTCAATTCTTCCAAAATATTTGGAGAAGCTTCTACATCAAATTGTACTCTGTATATACCTTCTGTTATAGCTATATTTTCCAGTTTTAGTTTTACATTAAATTCTTGGCTTTTATCTAAATTAGTAGTTGAAGAAGTTGCGACGATATCACATATACCTGTATCTGCATATGTTGTTTGATTAATAAGTATATTTAATATTATAAATATACTTATTAATACTGCAATTATTTTTTTATTTCCATTATGTTTTAATTTTTTCATTTGCTTCCTTTTCTACTTTCTTTACAATTAATATTGCTTAAGAAATATATTATTATCTTACAATATTTTATTTATCATTTCAGTAATATTAATATTACATTTTTGTTAAATTATTTTATTTCTTCTAATTTCGTTATAGCTCTATAATTAACTTCCGTTAAATATATTGTGTCCTTAACAATTAACCCAGCATTTTTTAAATATATTTGTGGTTCTAATACTATTACCATTTTTGGTTCTAAATAATTTTCTTTTATGCTATTAAAATTGGGTAATTCTTTTTTACTAAGCCCTATACCATGCGCTGTATAATATTCTAATTGCCAATTTATTTCTTCTAATTCTTTTATATATATTTCATTTAATTCTCTAATATTTTTATTCGGTCTTAATGTCACTAACATTTTATCTTGCACTTTAAGCAACTTATTATACTTTTCTTTTATTTCTTCGTCAACATTTCCAATAAAAATAGTTCTAGCTTTTGTTACATAATATTCATCTTGTTTTACCGTAATATCTATATTCAAAATATTATTATTTTCTATTTTTGTATTATTTCCTTTATGATATGGATTAATTGTATTTTTTCCAAAAGATACTCTTACATTTTCAGTATTTTCTACCATATTTTTTTTTAATTTTACTATTATATCGTTTCTCAAATCTCTTTCTTTTTTTCCAATTAATTCATTTTGTTTAATACTACTAAAAATATTATCTAATATTTTTCCTAATTGTAATTCTTTTTCAATTTCTGAATCTTCCTTAATTTTTCGTATATTTAATATATATTCTTTTTTAGGTACTAAATTAGTTTTAAAAATTTGTTTAAATTCTTCATATTTTAATATTGTTAAATCATCAGCTTCGACAACTATACCTTCATCTTGTTTGAATATATTTTTTAAAAAGTCTAAATCTTTTTTTAAACTTTTCACCATTATTTCTTTCTCTAAAGATAATTCATTTTCTATTTGAATTTTGAATATATCTTCACAAAAAAATATATTTTCTGTTTCAGTAATACAAAGTATGCCTTCATAGTTTATTTCTGTTAAGTAAAATATATTTTCTTTATTTGTAATAATCATCCCATTTAAATGATCTTTTGATAAATTTTTTTTTAATTTTTCTAATCTATGATTATACATTTATCCTCCAATAAATTTATCTGCAATTTTAGTTCCAAAATTTAATAATATTTGCAATATGTAATTTGTAGGTATAAGTATAATAATTAATGTTGATAATGATAAATATGGTGCAAGAGGTATATATTGATCATCATCTTTTTCTATTTTTCGTTTTATTAAAAGAATTATAGAACATAGTACACATATAGCGAAAGCTAATATAATTATGTTTAATATATTTGTTTTACCTAAAATTAAACCTAATGCCACCATAAATTTAATATCATCTAATCCCATAGCTTCTTTTCCTACAATCATTTTACCTATTAAAGCAATACCGCCAAAAAGGATAATTGATATTAACATACCTACTAATAATTCTTGAAAAATTACAGCATTAATTAAACCAACTAATACGGTTTTTAATATTCCTATTTCAAATAACAAATATATAATTCTATTTGGTATAATTCTATTTTCTATATTAGTAAATATAGTTATTAATAGTAATGGTGTAACCATCAAATAACTAATATAATTTGTTAATTTTATAATATTTATACTTCCATCTACACTATATATATTTCCAGATGTATATGTTATTCCTAAATATATAAAAACGTTTAATAATAATGATATAAATAATTTTGCATTATTAAATTTTAATTCTTTAAATAATTCTTTTGAAAATATAGATTCTTCATCACTATATTTTAATATTCCAATAGCTGTAAAAATTCCAGCTACTATTCCTAAAAATATTGATATTATATAATTTATTATTGATATTTCGTTTATCATTTGTATTCCTTTTATTCATTATTTTGTGTCTCTAAAAATTTTTTTATAATCTTTTTTTCTATTTTATATCTATTTTTTGTATAAAAAGATTTTTTTTCTTCTAATATAGGTTTTACTAATATTGAATGCATTTTAGCTCTATTTGCTCCCCATACATCTGTAAAAATTTGATCACCAATAACGGCTATTTCATTTGCATTTAAATTCAATTTCTTCTTAGCTAAATTTAAACCAAATTTTGTTGGTTTTAGTCCCCAGTATATATATTCAATATCCATAAATTTTGCAACTTTTTTAACTCTAGGTATTAAACAACTATTAGTTACCATTATTGTTTTTATTCCATGTTTTTTAATATTTTTGTGCCATTTATCTATACCATCTAATATATTTACATATCTATCTATTACAGTATTATCCATATCTATAATGATGCCTTTAATATTATTTTTTTCTAAATATTCAGGCGTGACAGATAATATTGAATCTATATATATATCTGGAAAAAACCTACTTTTCTTTTTTATTTTCTTTTCTTCATTTTGCATATTTTATTTTCTCCATTGTTATCTTTATATTTTATCATATTTAATTTATATGTTTATATAATTAAATATTTTTTTACATTTTTTTTACTTAAATTAAATCTTTTAATATTTCTTCTAATCTAGTATATCTATTTTTTAAAAATAAATATCCTATTAAACATTCAAAAGCTGTTGAACGTGAATATTCATATATACTAGCATTTTTAGCGTTATGAAATTGTTTTGCATTTCTACCTTTTCTTACAATTTCTTTTTCTTCATCTGTTAATATTTTTTCTATCTTATCTAATATTTTAGATTGTGATTTAGCTGAAACATATTCTATAGCATCTAAATGTAATTTATGTGGTTTTGACTGAGATTTTTCTACTAAATTTAATCTTATATACATTTCATATACTGCATCACCAATATATGCTAAAACTAATGGATGCATTATATCTACATCATAATCTGTTTTCTTTATTTTAAATAAATTATTTAATTGTTCTTCCATTTTTCTATCTTTCATTTTCTATTTTTTCTAATGTTATTTGTCCAAATTTTAAATTTCTAAATTCTTGTATTATATTTTTATTTAATCTTGCATAATCGATATTATTTCCACTTTGAATAAATCCTCTTTTTATAGCAATTTGTTCCATTATATTTAATATATACTCTCTTTCTTCTTCTGCACTAGCAAATTTATTTTTTTTATCTACCTTTTCATCTATTTTATATCTACTAATCACATTTTGAATTTTATTAATAGAAATCATTTTTTTTAATATCTCATACGCAATAAAATCTTCATCAAATATTTCATCTTTTATATTACCACAAATGGCTAAATTTACTCCAATATATTCTTCGAATCTTGGCCATAAAATACCAGGAGTATCTAAAATTGCTATATTTTCTTTTCCTTTGATCCATGATTGTTTTTTTGTTACACCTGGTTTATTTCCTGTTAATGCTTTTTTACTATCAACAATTTTATTTATAAATGAAGATTTACCTACATTTGGTATACCTACAATTAAAATTTTTATACTTGGTTTTAATATACCTTTATTTTTCTGATTATCTATTTTTTCTTTTAATAAATTGTTCAATGTAGTATAAAATTCTTTTATGCCTTCACCTGTTTCTGAATTTAAAATATTTACTTTTAAATTTTTATTTTCTTCTAAATATTTTTTCCATTTTATATTTTCTTCTTTTTCTGCCAAATCTGATTTATTTAATATAACTATTTTTTTCTTATTTTTTGTTATTTCTTGAATAGATGGATTTTGTGAAGAAAAAGGTATTCTAGCATCTAATAATTCTACTACAACATCAACCATATTAATAGCATCCATTATTTCTTTTTTTGCTTTAAACATATGTCCTGGATACCAATTTAATTTTATTTTTTCTT
>CAUUHK010000033.1:0-7902 GCA_963545005.1 uncultured Eubacteriales bacterium | reverse complement strand
TGTATTATATACATTTACATATAAAAAAAATAGTGTAAGTTTGCAACTTACACATCTGTTATTTTTCATCTATTAATCTTTTTATTTCTTCACTAAATATTTGAAATTCTGGTGTTAATTCATAAATAGGTTTAGTTTTAAATTCTAAATGCTTATTATATATATCATTATTTATAGGGTAATTAAATCCTATATTATATGAAAATAATAATATATTTTTTTGTTGTTTTCCACCATATTTACTATCTCCAAGCAAAGGATATTTTCTTGACGAAAATTGTACTCTTATTTGATGATGCCTTCCTGTTATTAATTCAACTTCAATTAATGATAATTTATTTTTATGATTATATGAAATAGGTTTATATTTTAAAATAGCTTTTTTTACATTTTTACTTTCTTCTTTTTTATCCTTAATTACAAAAGATTTATTTGTTTTAGAATCTTTATATAAAAAATCTTCTAAATATATATATTCATTTTCATCTTTTTTTAATTCATTATTTTCGTTTAAATTTTCTTTTAAATTAAAAATATTTCCTTTAACAACTGCTAAATATTTTCTTGTAATAGCTTTATTCCTTATTAATTCAGAAAATTTAGATGCAGCTTTACTTGTTTTAGCAAAAATAATTATACCACCTACTACTCTATCTAATCTGTGTAATAGACCTAAATATATTTCTCCAGGCTTATTATATTTAATTTTTATATATTCTTTTACTATATTTAATAAATCTTGATCTTGTGTAATATCTTCTTGAACAGGTATATTTGGTTCTTTTAATATAACAATTATATGATTATCTTCATATAATATATTTTTTTCAAAATTTTTAATATTCATATTTTCTCCAATACATTATATATATTTTTTTATATTATTCGCTATTTTTGTAGTTATTCCTTGTACTTTTATTAAATCTTCAATACTTGCATTTTTAATATTTTCTATATTTTTAAATTCTTTCAATAATCTAAATTTTAAAGTTTCACCTATTCCTTCTATATCATCTAAGACAGATTTTTTTAGTTCATCATCTCTTTTTTTTCTATGATAATTAATAGCTACATTATGAACTTCATCTTGTAAATTAGATAATAAATTAAATAAATTTTCTGATACTTCATATATATTTCGATTTCCATCTATTAAATTATTTGTTTTATGTTTATCTGTTTTTACTAAACCAAATACAGGTATCTTTATATTTAATTTTTTAAGAACATCTTCTACAGCATGTATCTGATTAATTCCACCATCTAATATAATGAGGTCTGGTAACTCACCTAAACCTTTTTTACCGTTTAATGTGTGATTTAATCTTTTTAATAATGTTTCTTTCATAGATAAAACATCATCAGGATTTGTTATATCTTCTAATTTAAATCTTCTAGTTTTATGTTTGTCTATTTTTCCATCAATTATACATACCATAGATGAAACTGTATTTGTACCTGAAATATGTGAAATATCATATGACTCAATTTTTCTTGGTAATTTTTGTAAATTTAATACTATTTTTAATTCTTTTATTAAATTTAATTTTTCATTTAATAAATTTAATTCATGAATAGCATTTTCTTCTGCCATTTCAACAAATTTTAATTTTTCTCCTTTTTTAGGAGTTATTATTTTAATATTCATTTCATACATATCATTAATAGTTTTTTCAATTAATTCTTTTTCTTCTATTTCTTCTTTTATCATTAACTTACTAGGTAATGATGATTTTTCCAAAAAATTATCGCTTAAATAATACCTTTTAATAAATTCTTGTATAATCTCAGCATCTTCTAAAAATTTAAAATTATTAAAAATAAATTTTTTTCTACCATTCATTTTAGAATCTCTTACTTCAAATACTTCTATTATTATATTTATATCATCTCTTGCAATACCTATAGCATCAATACTTTTATATGAAAAATTACTAATTTTTTGTTTTTCTTTTGTTTTATTTAATCTTAATATTTTATCTCGTATTTTAGCAGCTTCTTCATATTCTTGATTTAATGATTTGATTTTCATTTCTTCTTCTAATATTTTAACAATATCCTTAAAATCACTATTTAAAAATTTAACTATATCTTTTATATTTTCTTTATATTCTGCTTCTGTTATTTTTCTAATACATGGCCCTGAACATATTTTAATATCATAATTAATACAAGGTCTATCACGATATTTAAAAGGTGAGCATGTACGTAATTTGAACATTTTATTTGTTATATCTATCATTTCTCTTGCTAATGTAGAATTAGGATATGGTCCAAAAAATTTATCTTTATTATTCTTTCTTCTTGATATTGTCAAATATGGAAATTTTGAATTATCTAATCTAATATATGGATAATTTTTATCATCTTTTAATAACACATTATATTTTGGCATATGTTTTTTTATTAAATTTGATTCTAATATTAATGCTTCAGATTCTGTATCTGTAATTATATATTCAAAATCTGCTATTTTTTCTACTAATTTTTGAATCCTCACGGTTTTATTTGTTTTCCTAAAATATTGAGTTACCCTATTTTTTAATATTTTAGCCTTTCCAACATATATAATATTATCTTCTTTATCATGCATTAAATACACTCCAGGTAATTTTGGGAGTGTATTTAATTTTTTTTCTATTTTTTCTTTAATTGAATTTTCCATATTAATCTAAATCATCTAAATCTTCCATTTTTTTTCTTCTGAAAATTTCATTCATACTTTTTTGCATTTTTCTTTGTTCTTCATCATCAACTATTTGTGCGATATATCCATAATCCATTAAATTAAAGAAATCTTTTTTCTCTTCAATAAAATTATCTTCTTCCATAAAAGCATCATATCTTGGCCTATCACTTTCTGGAACTGAATCGAAATTTTCTACTTTTCCGCCATCATTAATATTAGTTTTTGCATATACGTCATTATTAATATTTAAACTAACATTTCTAGATAAATTATAATAATCATCTTGATTATCTTTATAATATGCACTAATATCATCTGGATATTCTTCTTTTGTTTCTATATTATCAAAACTAATAGCTTCTTTTGGAATATTATTTACTTTAATATTTTGATTATTATTTTTACGATTTTCATATAGTAAATTAATTCTTCTATTATCCTTTATTAAGCCTTGTTCTCGTAATATTTTTTCAGCTTCAATTTTTACTAATTCTTGTAATTTATTTTTTTCTTCTTCTATTTTTGCAATAGTTTCTGCTTTTAATTTAGCTATTTCTTCTTCTCTTTTTTTAGCTTCTTCTGCTAAACGTTTTACTTCTTCTTCTCTTTTTTTAGTTTCTTCTTCTTTTTGTTTTTCAAGCTCTAATAATCTTTTTTCTTCTTCTTCTTTAATTCTAGCAAGTTCTTTTTTTCTTTCTTCTTCTATTAATAATCTTTCTTTTTCTAATTTTGCTGCTTGTAATTCTAATTTCTTAGCTGTTTCTTCTAATTTTCTAGCCTCTTCTTCTGTTTTATTCCTTGCCCTTCTATCTTTTATATCTTGAATTCTTTTTCTTTCTCTAGCTTTAATTTCAAGTTCTCTTTCTTGCATATCTGCTTTAAATTGTTTTAATTGAGAAGTCATTAATCCTAATTTGCCTTGCATATTTTCGATAGCTTGCATTTTTTCTTTATATTCAGCTTCTCTTTTTTGTTTCAATTCTTCTTGTCTTTTTAATTCAATTTGTTTTCTTAACTCTTCTTCTCTTTTAGCTTTAGCTTCTAATTCTTGCAATATTATTTTTTCATCAATTGTAATCTTAGTATTAAATGTTTTTTCTATTTCATCAAGCCCCTTTTTAGCACCTTCTTCCATATCTTTTTCTATAGTTTTATTAGCAATTGGTGAATTAATTTGCATAGTTTCATTTAAACTATTTCCTTCTATTTCATTTGAAGTTACTATTTTTAATTTTTCTGTTGATTGTAACCCCACTTCTTTTCTTAGTGTTTTTACATTTTCTAATTCTTGTTTTTCTAATTCTTTTAATTTCTCTATTTCTTTTTGAATAGCAATTTTCTTTTTTTCTATTTCTTCTTTTTGATTTTCTTTTACAGTTGTATCTTTAATTTCAATATTTTGTTCTTCGATTTCATCATCATCTTCTTCTTCAACATTTCCATAGAAAGAGTCTAGCATTTCATCAATGCTTTGTGTTTTTTTACTTTCATCTATATCTACAATAATACCTTTTTTCTCTTGAGCTTGTTTATGTAAATTTCTAATTTCTTCCCATTCACTTGGTTTTTCTTGTTTTAAAATACCTTCATAAACTTTATCATATGCTTCTTGTAACATTCTTTTTCCAGATAATATAACAGCTGACATAATTTCATTTATATCATATTCTTCTAATTTTAAATTATCTGTTTTTCCTAACAATTTAATTATTTTTTGTAGATTATCTTCTATTTTTATTAAACTAAAATTTTCATCTCTTTTAATATATACTATTTCGTCTTTTACTGTACCTAATTCTAATATTCTATCATAAATATTTACATCATATTCTTCATCAGATAATTCTTCTAAAAAATTGGAATTTTCTATATATTTTACATATTTCCCACCCAAATATTCATTAGCTTTTTTTCTTAGTATTTCAAAACTATTATATTTTTGTTTTTCTTTTTCATTATTTATAATCTCTAATATATCTTGTATTTTTAATTGTTTTTGTTCATAAAAATTATTATCTAAAATATATTCTATTTGTTTATCTAAAACATCTACATCTTCTTCTAATACTTCTACTATATTTTCTATATTATTAAATTGACCTTCTTCTATTAATTTACTTATGTTTTCTGAAATAGCTTTTTTTGGCATATTTAATATATATGGGAAAAGACTTACTATTCTTTTCATTTCTATACTATCTAAGAAACTTAATACTTCTATTATTTCTTTTGTATCTATAGTATTTATTAAATCACTAGGCAATACAAGATTTTTTATATCGAATTCAGCTAAAATATGATTTATTTCATCTTCTTTTTCTTTTATTTGTTCTTTATCTTTTTTTGCATTTTCTAAAATACTATTTGTATCTTGTAATAATTTTTCTATTTCATTTAATTCATCTTCTGTCATGCAAGTTTTTATAGAATCTTGTTCTGTTATTTCTACTTTTTCTTCTTTATTCATTTTTATCTCTTTATTTTCTTTTGTTTTATCTGTTTTTTCTTCTATTTGTTCTAATCCTTTGCTTTCTACTTTTAATTCTTGAGTATTAGGTGTTTCTTTTAAGATTTTTACTATTTCTTCATTTAAAACATCTTTATCTTGTATAGCTAATAAATATGCGTGTTTCTCAATATTTTTTGCATCTAATTTTTTTTCTTTTAAAATACCTATTATATCTTCAATTTCTTTTGTTTCATTCATATATAAAATTTCTGGATATTTTAATATTATTTTTCTATCTAGATTTTGTCTTTCTAATAAATTTATTATTGCTGAAATTCTAACTTTTGTAGTTTTATATAATATTTCTGGATTAGTTTTTAAAATTTCTATTCCTAATCTTTCTCTTGGTGAATCTACAAAATCGCAAATATCTTCCACAACTTGTCCTGTGTTTGTGTAAAAAACTTGTGGAGTATTTTTAAGAACTATACTTAATAAATTATTATCATATAACTTTTTTAATATTTTTCTAATATCTTTTAATTTAGCATAAGCTAATACATCTCCATTTGACATGAAATATTTTTTATCTACTCTATATTTTTTAAATTCAGCTATTACATATGGTATATCTTTATCTCTACCTACTGAAATTATACTTGGATATTTTTCAATTATTTTTTCACTTATATTTTCTTCTTTTAAAACTTTAGTTATATTTTCAATTCTTGCACCTGTTGTTTCTTCAAATATTTTAGGAAATTTTTCTAATAACTTTACATTTAATTCATTTTCTTTAAATTTATTTATTACATTTTCAAATTTACTAGGTTTAATATTTAAAACTTCTGGATAATTATCTATTAATTCTATCTTTAATTTATATTCTTTTATTAATTGTAATATTTGTATAGAATTTTCCCTATCTTCTATTTTTAAATTATATTTATCAATAATATTATTTAATATTTCTTTATTTTTATCCATATTTACTCCTATTTAAAATGTTATTTTTGAATATTTTGCTATTACTTTTCCAAGTATATTTTCTTTACTATCTCCCCTTTTATATCTTTCAAGATATATTTCATTTATTTCAGATCTTCTACAAATAAAATCTCTTGATAAATATTTAGCTTCTATATCTACAATTATTATTGCATCTTTTTCTATTATTACTTTATCATCTTGATATAATGTTTTATTTTGAAATGCAAACATATTTTCTTCCCTAAAATATTCTTCTGGGATTGATATATATTCTTCAAAATTATTTGCTCTTAATAAAGTATTATCATTTACTTTATCTTTTAACAAAGGTATAATTGCTGTTTTTATTTGTGTAATACTTGAATTTAATTTTTTAGCCCTTTGATATTTTTTTGGTGTTTTTTTTATTCTTCTTTCTTTTATTATAACTCTTCTCTTATTTCCACCAGCATTTATTAATTCAATTACACCTTTTTCTTCTAATGATTTAACTAAAGCATGCATATTTCCTGTAGATTTTATTTCAAAAAATCTTTTTAAATTAGATATTGTTGGCATTAATCCTAAATTACTTCTTGCATATCTTTCTATTTCTTTAAAAAGATTTTGTTCTTCTACAGTTAATTCTTCTGAATATTTATCACTCCAAGCCATTATTTCCTCCAAAATTATTCATGCCATTCAAAATTTATACCTGTAATTTCTACAGTATCACCATTTTTTATTCCCTGTTTTTTTAATTCTTTTGTTACCCCTATTGTATCTAACATTTTATGAAAATAATTCATTGATTCTCTTTCATTTATATTTACTCTACCAACTAATCTTTCAATTGCTGGACCTTCAACTATAAATACTAAGATTTTTCCATCTTTAAGAATTTCTTTAGCACTGCTTTTTAATAAAGATAAATTCATTACATCCCTTTTTTCTGTTCTAACAGTAAAATCCTTAAATCTATCTTTATTTTGAATAACTGCACCGTCATTATTTATATTATCTAATGTATAGATATTTTCTTCTTCTACTTTTTCTAAGATATTTGGTATTTCACTTAATCTTTTTACTATATATTTTAATAAATCACTTACATTTTCTTTTGTTACAGAAGATATTTTAAATAATTTTATATTATTCTTTTTTGTATATTTTTCTATATATTCTAACTGTTCATCATCTTTAATATCCATTTTAGTTGCAACAAAAATCATTTCTTTTTCCATTAATTCATTACTATATTCCTTTAATTCATGCATTAATTGATCAACTTGAGATTTGGCACTTTGTTCTATGCCAGATATATCTATTAAAATAAGTAAAACTCTATTTCTTTCAATATGTTTTAAAAATTTATCTCCAAGTCCTATCCCTTTACTTGCACCTTCAATTATTCCTGGAATATCTGCTATTACAAAACTTCCTTCTTTAATATCTACAACACCTAAATTTGGTATTAATGTTGTAAATGGATAATTTGCAATTTTAGGTCTTGCATTTGTTACTGTACTTAAAAATGTCGATTTACCAGCATTTGGAAAACCTACAAGTCCAACATCTGCTATTAATTTTAATTCTAAAACTACATCTACTTCTTCCGTTTTTTCTCCATCTATTGCAAAATTTGGTGCTTGTCTTGTAGATGTTTTAAATCTAGCGTTACCTAAACCACCTTTTCCACCTTTTAATATAATTTTTTCTTCACCATCTTCCACAAGTTCTGTTAATTTTTTTCCATCTTTATATAATACTGTTCCAACTGGTACATTAATAATTA
>CAUUHK010000032.1:0-7915 GCA_963545005.1 uncultured Eubacteriales bacterium | reverse complement strand
ATTTAACCGCTTGGTTATTTAAAGAATATTATTTATTTTTCAATGTTCTTTTCGTTTCTGGAATTCAATCACGAAACGATAAATTTATTATAAATATATTTTTTTAAATTGTCAAGTTTTTTAAAATATTTTTTTGCATTTTTTAAAAACTTTTTTTATTAAAAAAATAATGGTTTCTGTAACCATTATCAATGTAACATAATTGTATTTTTTTTGCAACATTTTCGCTAATTTTTTTCAATAAAATTTAATTTAAATTTATTTTCTTTATTATTGATGTCAAAAATGTATTGTTTATTACCTATTTTGAAGATTTCTGGTGATTTTGTTTCTTTATTAAATTGCATAATATCTTTATTATTTGTTGTTAATAAAATTTTATTATTCTTAAACATTGCAAATAATGTATTATTTTTTATATTTTCCTTAAAAAATATATCTTTATTAAGCTCATCATTATATTCATTGTATTTTTTATCATCTTTTTCTAATGTCTCTATATTTGCTTCATTTATATAATATATTTTATTATCTTTTTTACTTTTAATTAAAGTATACTTATTATCTTTTATATGTTTTTCTAATTGTACATAATTTTCATTATTTAAATATGCTATTGTTTCTAATATTTCACCATTTTCTTTAATATGGATTATACAATTATTTATATTTTTAATATTATTACTAATTTCATTAACAACTTTATTTTTTTCTAAAAATTTATATATTCCACAACCTATCATTGAAATTAATAAAATTATTAAAATTGTACATTCTAACCAAATAGTATTTTTTTTATTTTTTGTAGTTTCGTTTATTTCCTTTACTTTAAATTTTTCATCATTTATTTCTGTCTTCTTCAAAATATCCTCCTTATTAAGTATTATATAAAATTTAAAATAATAAATAAAGATAAAATAAATTTTCTTTTAAAAATTTATTTTTCTTGTTTTACATGCTAAAATTCATTTAAGGAGAATTTATGAAACATAAAGAAACAATTTTTATTGCTGCCGGTTCAAGTGATATCGGTTATGATATAATAAAGCAAAATTATGATAAATATAATATTTATACTACTTATTATTCAAATGCTGAATTTTATAACAAAATAAAACAAACTTACCCTAATGTAGTTATTGAAAAAAGAGATTTACGTAATCCAAACGATATACAAAAGGCAATTAGTTCTGCAATTAAATATTTTAATTCTATAGATATATTAATTAATTTACCCGCAATATCTCAATTTTCACTTTTTATAGATATATCTGATGAAGAAATACAAAATATTTTAAATACTAATTTATTTTCTTATATATATACATGTAAATATATATTACCACATATGTTAAAAAATAATGTTGGTAAAATAATCAATATTTCATCATTTTTAGCAGATCAAGGAGCTGTATGTGAAAGTATTTATGCATTAAGCAAAGCAGGTATTAATTCACTAACAAAATCATTAGCTAAAGAGTATGCATCATCTAATATTTTAATTAATGCAATAGCACCTGGATATATTAATACTAAGATGAATCAGCATTATTCTATAGAAGATAAAGCGGAGTGTTTAAAAAATATCCCACTTAATAGATTTGGTGAAGTAGAAGATATTACACTTTGTATTAATTTTTTAATTGATTCCAAATACATTACTGGAGAAATAATAAATATAAATGGAGGATGGTTTTAAGTAAGAACCATCTCTCCATTATTTAATTTATAATATTTTTGTTTTAAAGCCATTAATTCTTCATGAGTACCTTTTTCAACAATTTTTCCATTTTCTATTAATAAAATACAATCTGCATTTCTTACTGTTGAAAGTCGATGAGCTATAACTATAGTTGTTTTTTCATTAATAATACGATCAATACCTTTATTAATTCTTTTTTCCATTATAGTATCAATAGCTGAAGTTGCTTCATCTAATACTAAAATACTTGAATCAGCTATAGCTGCCCTTGTAATTGATATCATTTGTTTTTCACCTTCAGATAACATTTTGCTATTTTCCAGTATTTCTGTATCTAATCCCTTTTCTAATTTATTAATTAAAAATTCAGCACCTACCAGTGTAATAGCATTTTTAATTTCTGAATTTGTGACTTTTAAATTACCATACTTAATATTATCAGTAATAGTACCATCAAATAATTGTATATCTTGTAGCACCATACTTATTAATCCTCTTAAATCAGATAAATAAATATTTTTTATATCTATTCCATCAATAGTAATTTTTCCATTATCTATTTCATAAAACCTGCTAATAAGATTCACTATAGTTGTTTTACCAGCACCAGTAGAACCAACAATAGCAATAGTACTTCCAGGTTTAGCATAAAATGATATATCAGATAAAACTTTTTTATCTTGATATGAAAAATCTACATTTTTAAATTCAACCATTCCTTTTACTGGCACTTTTTCTTTTGTTACTTGATTTTCCCAAAATTTAATTCCACCATAATTTTTAATTTTATATATCATTAAATTTCTTTTATCTTCATATTCTTCATCTTGATCTAATATTTCAAAAACACGATTTGCTCCAGCTATTGAATTCATAATATTTGGAATTTGTGCTTTTAAAATAGTTATAACTTTTTTTAACATATCAGTTAATGTTATAAAAGGTACCAAAGTTCCAATTGTAATATTTCCGTTAAAAGCTAAAATTACTCCAATAATCATTGTTATCACACTAGCTACACCAGAAAATTCATCAACAACTACTCCAAGCATTTTAGAAGAAATAGAACTTCTTATACTTATTTTTTCTAAATCTTTAGACATAATACTAAATTTTTCTTTTTCTTTTTCTTCTTGATTGAATATATTTATAACTTTTTTACCATAAAAATTTTCACTTACATAACCTGTAATATCCGCTTTATTTTTTTGCTTTTGCTCAAATAATTTTATATTCTTATTCATAATAATCATTGCTAAAATAATAATTACAACATATATAAATAAATTAATTATTGCTAAAACAGAATTTAAATAAAACATACCTATAATAGTTCCTATAAAAAGAACTATAGCAATTATTATTTTTGAAATTGATTGATCTAATGTAGTACATAATAATTCAATATCATTTATAAAAATGGACATTAAATCTCCATCTTTTCGTGTATCTAAATATGCAATACTTAAATTTTGTATCTGTTTGAAAACATCATTCCTAATTTTATATGTAACTTTTTGTGCCATATTTGCAATTATTAATGTTCCTAAATATTCTGTTACAATATTTCCTACAATAAGTAAAATTAAAATAATTCCAGCATTTTTAAAAACTTCCCAATTTGTTTTTGTCATTTCATCTAAAACTGTTTTTAAAACTAAATTATTTGCAACAGTAAAAAAAGCACTAAAAATTAATAGCATTGTTCCTATAATAAACATAAGTTTCTGATATTTTAAAAATTTTACTATTCTTAACATCGTGTTTAAAGAATTATTATCTGTTTTTTTCATTTAACTACCTATTTCTTTTTAATTATCCTTCTTTTTTTCTTAGTTTCAACTTTCTCATCACTTATAGCTATTTGTTTTGAAATTTTATTTTCATATTGATTAATATATATTTCTTTATATATAGGTGAATTATTTATTAATTCATCATGTGTACCTATATTTTCAATACAGCCATCATTCATTACGATTATTTTATCGCAATGTTCAATTGTACTAATTCTCTGTGAAATAATAATATTTATACTTTGTTTATTTTTTTTATTAAGATTATTCCAAATTGCTCTTTCTGTAATCAAATCTATCGCTGATGTAGCATCATCAAAAATATTAATTTTTGCTTTTTTAATTAAAGCTCTTGCAATAGATAATCTTTGTTTTTGTCCGCCAGATAAATTACTACCTGCTTCGCTAACCAAAGTATCTATCCCTAATTTCGTATTTTTTACATAATCATATAATTCAGCATCTTTAATAGCTTCTAATATTTCTTTTTCATTTGCATTATTTTTTCCATATAATACATTTTCCTTAATAGTTCCCGTAAATAATATTTTTTCTTGTAAAACATAAGAAAATAAGCTTGTTAAATATTTTTTATCGTATTTTGAAATATCTATACCACCGATATATATATTACCATCTGTTACATCATATATTCCTAATAAAGTTTCTATTAATGTCGTTTTACCAGAACCTGTAAAGCCAATTATTCCAATATTTTCACCTTCTTCAATTTTGAAAGAAATATTTTTTAAAGTAAAATTTTTAGCTTCTGCATATTTAAAGTAAACATTTTTAAATTCAATATCGTATTTAGAATTGTATTTTATAAGGTCCGTTGTATTATATACTTGTTCATCAAATTCTTCATTTAATATTTCTGAAATTCTTGTTATAGATATCTTAGTTTGGAATATTGTTATAATCAATGAAACAACTGCAACAACCGAGCTCAACATATTTAAAGCGTATATTATAAATGAAATTATACTTCCAATTCCAACATCACCAACTAATATTTGTGTTTTTGATGAATAGACTACAAAAGCAACTACTGAATAAATTAATATATTAATTATTGGAGTTAACCCAACAATTATATTTACACCTTTTATAGTTTTATCCATTATTTCTTCATTAATATCACTAAATTTCTTAAATTCACTTTTTTCTAAATTAAAAGACTTAATTAATTTAATTGAAGAAACTGTTTGTTTTACTTTTCTATTAATATTATCAGATAATTTTCTTACCTGTGTAAATATTTTTTCTATTTTTCGTGAAATAAAATAACCAAATAATAAAATCACTGGTATTAATAATAATATTTGAAAAGTCCATTTTTCATTAATTTTATATGCATAAACAAATGAAAATACAAAAACAAATAAAGCTTCAAAAAATTCAGGTATTATTGAAAAAAATAAATTTGATACATTATTAGTATCATTAGTAACTCTTGAAATTAATGAAGATATTTTAAATTTATCTATTGTTTTTGCAGAAAAATATTGTATTTTATTAAATATTTTTTCACTTATTAATCTACTAAATCCAAAACTTACTTTTGCTTGAATAAAAATATTTATTATTAATAAAGTTACACTTACTAATACTATTCCTATTGTTTGCATAGATATATTTTTAATTAAATTAAAATCCTTATGAACAATACCATTATCTATTAATTTAGAAAATAAAAATGGCATATATAATTGTAATCCTGTTATTATTACCAATATAACTGAAGATAATAATGTTATTGCTATATATTTTTTAAATGATTGTATTATTTTTTTCATATTTTTTCCTTATTTATTATCTATATTTTAAAATATTCACTTTCTTATTTCAACTATAAAAATAAAATATATAGCAAAATATAATTAATAATTGATTATAATTAATAACTAATAATTAATTATTAATTTTAAAATTATATATATTTATCTTTACTTTTATATTTCTTTTTACATTTTTACTTTCTCTACCTTTTATATGTAAATATAATTTAATTAAAATATGATAGAAAGTATGAAGAATTTATGAACAAAAAAAATACTAGTTTAAATAACAAACTAATCAAAATATTTATTATAAGCATAATTGTATATTTAAGTATATATATTTTTGTTAACGTTTATGCTGATACATTAAAAAACAATATTGAAAGAATACATATAATAGAAACAGAAGCAAATAATTTTTCTAATAATATTTTAACAGGTGATAATAAATTACCTTCTATTTTTCATTCAGGTTTTGATGACGATAATCATTTTACTGTGAGATTACAAAAAAATTTAGATATTTGTTTTGCACATGCAATTATATCAATGACTGAATCGTCAATACATAAACAATTAAAAGAAGAAGTTTTTTTATCTAGAAGGCATTTAGATTATATATCTAGTAATTCAGATGAATCATCACCATATGCATTTGGTAGAAATATAGGTTCTAATTCATTAGCATATAACTCTTTATATTATGGTTTAAATGGTAGTGGGTATGTTGATGAAAAAAAATTTAAAGAAGATTATTTAGTAAATAAATTACCTTATTCTGAAATGAAAAAGGATACAATTCCATTTCTATTAACAGACTTTATCCAATTTAAAACTATTGAAAAAAAAGATATGTCGCAAATGACTGAAAATGAAAAAACAGCATATTTAAACGAAATGACAAATGCAAGAAATAATATAAAAAAGCATATACTTGAAAAAGGTATAGTACTTGCACAAATTCATGTTGATGACGTTACACCATATAAATATGGCTTATTTTATGGAATTTCTCCAATACATAAAGATACTATGCATATAAATCATTCTATTTGTATTGTTGGCTGGGATGACACAATTGATCCTAAACTGTTTGAAGATGATTTTACTAATTATCCTAAACAAAAAGGTGCATGGATTGTATACGATTCAAGAGGACCTACAGCTAGAGGTTTACCTGAATCTGAACCAAAAAGATATTATATTTCATATTCTGATGCATTTATTGAAGAACAAATTTTTGGAATTAATAATATAGAAAAATTAGATAAAAAAATAAAAATATATCAACATGAAAAATGGGGAAATAATGTTACAGCAAATCTAACAGAACATTCTTACGAAATCTTAAATATATTTGAAAAATCTACAGATAATGAAGAAGAAATATATGGTATTGGATTTAATTCATATGAAAATCATGATATTGAAGCAAAACTTATTCCTTTAATAGATAGTAAATATTTTAATAGTACAGAAGATATTACAAATTACATTTCATCCAAAGAATTTTTAGATAAACCATATATGAAAAGTTTTCAAAATAGCCATGATGGATATACCATATTAAAAACAGATAATGATTCGTCAAAATTTAAAATTACAGGTAAAAAAGGAGATAAATTTGCAATTCAATTAAGAGTTACTAATAGAAATCCAAATAAGTATCCTAATATACATTTACCACTTACAGTTAAATCTATTAAAAGCGGTGCAGATAAGCCAGTTATTGAAAAATTATTTAAATATACTCAATTTAAACCTATGCAAACTTTTATAAAACTTAATGATAATTTTGTTGATCTATATTCAAAAAATAATAATAACTCATTAGAAATAAATCAAACAGATCCTGAAAAAATGATTTCTATTAGATTATATACAAAATATGTAGGCAATTCTGATGAAGAAAAAGATGAAAAAGATGAAATAAAATATCATAAAGTAACATTTAATACAGATGGTGCAAATGAAATTTTCCATGAAGTACAAGTAAAACATAATGCTAAATTGAAAGTAGAACATACTCCTACAAAAAATGGTTATACATTTGTAAGATGGTCTCCCGATATAACTAAACCTATTACTGAAGATATTACATTCACAGCTATATGGAGAAAAGATTCATCTTCTTCAAATAATAGTTCTGAAGATAGTAGTCACAATAGTTCAGTAGATTCCAGTAGAGATAATAATAAAAATAATCATATATCTGATAAAGACTCTGAATTAAAGCCAATTCCTCCAGATAATACAAATGGCAATCACAATACTAATGCACAATTTAATCGTAATACTGAAGGTAACACTACAAATAATAATAAAGATAAGAACATATTACTAGAAAATAATAATAATTATATAAACAAAAATAATACTAATAGTACTAATACTAGATATAATATAACAGATAACATAACAGATTATAATAAAAATAAGAATGAAAATTCAAACATTACATCAAAAAATACAAATATATCATCAAATCAGAATATGCAACAAAATTTACCAAAAGCAGGTAAACAAAAATTATTACTACTTGTATTTCCAATTTTATTATTATTAATAATATCTTTTATTGAATTTAAACATACTCAAAATCAAATTCAATTAAGTAATAAATTAAACAATAA
>CAUUHK010000031.1:0-8240 GCA_963545005.1 uncultured Eubacteriales bacterium | reverse complement strand
ATGTAAAAAAAACATACGAGATAGGAAAACAAAAATACAATGCACTTGATGGAATAGATTTGACTATTAATGAAGGAGAATTTGTAGTTATTTTAGGACCATCTGGTGCAGGAAAATCTACTTTATTAAATTTACTTGGTGGTCTGGATAAAGTTACATCAGGTTCAATATTCATTGATGATAAAAATATATCTAAATTAAAAGATAAAGAATTAACTAAATATAGGGCTAATGATGTAGGATTTATTTTCCAATTTTATAATATAATTCCAGTATTAACAGTAGAAGAAAATATAAACCTTATAAAAGATATAACTAAAAGTAAGCAAAATGCAAAAGAAATTTTAAAAAGTGTTGGACTTTTAAAGCATTCGGATAAGTTTCCACAAGAATTATCTGGAGGCGAACAACAAAGAGTATCAATAGCTAGAGCTATTATGAAAAATCCAAAAGTACTTTTGTGTGATGAACCTACAGGAGCATTAGATTCAAAAACAGGTACTGAAATATTAAAACTTTTACGTAAGCAATGTGATGAAAATATCACTGTAATAATAGTCACACATAATTCTTTAATAGCCGATATAGCCGATAGAGTAATTAGAATAAAAAATGGTAAGATAGAATCTAATATAATAAATAAAAATCCAAAAAGTATTGATGAGGTTAAATGGTAATGATGTTAAATTTAAAAATGTTTAGAGATATAAAAAAAAATTTATCCCAATTTATAACTATATTTTTAATGATTATGATTGGAATTATGGTATATTCTGGAATTAAATCATATATGGATGGAATGCAAAAAACATCAGATAAGTTTTATTATGAAAATAATTTATATGATTTAAATATTATAGGTAATCTTAATCATGATGATTTAGAAAAAATAAAAAAAATAAATAATGTAAAAGATGCTGAACTTAAATTATCTTTAACAGGAACAACAAATGAAGAAAAAACCTTACTTATAAATTTTATTGAATCAAATAATATTTGTAAATTCTATATTATTGAAGGTGAACAATTTGATGTAAATAAAAAAGGTGTATGGTTAGATAATTTTTATTGTCAAAAAAATAATATTAATATAGGTGATACAATATTAGTAAAATATGAAAATATGTTACTGCATGAAAAAGTAATAGGAAAAATAAATATTCCTGATCATTTATATGATACAAAAGATGAATCACAAATATATTCAGATAGAAAAGAATTTGGAATTGCATATTTAAGTACTAATGAAATACCAGAATCATATATTAAATCTAAAATAATTAAAGAATTAAAATTACCAGATGAAAATACATTTAATTTAGTAATTAAAAATTTTAAATACAAAGAATACATGCATTTTTCAAATATTATGGTTGACATACAAGATAAAAGTAAGATAGAAAATGTTAAAAATAATATAGAAGATAACATAGCAAATGCTAAAGCTATTATTAATGCCGAAGATATGCCTTCATATATAAAATATCAAGGAGAAATTAATGAAGGAAAGACATATGTTGGAGTATTTTCAGGAATATTCCTATTTATAGCTATGCTTTCAGTTATTACAACAATGACAAGAGTTGTTAATAATCAGAGAATACAAATAGGAACATTAAAAGCTTTAGGATTTAGTAATAATCAAATCTTATGGCATTATATAGGATATGGATTTTGGATTAGCATATTTGCATGTATTTTTGGATTAATTTTAGGTTATTATTTAATAGGTAATTTTTTTATCATGTTAGAAATGTCATTTTTTGAAATACCTAATGGTAAACCTGTTATGAATATTTCAAGCTATTATATATCTGCGTTTGTTATATTATTAGTAGGAATAATAACCTATATAACAGTAAGAAGTATTTTAAGAGAAAGTCCAGCAGAAACGTTAAAGAAAAAAATACCATATATTAAAGGTAATATTTTAAAGATAACTAAAAGTAAAATTTTTAATAAGTTAAATTTTTCTAGTAAATGGAATATTAGAGATATATTGAGAAATAAAATGCGAACATTTATGGGCATAGCTGGTATTATTGGCTGTTGTACTCTTATTGTATGTGCAATAGGTATGTTAGATTCAATGAATTATTTTCTAAAATTACAATTTAATGATTTATATAATTTTAAATATAAATTGTCTCTTAAAGAAAATATAACAGAAGATGAATTAGCTATGTTATTAAATAAATATGGATATAATACTTCGAAAGTTTTAGGTATTGAAATAAAGGATACAGATAATAAAAGAGAATCAAATAATATATTTGTTACAAATGCAGGAAATTATATAAGATTTGTAGATAAGAATAATAATTATATAAATAAACCAACAGATGATGGAATCTTTGTTACATATAAATTAGCGGCAAATAACGGATATAAATTAGGTGATGAAATTACTTGGCATATATATGGAGAACAAAAATATTATAAATCGCGAATTATAGGGTTTAATAGAGATCCACAAAACCAAAATATAACTATGACAAAAAAATATTTAGAATCATTAGGTATAAAATATATTCCAGATGTATTATATACAAATGAGGATTTAAGTAATATAAAAGAAATTCAAAATGTTGAAACCATTCAAAATATAAATCAATTAAAAGAAGGAATGCATGAAGTACTTTCAATGTTAAAAACAATGTTAGTATTAATTATTGTAATAGCAATAATATTAGGAAGTGTAATAATATATAATTTAGGAATATTATCTTATACTGAAAAAGAATATCAGTTTGCAACATTAAAAGTATTAGGATTTAAAAATAGACAAATAGAAAACATATTTATTAAACAAAATAATTGGATAGCACTTATATCAAGTATATTTGGCTTACCACTTGGATTTTACTTAACAGATTGGTTATTTAAAACAGCAATAGAAAAGCAATATGATTTTGGAGCGCATATAGAATTTAAAACATATATTTTATCTGCTGTTGGAACATTTTTGGTTTCATATATGGTTTCTAGAATATTAGCTAAAAAAATAAAAAAAATAGATATGGTTACAAGTTTAAAATGCAATGAATAATATAACAAGGTAATAATATGTTTTTAACGAAAGTTTTGCTTGCTAATATTTTAAAAAATTTAGGACATTTTCATAAATTATTGATAAAGTAAAGATCTTGTTTCTAAACAATATTGATTACGAAGGGATACTTGCTATACAGATATTAAATATGAAAAAATTACATAAAAAACTTTACAAAATTAATATAATTATGTTAATATAAGATGCGTTAATTTATTTATATAATTGAGATTTAATTATAGGAGGTTATATGTTAAAAACAATTGAAAGAGAAATAATTTCAAAAAACAAGAATATTATGTTTGGTATTATTACTAATCTAAATAATAATACCAATACTAATATACTTTTAAAAACAAATGTCCATCCGAGTAATATACATAGTCCTGGTTGGACATATAGTAATAATCAATTAGTAAAAGGAAATATTAATATTCCAATTACGAGTTTAGAATATAAAAATTGGGACTAAGAACTATAAAAAAATCATAGAATAAATTATTTCTATGATTTTTTTATTTAATATTATTTATTATATTCTTCTATTACGCGTACATAATTTGCATAAATATTTTGAATTTGTTGTTCCCATGAAACATAGATATCTTTATGTGCGTTAGAAGATATAAAGTTATAAAATTTGTTATCTGTTAATAATTTGTATATATTATTTGCAAAATCTTTTGGATTATCTTCAGAAATTATACCATTTATATTATTAGTTATTGTCCCAGAAGTTAATGAGTTTTCTATAAAAATTGTAGGAACATATTGTGATGCTGCTTCTATCTGTACAATTGATGAAGTATCGTATTTAGAAGGAAATAAAAATATTTTTGCTGATGCATAATATTTAATTAATTCATCTCTATTGCTAATTCTACCACATAAAATAATATCATCATCTAAATTATTTTGTATAATATATTCTTTTAAAATTTTTTCATCATTACCATTACCTACGAAAAGCATTTTAAATTTAACATCTGTATTTTTTAATAAAGAAATACTATCAACTATAAATAAAATATTTTTAAGTAAATTAATTCTTCCAACAAATAATAAAATATTTTCATCATCCTTAATATTATGTTTTTTTTGCACATATTTTTTGGATACATTTTTTTCTGTTTCATTAAGAGTTTCAAAATCTGTAGAATTTGGAAAATATTTTGGCATTTTCTTTAAGTTATAATTGATATAAAAAAATTCTGCATTTAATTGTCCACCAACAACCCAACATTCTGTAGAACTGTTAAAAACCTTAACTATTTTTTTTGTTATTAAATTAGATAAACTATTTAATTTAATATATTTTTGAAAATCTTGTTTGAACTGAGAATGTATAGTTGAAATACTTGGAATATTATGTTTTTTTGCATAATTTATTCCAATTCTACCAATGGCAAAAGGTGAATGAATATGTACTAAATCTAATTTTTCATTTTCTAAAATTTCAATAAAGTTTTTATCTAATTTTGGTATAGGTAACGAATAATCTAATGTAAATATAGATAAAGATTTACAACGTATTACTTTATATGGAAGAGTTGTATCATCAAAATTGGAATTTGGAATACTAGGTGCAAAAACAACTACATCACAAAATTTAGATAATCTTCTTGCATAATTATCTACTAAAATTACAACACCATCTATCATTGGAAAAAAAGTATCAATAAATAACCCTACTTTCATAAAACCTCCATATATGAAGTATATCACTTATTTTAAATAAATAATATTTTTCTTATGAAAATGTTTGAAATATTTTTTATATTTATTATATTATTAATATATAAGTTATAAATAAAAGGAGTAAATATGCAAAATAAAAAAGTTGTTGTAATTACAGGTGCATCAAGTGGAATAGGATTAGAAACAGCAAATAAATTTAAAAATGAAGGATATATAGTATATGATTTAAGTATAAATAAAAATGAAAATAGTTGTATTAATTATATATATTGTGATGTAAGTAATTTTGATGATATACAAAATGCGATAAATGAAATAATAAACAAAGAAGGTAGAATAGATATCGCTATATCTAATGCTGGTTTTGGTATATCTGGCTCATTAGAATGTAATTCTAATATCCATATTGAAAAACAAATCGATGTAAATTTTAAAGGTTCAGCATATTTTGCAAAAATAATATTACCGTATATACGAGAAAGTAAAGGTAAAATTATATTTATGTCATCAATTGCAGGTATAGTGCCAATACCTTTTCAAGCTATATATTCAGCTACAAAAGCGGCAATATTAAATATGGCAATGTGTTTAGAAAATGAAATAAAAGATTGTGGTGCAAAAGTTATTGTTATGCTTCCTGGTGATGTTTCAACAGGATTTACAAAAGCAAGAATAAAAAATGCAAATGAAGATGCATTTTACTTAAAAAAAGTAGAATCATCTGTGGGTAAAATGGAAAAAGATGAAATAAATGGTATGCAACCTTCAGAAATTGCAAGTAAAATATATAATTTGGTAAATAAAAGAAATCCTAGTTTAATAAATACAGTTGGAATTTTTTATAATATTGTACTAAAAATAGCAAATATTTTACCTATTAAATTAAAACAATATATAATTCGAAAAATGTATGCATAAACATCTATATATTAACATAAAAATTATGTGCCAATTTGACAAAAAAAACAAATAATAGTAATATATTTAAAGCAAGTAATTGCTCCTTGTTCTTTATAGAAAAAGAACTAGAGATCCAAAAGGAGGTAAGAAATGATAAATAAGTATGAAAGTGTAATATTAGTTAATCCAAATTTAAATAAAGAAGAATTAAATAATGTTAAAACAAAAATATTTAATTTAATTAAAGAAAATGAAGGAAAAATTTTACATGAAGAAGAATATGATTTTGTTTTAAAGAAAACAGCATATCCAGTAAAAGAAAATAATAAAGCTAATTATTTAGTATTTCATTTTGAAGTTGATGCAAGTTTTATTGCTGAATTACAAAGAATTTACAGATTAACAGATAACATTTTAAAATTCTTAGTTGTTAAATTAGAAAAACACGATAACATCATTTTAAAATTCAAAGAAGATGGTAAAGAATACCAAAGAAGAGAAAGAAAATATGATGATAAAAAAGAAACAACTCAAGAAGAAGATGTTAAAGTTACAGAAGACGCTACTAACACTGCAGAAGAAACTGTAGAAAACAACTAATAAATTTTGAAAGAGGTAGAAATGAATAAAGTAATTTTAATCGGAAGATTAGTAGCTGATCCAGAAGTAGGATCATCAAAAAACGGAAATATGTATGCAAATTTTACGCTAGCTGTAGATAGAAGAAATGCCAGAAGCGATAGCAATTTACAACAAACAGATTTTATAAGATGTCAATCTTGGGGAAATAATGCAAATTTTGCACAAACATATTTAAGAAAAGGAACAAAAATTCTTGTAGAAGGTCAATTAAATATAAATCAATATAAAAATGATCAAAATCAAAATATGTCATTTACACAAGTATCTGTATCAAGTTTTGAATTTGTTGAAAGTAAAAGACAGGATAGTAATTCTGACTTTAATACATTTAATCCTATGCAAGATAATAGTTCAACAAGTATGAATCCTACTAATGATGATGAAATTAGATTTGAAGATTTCAGTCAAGATGATTTTAATATTGAAACAGAAAATGATATTGATTTCATAGGAAAATAGGGGGAAAAATGAAAAAAGGTAATTTTAATAAAAATGATGATTCAAAAGCTTTTAAATTTAATAAAAATAAAAAAAGAGTTTGTGTAATCTGTAAAGATAAAAATAATGTTGTAGATTATAAAGATTCTGAAAGTTTAAGAAGATTCATAAATGAACAAGGTAAAATATTACCAAGAAGAGTAACTGGGACATGTAGTAAGCACCAAAGATTTATTACAGAACAAGTTAAAAGAGCAAGACAAATAGCTATATTACCATATAGCGTAAAATAATTTAAAATGTAACAATTAAATTGTTACATTTTTTTAATATTAATGTACTTGAAAAAATGTTTACATATATATAATATATATAGCATAGAGGAGGAAAATTCTAATGGGATTCTTTTTTAAAAAATCATCAATATATAATGTTAGAATGGTAATAACTGAAGAAAAAATCTTATCTAACATTATGAAGATAAAGAAGTTAATCAATCCAAATAGTAAAAAACAGATAATAAAATTAGAAGATGATTCATATTTTAGAGATCTTGTTGAATCGGTAACAGCATACTTATATCAATATCCTAAAAAAAGAAATTTTCCTCTAAATGTGTATACAGAAGCATATAATTTAGTAGAATATGCAACAAATGAATTTGAAAATAATAATCAAAAAATAGAACATCTTTTAGAATTAAGAGAAGAAAATATTAAAAGGGCATATATCTTACAAGATGCTGTAGATACAGTAAGACAAAAAGAAGAAGGTTGGATTGAAAAATTACCAATGTTTGAAGGTAAATTTACTCAAGATATAGCATCTGCATTAACAATTATTGCTAATTCGAGTTTAAAAACACCAGAAGAAGTAGAAATTGCGAATAAAATGATAAATACAAAAATATCTAATCTAGAATCAAATTTATTTGTAGAAATAGATATAGAAAGAATAGAAGACTCTTCAAAAGCATTAAGTTATATTGGAATTGAAATAGCTGAAGCGTTAAAAAGTATTCCTGTACCAATTAATTTTGAACGTGATTTTAACATGTTTGAAGAAGAAATTAAACTAGATAAAGTTGAATTACAACCAGAAAAATTAAATATTATAGAACCTATTAATAATGTACTAAAAATAAATAATAATAATACCAATTTAGAAAATGTAGTATACAATATACAAGAATTTAAACAAGAAATACCAAAAGTAAATAATTTTACAAATTTTGAAAACGATAATATAGCAAATTCTGAAGATGATTTTGTAAATGATGAAACTGGTTTAGTAAGTTTTGATAATTTAAATTTTGATTTAGTACCAAATAATAATGTTCAAGAAAATTATGTAGCAGACTCAGTAAGTATAGAAAATAATAATTTTCAAAATAATGAATGTTTTAATAAAAATTATGAAGCTTATACTAATTTTAAATATAATGAATTACCACAAAATAATAGTTATAATGAAGAACTAAATATAAGCAATAATTATATTGGATATGATA
>CAUUHK010000030.1:0-8309 GCA_963545005.1 uncultured Eubacteriales bacterium | reverse complement strand
AAATAAAAAACAAAATGTTGAATCTGAAGAACAAAAATTATTAGTAATTACTAATAAAATAACAAGATATGAAAAAGAATATAAATTGTTAAAAGATAAATTAGAAGAACTTTCAACAGTAATAGAAATATATGAAACAAATTTTAAAAATTTAAGTCAAGAGTTATTAGCAAAAATAGAGAAAAAAGTGGATAAAGAAATATTAGAAGCAAGTGTTAATTTGGAAAAATTAAAAAAACAAAAAGATAAAGATGTTAAAAATATAGAAGACAATTATATAAATAAAGTAAAAGAAAATACTAAAAATTTAGAAAATAGCAAAATCATTTATGAAAAAAATAATAATAGTAAAATACCAACAGCAGGAAAAGAAAAAAATATATTTTATTTAGTTATATTTGTAATTGGAATATTAATATATATTAATAGAAAAATACAAAATACAAAATTTAATAAAAAATTAGATAAATATTTTAGATAAAGTAAAAATGGTAAAACATCCAAATGTTGAATGTTTTACCATTTTTTTATCGAATTAAATATAAGTTATCATTTAAATACTTTAAATCGTTTTTGTATTTACGAAGTAAAGATGTATTATGATAATTATTATATTTTTTGTTGCTTTTTATCAGATTTTCAACTTTTAGAATTTCTTTTTTACAATGTTTAATTTTGTTTAAAATTAATATAATTTTTATGATATTTATATTTGTCATGATTATTTCCCCTTTTCAAATTTAAAAATTGTTAAAAATTAATTATTACATTAAAATTATAAAATGATATATTATTTTATGCAAATATTTTAAAAAATAAAATAATCAATAAACAATAAAACAATAAATAAAAAATTGCTAAAAAGTACTTTTAATAATAAAATATATTAAGAAAAAGAGGAAATATGAAATTAGAAGATTTTAATTATTTTTTACCAGAAGCATTAATAGCACAAAGTGCATATAAAAAAAGAGATGAAGCTAAATTAATGGTATTAGATAGAAATAAAAAGAAAATAGAACATAAAATATTTAAAGATATATTAGAATATTTTAACAAAGGAGATGTATTAGTTTTAAATAATACAAAAGTAATACCTGCTAGAATATTTGGAATAAAATCTACAGGTGCTAAAGTAGAAATATTATTATTAAAAGATTTAGGTAAAAATAATTGGGAAGCTATAGTTAGGCCTGGAAATAAATTAAAAAAAGGAGCTTTAGTTGAAGTAAGTAATGAGTTAAATATTGAAATAATTGAAGTTTTAGAAAATGGTAATAGAATTGTAAATTTACAATATAATGGAATATTAAATGAAATCTTAGAAAAAGTAGGTGCAATGCCTTTACCGCCATATATTACAAAAAAATTAGAAGATAATAATGATTATCAGACAGTGTATGCTAAACATGATGGTTCAGCAGCTTGCCCAACTGCAGGTTTACATTTTACTGAAGAATTATTAGAAAAATTGCAACAAAAAGGTGTAGAAATAGCAAATGTAACATTACATGTTGGATTAGGAACATTTAGACCTGTTAAAGAGGGAGATATAGAAAAACATAATATGCATTCTGAACATTTTTATATAACTAAAGAAAATGCAGATATTATAAATAAAGCAAAAAAAGAAAATAGAAGAATAATAGCATGTGGTACGACATCATGTAGAGTTTTAGAAACAGTAGCAGATGAAAATGGTTTTGTTAAAGAAATAGAAGATGATACACAAATATTTATTTATCCAGGATATAAATTTAAATGTATTGATGGATTAATTACAAATTTTCATTTACCAAAATCTACTTTATTAATGCTAATATCTGCTTTTTATGATAGAGAAGAAATACTAAAATCTTATAATGAAGCTGTAAAAAACAAATACTTATTTTTCAGCTTTG
Source organism: uncultured Eubacteriales bacterium (assembly GCA_963545005.1). Lineage (GTDB taxonomy): Bacteria > Bacillota > Clostridia > TANB77 > CAG-508 > CAMPYH01. The sequence goes on along the minus strand of CAUUHK010000030.1, from coordinate 6,408 downwards.
GTGATGCAATGTTCATATTATAGAAAACATTAATACTTTAAAGTATTAATGTTTTTTTTATTTAAATTGTTTGGTATAATATTAATAATTTAGGAGAAATAATGAGAACAAAAAACTCTATAAAAAATATATTATCAAATGTATTTTTTAATTTATTAATAGCTGCAATAGGTTTTATAAAAATAAAAGTTTTTTTAAAAGGATTATCGGAAGATATATATTCATTAAATCAATTGTTTTATCAAATATTTAGTTATTTAACAATTGCTGATATAGGATTTAATTTAATAATAAATAAAAATTTATATAAAGCTTTTTCAGAAAAAAATCAGGAGGAAATAAATAAAATATATTCCACTGCAAAAAAATTCTATAATGTTTTGGGCGTTATATTAATTTTTGCAAGTATCATAATTAGTTTTTTTGTAAAATATTTAACAAAAGTACAAATAGACTTAGGATATATACAATTAATCTTTTTAATATTTATATTAAATAATTTATTAGATTATTTTTTTGAGGCACCAAAATCTATAATACTTGCAGATCAAAAATATTATAAAATAAATCATTTAGTAAGAGGAACAAAAATATTATCGAATATACTTCAAATAATATTAGTACTTTGTAAATTAGATTATGTGTTTGTAATATTACCAAGTATTTTTATTACATTAGCTATAAATATATATATAAATATGAAAATATTTAAAGAATATCCAGAATTAAAAGATATTTATCCTTTTAATAAAAAATATTTAGCCGGTACAAAAGATTTAATATCTTCAAAAATAGCAGGTATATTAAATTCAAATACAGATATAATATTAATATCTACATTTGTGTCACCACTTGCTGTAAATATATATTCTTCATATAATTATATTATAAATTTTATAAATTCAACTATACATGTAATGGCTATAGCAATTACACCAAGTTATGCAAATTTATTTAATAAAGAAGAAACAGAAACTAATAATGAAAATAAATATAAAATATTTACTGAAATAAATGTATTATTTTTGTTTTCAGCTAGTTTTGTTTGTATTATGATATATATGTTCTTAGATAATGTAATAATTTTATGGTTAGGTCAAAAATATTTATCTACTAAAATAGTTTTAATATTTTTCGTTATTTTAGCTTATATAAATATTACAATGAAAAGTATAGATATAGTAATAAATAGTAAAGGATTATTTAAAGAAGTACGAAATATATTAATAGCAGAAGCGATTGTAAATTTAGTTGTATCACTTATATTAGTGCAAAAATTTCAAATACCAGGTGTAGTACTTGCTACAATTATTGCAAGCTATACAACAACATTTATACAAAAACCAATCTATTTATATAAGAATATATTTAAACAAAATCCAATAAAATATTATATTGAATATATTATCGCATGTTTAATTACAGCTAGTGCAATATATTTATTAAGTTTTTTAAATATAAAAACCGAAAATATAACAGAATTAATAACAGAAGGAATAAAATATTCAATGATAATAGGAATCAGTCTTTATCTTATATTTATGTTATTATTAAAATCTTTTAGAAATTTAAATTACAGATTTTTTAATATATTGAAAATAAAATATGCAAGGAGAAAATAATGAGTGAGGATAACAAAATTACTGTTGTTATGCCAACATATAATGATGAAAAAAGTATAATAGTAGCAATTGAAAGTATAGTAAAACAAAAATATACAAATTGGGAATTATTAATATCTAATGATGGTTCAAAAGATAATACAGAAGAAATAGTTCTAAAATATATAAAAGAAAAAAAATTAGAAGATAAAATAAAATATTTTAAATTTGAAAATGGTGATCAATTGAATGCTATTTTAAATGTTGAAAAATATATTACAGGTGATTTAGTATATATTCTTCATTCAGATGATTTAATGTATGATGAATTAGTATTTGAAAAAGCAAATAATTATTTTAAAAAAAATAAAAATGTAGATGCAATAATTTCAAATGCACAAAAAGTAAATGATAATTTAGAAGAAATGGATATTCAAAAAACAAAAAAATATATTAATAATATAAAAGTATTACCACTTACTTTATTATGGCTTGGTAGAAATATGTATATAGATATGGCTTTTTTTAAAAAAGAAAAATTTTTAAATGAAGTTAAAAAGAGTTATTTAATTTGGAATATACCATTTTGGATGGATATAGACAAATATAAAATATTGAATATAGAAACAGTAGATTTTATATTTTTTAGATATAGAATTTTTGAAGGAAATTATATAAATCATGAATCAGGACAAATATCGGTTATTTTAGGTGAATTAAGAACAGCACTTAGTTTAATGAAAAAATATACAATACTGTTATATAAATTGCAATATAATGCTTTTAGATTATTAAATAAATTAAATATAAAATATTATCCAATATATTTTGAAAAAGAAACAAAAGATAAATACAAAATTGCTAAATATATAGTAAATAAAAGATTTACAGATGAACAAATAAAAAATAATATATATTTATATAGTTTATTAACATTTTTACAAAAACTAGATAATATAGAAAAAACAAAAATAGATAAAGAAATAAGTATTAATAATATAAATGTAAATGAATATATATATTATGGAAAAGATGTGAGAAAATTTTTTAATGATTTAAAAAATAATAAAGTATCAAAAATATATATTAAAATATTAAAATTAATGCAAGAAGGATTTAATATAATTAATATAAATACTAATGAAGAAAAAGAAATAATAGAAACTGTACTTAAATTTTATGGTATTCATAAATTTGTAAAAATAGAAATCAAAAATAAGGAGTAAAAATGGAAAATAAAATACCAAAAAAAATTCATTATATCTGGGTAGGTGGTAAAGATAAACCAGACGATATAAAAAAATGTATGAAAACATGGGTAAAACATTTAGAAGGATATGAAGTAAAAGAATGGAATGAAACAAATTTTGATATTAATTCGCATCCATTTTGTAAAGCGGCATATGAAGCTAAAAAATGGGCATATGTTAGTGATTATATAAGGGCTCATGCAATATATAATGAAGGTGGAATATATTTAGATACAGATATAATTTTATTAGATAATTTAGATAAATATTTAAATAATAGAGCATTTGTTGGATTTGAAAATAAAGATCATCCATTTACAGCTGTATTTGGAGCAGAAAAAAATCATCCATTAGTAAAACGAATGTTAGATTACTATAATGAACTTATAGAATATAATTTTGATTTTAATTCAAATAATACTATATCAGTTTCAAATATATTAATTAATGAATTCGGTGCAAAAACTAATAATGAATTTCAAATATTAAAAGAAGATATAGCACTTTATCCAGATGATATATTTTGTAATCCTTCAAAAAACTCAACATCAATACATATTTTTACAGGTACTTGGCTTGAAGATAAAAAAAGTTTAAAATATAAAATTGTTAAATTTTTTAAATTAAGATTAAATAAAAAATGGAAAGCAGAATTATATAGAAAAATTTTTATAAGGAAATAAAATAAAAAATAAAAATAAAAAAAGAAATAGAGAATAAATATGGAAGAAAAAAAAGAATTTTGGTATGAATTACTACATGTAGACAAAGAAACTGGTGCAAGAAGAGGAATAATACATACAAGATATGGAGATATACAAACTCCTACATTTATGCCTGTTGGCACAAAAGCAACAGTAAAAGGACTAGATGTAAGACAATTAAATGAAACAGGAAGTCAAATAATATTATCTAATACATATCATTTACATTTAAGACCAGGTGCAGATTTAATAGAAAAAATGGGTGGATTACATAAATTTATGAATTGGAATAAGCCTATTCTTACAGATAGTGGTGGATTTCAAGTTTTTAGTTTAGGTAATTTAAGAAAAATATCTGAAGAAGGTGTTAATTTTAAATCACATATTGATGGCAAAGATATATTTTTAAGTCCAGAAAAATCAATTGAGATACAAGAAAAATTAGATAGTGATATTATAATGAGTTTTGATGAATGTGTTGAATATCCAGCAAGCTATGAATATACAAAAAAATCCATGGAAAGAACTATTCGTTGGGCAAAAAGAGGCAAAGATTTTCATTCTAAAAAAGAACAAGCATTATTTGGTATTGTTCAAGGTGGAATGTATGAAGATTTAAGAAAAAATTGTGCTGAAAAATTAATTGAAATGGATTTTGATGGATATTCTATTGGTGGGTTAAGTGTTGGTGAACCATTATGGCTTATGAAAAAAATACTTAAATATACTTGCGATTTATTACCAGAAAATAAACCAAGATATAACATGGGAGTTGGAACACCAGATTTTATGATAGAATCTGTTTTATCAGGTGTAGATATGTTTGATTGTGTACATCCAACTAGAATAGCAAGACATGGTATGGCAATGACATGGAATGGTAAAGTTAATATTAAAAGAGAAGAATATAAATTATCTAGTGAACCTTTAGATACAGAATGTGATTGTTATGTATGTAAAAATTATACAAAAAGTTATTTAAGACATTTAGTAAAATCTGATGAGATGTTAGGGGCTATATTACTAAGTTATCATAATATTTACTTCTTGAATAAACTGATGCATAATGTTAGAATTGAGATTGAAAAGGATAATTTTTTAAACTTTAGAAATGATTTTTATAAAAAATATAATCTTGATATAAAAACATTAGAACAACCAGAAGAATAGTTTGGAGGGATTGTGGAAAAAGAACCAAAGAAAAATAATATTAAAAAAGCGATTATTATAAATACTTTTCTTATAGTATTTATATTTATTGCTTTTATTTTACTTTATATGGTAGATGCAAAAAGATTAAAATTATATATAGATAATAGGGAAATAAAAAATATTGCACATATTGTCGAAGATATTAATGGTAAAAAATATATTAATCTTAAAAATATGTTACAAAATTTTAAAATCTATGAATTAAATAATGGAGTATATGGTAAAACAAATGAAAATCCAGAATATTTTTATTTAGAATCTCCTTATGAAATTGTGCAATGTAAATTAGATTCAGATGATATGGAAAAAACAATTGTTATAGATTATCAAGATAGGTTAATAGATGATAAAACAGGCAAAGTAGAATTAACAAAAGAAGAACAACAGCAAAAACAAGAACCTAAAAAAAGAGAACCAAGTAAATTAGATAAAGGAATGATTGCTAAAGAAAATTTTAAATTAAATAATAAAATTATTAAAAAAGATAATAATATTTATGTAGAATTTTCAGATTTAAAATATTTATTAAATTTAAAAGTAATAAATAAAAATAATAAATTACAAATGTATACAATAGATATATTAGAAAAATCTGTAGCTAGATATATGGAAAGTAATTCATATAAAATAAGTAATATTTACCAAAACAGAAGAGCAATAATTGATGGATTTTATATAATAGAAAAAAATGGTAAATATGGTGTATTAGAATTAAAAGATAATAATATAGAAAATAGTATAAGTATCCAATATGATGAAATAAGATTAGCTCAACCAGATAAAAATATATATTTCTTAATTGAAGGAAATATGGGACTAAAGAATTTAAATAGTAAATTAGATGTAATAGCACCTGGAAATTATGAAGCAATAGATGTATATATGGCAAATCGAGGTATGTATCTAGTAAAAAAACAATCTAAACTAGGCATTATAGATAAAAATGGTAAAAAAATAGTACCTATGGAATTTGATGAAATAGGTTTAAAAAATTATCAAGAATTTTCAAATCAAGAAAATGGTAAAATTATTATGGAAAAATTTATACCAGTAATGAAAAAAGATTTAACACTTGGTGAACTTTGGGGATTATATACTATGGATGGAAAAGAATATACTGGAACACAATTTTCAAATATAGGATATGTATTACCAGAATATACTCCGGTAAATAGTAGCGGAAGAGTAATATTAACAGAGAAAGCTGAAGCTAAAGCAAAAGAATTAAATATTTCATCAAATGTAAAATCAGATGATTTAGAAACAATAAGAAAATTAAATATAACAACTAAAAAAAGTGATATACCAAGAGATGCATATAGTTTACTTTATATACCAGAAGGATTAGAAAATGCAGGTGTAATTGTAGAAATATATGATCAAATAAGTGGTAATAAAAAATATGGAATAATAGATTATAATTTTACTTCAGGTGAAAATTTTATACTTCCACCAAATGCAGATAAGATATATAAAAAGATTACAAATGGCAAAGAAGAATATATAGCTTTATATGGAACCAATACAGTAAATTTAAAAAGTAAAATAAAGAATGAAGAAGAAAAAAATGAAGAATTAGAAAAAAATATAGAAGAAGAAAAAGAAACAGATAAAGATAAAGAAAAAGAAAAAGAGAAAGAA
>CAUUHK010000029.1:0-8547 GCA_963545005.1 uncultured Eubacteriales bacterium | reverse complement strand
ATCTATGCTTGAGGAGAAAATACGAATACTAGAAGAAAAAGAAAAATTAAAAGAAGAAAATAAAAATGAATTAGAAGAAACAGTTAGATTATTAACACAAAAATTAAATTTAGTTGAATTACAAAATAAAGCTATTGATTCTACACAAATATTTGATAAGAATATACAACAAGAAAAAATAGAAGATAATGAAATAGTAGAAGAAAAAGAAAAAATAAAAGAAGAAAATGAAGAAATAAAAGAAAAAGAAGATAAAAAACAAACAAATGTATTTAATAATATATTTACTAATTTAAAAGAAAAAATAAATTTAAAAGCAGATAAAAAAGAAGAAAAAATAGAACAAGATAAATATAAAAATATGAATATATTTGGATATGAATATGATGATTATTGTGATGATGATGGAGAAATAGAAGAAGAAATAAATGAAATTAATATAGAAACAGAAATAGAAGAAAAACAAATAATAGATAAAAAAGATAATAAAATAGATATTGAATATATTAAAAAAGTTACAAGTATAAAAGCTCCTATAGAAAAAGAAAGTGTTATTAAAAATAAAATTATAGAAAAAGAAAAAGAAAATGAAAAAACAAGCAATATAAAAAATGAAGAAATAAAAAAAAAATTAAATAAAATAGAAGATGATATTGAAATTAGAATTGATTTAGAAGAAAAGAAAGCTAAATACTTAAATAAAAGTAAAAATAGAAATAAATATAATTATAAAAAATATGATGAAGAAACAGAAAAAAATCGATTAGAATTATTAAAAGATTTATCTAAAACAAATAGTATAATAGATAAATATACAGATAATGTAGATAAGTTTTTAGATGACATAAAAAAGAAAGATACATTTGACAAATAAAATATAAAAGAATAATATGCAGAAATGAAAAATAAAATTGGAATAAAAGTATTAATATATTTATGTATATTAATACTTTATATAAGTATAGTAGTTGCAAATTATTCATTTAAAAAAGAAAATTTAGGTGATGTAAAATGGCCTACATTACAATATAAATATATTACATCATATTATGGATATAGAACTCACCCTATTTATGGATATAAGATGTATCATAATGGAATAGATATTGGTGCGCCAAAAGGTGCAAAAATAGTTTCTGTTACAGATGGGAAAGTAATAAGAACTGGATGGTATGGTGGTTATGGTTATTCTATTTCCATACAAAAAGATGAATATATATTTTTATATGGACATATTGATCCAAATATTATAGTAAATGTAGGAGATTATATAACAAAAGGAGATGTTATAGCATATGTTGGACCTAAAAATGTATATGGTGTAATAAATAATAGATATAAGGATGAACTAGGTAACCCTACAAATGGTAGTACTACTGGTCCACATTTACATTTAACAGTATTTTTTAATAATAAAACGATAGATCCTTTAATAATATTTGAAAAATTAAAGGGTGAAAATTGAAAAATAGCGAAAAAAAAGATATAATCGGGGGAACAGAGGAAAAATGGAAGAAAAAAAAATAGATAAATTTGGAAAAATTTTAAATTATATTAAAAGTATATTAATATGTATATTTTTAATATATTTAATTATAACATTAATAAAAAATACCACTATTCAAAAGACATTAAAACAAAATAATAATATAACTGACAAAATAAAACTAAATATTAATTTAGTACAAAAAGCTATTGATGAAAATTATTTAGGAAATGTAGATAAAAATAGTTTAGTAACAAATGCACTTAAAGGTTATGTAGCAGGCTTAAAAGATGAATATTCAGAATATTATACTTCAGAAGAATGGGATAAATTACATTCAGAATTAGAAGGTGAATTTGTTGGTATTGGTGTAGTAATGCAAAAAGATAAAACTACTAAGAAAAATAATATAATAGAAGTTATAGAAAATTCACCAGCAGCACAAAATGATATTAAAATAGGAGATATTATTTTTGAAATTAATAATGAAAATGTAGAAAATAGAGAATTGGAAGAAATATCTAAAAAAATTAGAGGAAAAGCAAATACTGAAGTTAATATTAAACTATATAGAAATAATGATATTATTGAAAAAAAGATAATGAGACAACATATAAAAGTATCAAGTGTGAAATTTAAAAAAATTGAAGATACAATTGGATATATTTCAATTTCAAATTTTGATATGGAAGCTGGAAAAGATTTTAATAAAGAATATATAAAATTAAAAAATGAAATACCTAATATGAATAAATTAATAATAGATTTAAGATCAAATACAGGTGGAAATTTAAAACCATCAATTGAAATTGCAGAAATGTTTTTACCAAAAGGTAAAGTAATATTTTCAACAGTAGATAAATCAAAAAATGAGGAAATCACTTATTCTAAAAGTGATGCAAAAATACATGATAAAATAGTTATATTAGTAAATGAATATACGGCATCAGCATCAGAATTATTAGCATCAGCTATTTCACAAAATATATCTGCAAAAATAGTTGGTACCACTACATTTGGTAAAGGTGTAATACAAATTGTTAAACAATTAGAAAACGGAGATTATATTAAATTAACAACAGCAGAATATGTAACACCAAATGGTACTCATTTAAATAAAAATGGAATAAAACCAGATATAGAAGTAAAATTGACTAAAGAAGATATACAAAGTGCTAATGATGTACAACTTCAAAAAGCTATAGAAGAAATAAAAAAATAGGGGGCAATTATGGAAATTATTGAAGATTATGAAGAAAGTTTAAATAGATTAATGAAAGTAAGAAAAGAAAAATTAGAAACATTGCAATCAGAAGGAAAAGATCCTTTTCAAATTACAAAATATAATAGAACTGAATTTTCAAATCAAATAAAAGATGAATTTGAAAATTATGTTGGTAAAAATGTATCAGTTGCTGGAAGAATTATGCAAAAAAGAGTTATGGGAAAAGCTTCTTTTATACATCTTCAAGATTCAGAAGGTAAAATACAAATATATATTTCTAGAGATGATGTAGGTGAAGAATCATATAAAGATTTTAAAAAATATGATATTGGAGATATTATAGGTGTTGAAGGATTTGTATTTAAAACACAAACTGAAGAAAAATCAATACATGCTAAAAAAATAGTGTTATTAACAAAATCATTAAGACCATTTCCTGAAAAATTCAATGGATTAAAAGACATAGATTTAAGATATAGACAAAGAGAATTAGATTTAATTGTAAATCCAGATGTTAAAAATGTATTTCTAAAAAGAATAGAAATATTAAAATCTATAAAAAATATCCTAGCTGAAAAAGGATATCTGGAAGTAGAAACACCAATTCTTCATCCAATACTTGGTGGTGCTGCAGCAAGACCTTTTATAACTCATCATAATACATTAGATATGGAATTATATTTAAGAATTGCTAATGAATTATATTTAAAAAGATTAATTGTTGGTGGTTTTGATAAAGTATATGAAATGGGTAGAATGTTTAGAAATGAAGGTATGGATGTAAAACATAATCCAGAATTTACAAATATTGAATTATATGCTGCATATCAAGATTACCACGATATGATGGATATAGCAGAAGAATTGATTACAAAAACAGCTCAAACAGTTTTAGGTACAGATGTTATAACATATCAAGGGAAAGAAATATCGTTAAAAGCGCCTTGGAAAAGAATAACAATGATTGATGCTGTTAAAGAACAAACTGGTATAGATTTTAATAATGTAAAGGATTTTGAAGAAGCAAAAGAATTATCAAAAAAATTTAATATAGAGATTTCTAATTTAATTACAACAAAAGGTGAAATTTTAAATTTATTCTTTGAAGAAAAAGTTGAAAATACATTAATTGAACCAACATTTATATTGGATTATCCAATTGAAGTATCACCACTTACAAAAAGATCACCAAAAAATCCAGAATTAACAGAAAGATTCGAATTATTCATAAATGGTGTAGAATATGGTAATGCTTATTCTGAATTAAATGATCCTATTGATCAATATGAAAGATTTTTAAAACAAGTTGAAGCAAGAAATAATGGTGATGAAGAAGCGACAATGATGGATACAGATTTTATAACAGCATTAGAATATGGAATGCCTCCAACAGGTGGACTTGGAATAGGAATAGATAGATTAGTAATGCTTCTTACAGATTCATCATCAATAAGAGAGATATTATTATTCCCAACAATGAAACCTTTAGGATAAAATAAATAAATAGATAAATTTTAATAATGAAATTGGTAAAAATGGAAAAAGAAAATAAATATTTTGAAATAATAGATATAACTGAAGAAGGATATGGAATAGCTAAAAAAGATAATGTAGTATATTTCATAAAAAATGCTTATTTAGGTGAAATAGTAAGTATTAAAAATATAGAAAAAAAGAAAAATTATTATATAGCAGAAAAAGATAGCGTTATTAAAAAAAGTGATTATGAAATAATAAGTAAATGTAAATATAGTGATATCTGTCAAAATTGTGTTTTTCAAAACATAAATTATTCTAAAGAATTAGAGTATAAAAAAAATAAGGTTATAAATAATTTAAATAGAATTGCAAAATTAAATGTTAAAACTAACGATGTAAAAATCGTTAGTTTTAATGAATATAATTATAGAAATAAAATTACATTAAAAGTAAAAAATGGAAAAATAGGTTTTTTTGAAAGAAAATCTAATTTCTTTATACATATTAAAAATTGTAATATTGTTAAACAAAAAATTAATGAATATATGAGTATATTAAATAAATATCATTTAAAATATATAAACGAAATAGTTATTAAAACAAATAATAATAATATACAAATAATATTTAGTGTATCAGAAAAAGAAAAAGCAACAAAAGTTATATCAAATATTTTAAAAGAAAAAGCGGCAGATAGTGTATATATCAAGTATTTAAAAAATAAAAAATATGTTACAGAATTATTTTTTGAAAAAGAAGAATTTAAAATAAAGATAGATCAATATACTTTTATAGTATCTCCAGAAAGTTTTTTTCAAGTAAATATTCAAGTAGCACAAAACATATATAATGATATATACAATATATATAAAACAAATAATAACAATGATGTATTATTAGATTTATATAGTGGAGTTGGCATTAGTTCAGTATATTTAAGTGATTGTTTTAAAAAAATAATATCTGTAGAAATAGTAGAAAAAGCTGTAGAAAATGCAAAAATAAATGCTAAAATAAATAACAAAAAAAATATAACTTGTATAAGTGATAAAGTAGAAAATGTAATTAATAAATTAGAAATTCCAAAAAATACTTCTGTATTTATAGATCCTCCAAGATCAGGTATGGATAAAAAAATAATTGATACATTATCTAAACAAAATATAGAGAATATTATATATTTGTCTTGTAATAGTTCAACACTTGCAAGAGATATTTTATATTTTAAAAAATATGGATATAATGTAAAATATATTTCAATATATGATATGTTTCCAAGAACATTACATGTTGAAACTTTATGTGTATTATCAAAAAAGTAATTAAGAAAATTTTAATAAAAATAACAAATAAAATAAAAAAATAGAAAGGAATATAAATATGTATATATTAGAATTATATCAAAATAATTATTCAAAAGATTTAGTAGTATTCGATTCTTTAAAAGAAGGAAAAGAATTTGTATCTAAAATACCAGGATATACGCTAGAAAAGTCAGAAAATATAGAATATGAATATTTTAATCCAAAAAATATACCTAATTATATAGAAATTATATATAACAAAAATATTATTCCTTTATCTAAATTTATGTTTGAAGCTGAAGAAAATGTTGAAATAGTTTGGAAAGAAGTTTCTAATCTATCAGTAACACAAGATAAAATTATAGAAGGGTATTCAAAAATAGATGCATATACAATTAATAATGAAGAAGTAAAAGAATATATTGAAGAAAGAGAAAAAAGATATAATCAAATAAAGAACTTTTTAGAAAAAAATGGATATGAAGTAGATAGAAGTTTTTTTGGAAGTGAAGATGGTGAAGCAATAGTATATAGAAAAAAAGAAAATAAAGTTTGGCATTTTTTATGTCATTTAGATCCATCATTTTTAGATATAGATGATTTAGAAAAATATGTTAAAGAAATTATAGAAGATATATTATAAAGATAAATAAAATGTTAAAAAAAATCTAATTGAATATACTTATTACAATGGATTAATAATAAAGGAATAATAATGATAAACAAACAAAAATTATTTATAATTGCAGGTACTGTATGGTGCGTAGCAGGAACAATGGTAGCAAAAACTGGTATACAAGCATGGCTAAAAGTAAATTCAATATTAATAAATATATTAGCAGTTATTATATATATAATATTTTATACATTTATTTTTAGTAAATTAGTTAAAAAACATGAAATAAGGATAATGAGTAATACTAATTCAAAAATGAAAATATGGCATGTTTTTGATAAAAAAAGTTATATCATAATGTTTGTTATGATGTCTATTGGAATAATTTTAAGAAAAAGTAATTTATTATCAATTAGTTTTTTTAGTTTTTTCTATATAGGATTAGGTTTAGCTTTATTTTCTTGTGGTATCAGATTTATATATATTTATATTATAAAAATAAGTAATGTAATAGAATAATAAAGACAATAAGAATAATATAAAAATTATAAAATAAATATTAATTTTAATATATGTATATTTAATTAATATTTATTTTTGTATATAATGTACAAAGAAATGAGGTGAAAAAATGAAAAAAATAATATATATAATCGGAATTATACTATGTATAGTAATATTACTTATCGGTTTTAAAAAATATAGAGGTAATGCCAAAATTATAAATAGGAAAATTATAAATACGAAAATAATAGAAAAAGAAAAAAATAATAAAAAAGATGAATTAATGAAAAATTCATCAGGATATTATAATATAACAAAAGAATATGCAAAAAAAATAATGGATTCAAATAAAAAAATAACAATATTAGATGTAAGAACTAAAGAAGAATATGATAATGGTCATATTAAAGGTGCAATATTAATGCCATATAATGAAATATCTGAAAATATATCTAAAATTGTTTCAGATAAAGATTCAATAATACTTGTATATTGTAGATCTGGCAGCCGTTCTGCAGTAGCATCTGCTAAATTAGTAGAATTAGGTTATACTAATGTAATGGATTTTGGTGGAATAAGTACTTGGAAATATGAAATTGAAAAATAATTTTAAAATTCAATATAAAATCTAAGTTAAACAAAGGAAGAAAAATGGAAAATATGCATATATTTATTTTAGTATCAATAAAATTATTAATAGGATTTATAGCTCTTATATCAATTATAAATGTATCTGGTAAAGGAAATTTATCTCCATCTTCTGCAAGTGATCAAGTTCAAAATTATGTACTTGGTGGAATTATTGGTGGAGTAATATATAATAATAATATTTTAATAATGGAATATATAGGAATTTTATGTATCTGGTGTATAATGGCACTTAGCTTAAAATGGCTGAAAAAACGTAATGTTAGAGTAAAACAATTATTAGATGGTAAAGCATTAATTATAATATGTAGCTTTTAAATTAAGAACAAATAATGTTTATTCAATAAAGGATGTAAAGCGTGCTGTTGTAGAACAAAATGGACAATTAATAATTATCCATTCAGGAGAAGAAAATCCAAAATTTCCATTAATAACAGATGGACTTTTACAGCAAGATATTTTATCTATAATTGGTAAAGATGAATCTTGGCTTATGAATGAATTAAATAAAAATGGTTTAAATAAATATAGCGAAGTATTTTTATGTGAATATGTTGATAGTAACATAACAATAGTACCATATACAGATAAAGATAAAAATTTAAATATAAAAAAAATGAAAAAAATCAGAAGGATAAAAAATAAAAAATGACATTGAAAAGAAAAACATAGAGGAGTATAGTAGTATTAGATGGCTCAAAAACAGCAATCTTATATTACTTTTATTTTAGAATAAAATATTTTAATTCAATAAAATAAACAATGAAAGGAGAAAGACTGTAATGATAAAAAATGCGTTTTGTTATATTACAAGAAAAAAAACTAGGTCATTTATTATATTTTTCATTCTAACAATAGTACTAACATGTTTATATTCTTGCTTAAGTATAACGAAATCAAGTAAAAATTTAGAAAAAACTTTATATCAATTTTCTAATTCATCTTTAATAATTACACAAAAAAATGGCGGATATTTCGATTTTAATCAATTTAAGGATATTGAAAAAATAAAAGAAGTAAGTGAAATAGTATTGCAGTATGATGGAATATTAAAACCAATAAATATTAATGTAGTTGAAGGAATACAAAAAGTTCAAAGAGATGATGTACCACATGAATTTAATAATATTGTTTCTGTAGAAGCGACTACTAATACTAAAAAAAATATTTTATTCAATAGTGGAGTATTTAATATAATAAAAGGCAGAGATATCAATAAACAAGATAAAGGTAAAATAATTATTCATGAAGAATTAGCTAAAAAAAATAATTTAAAACTAAAAGA
>CAUUHK010000028.1:0-8667 GCA_963545005.1 uncultured Eubacteriales bacterium | reverse complement strand
AAATAAAAAAAAGAATAAAAAAATTAAATCACAGTAAAAACTGTGATTTTTATCTTTTGTATATTTATTTTTCATTTATCTTTTGTTAAATCTTTTGTATATTTCGTTATTTATCATTTGTAAAATTAATTATTATCTCTAGCAAAATCTTCTACAACAAATCCAATTAATTTTTTGAATGAATCAACTATTGAATGTACATATTGTCTAATTGTTCCAAATAATGAATTATCATATAGATCAATATTAGAATATGTATTTACTAAAGCAAATTGAGATTTTTCTTCTTCTGTTCCAACTTTATTAATCCATTTTTTATTAGCTTCCATTCGCATAATATTCATGATTGGATAAGAAGTAGTAAATCTTGCAAATTTTTTATCTTTTAATTCTTCATGCATTACTTCTAATAAAGCTTCTCTTCTAGCTTCTTTGAATAATTTTACATAATGAATTTTTGATGTATAAGCCGGTTTTGCTTTTTCTATTAATATAGTTTCTTTGGAATTTTCTATACCAAAAAACATATTGAATTTTTTAGTTAATTGTTCATTAATATATTTTACTGCTTCGTTATTTTCAGCAAATGATATATTTTCTAATTCTGAATCAGATAATCCAGAAGAGTTAGTAGAAATATCTATTTTATCTTCTTCAATATCTTTTAAACTATCATATTTTTCTAATTCTTCTTTTGTGTTGTCAAAATTAATTTCTTTATTTAAGCTATAAGCTAAAAGAAAATCATTTGAAAAGAAATCTGTTTTTTCAGTAAATTTAGATTTTTTTTCAGTCATTGACATAGGAAGAACATCAAATTTAAAATTTTCAGAATTGTTATTATCCCAATTATTATTATTATCTTTGAAACAAAAATTAAAAGATTTTGTTCCAGCTGGTATATTAATTTTAGCTTTAAAACCTTCAGGTGTTTTTGTCATCATTAAGTTATTAACATTTCCCCAATTATTTGTACCATAGTGTATAAATAATTTATTAGAATTTGCTAATTCTCCTGTATATGTTAATAAAAATTCTGAATCTTCACATAAATATATTTTATTTAAACTTACATTGTTATACTTTACCATATATTTCTCCATTACTTAGATAGAGTATATAAAAAAAAATATAAAAATGCAGTAAAATAAATATTAAATTTTTATTACAAATATATTTTATATAGAAATATATTTAATAAAAATAATAATTAATAAAAATAGATATATTACTAAAATATTTAAGAAAATATAAAGATTTGAAGTATAAAATGTTGTAGTATATAATCTATTCATGAATGAAAAGAAAGAAAAAAATATCATAAGTTTTCAACAAAAACCTTATGATAAAGAACAAGCAAAATACATATCTAATAAATATAATTTAAATCAAATAATCTCAATTATCATAGCTCAAAAAAATCTTACATTTGGTGAAATAGAGGAAATGCTAAATTTTGATTATACTAAATTCAATGAAAAATTAGAAAAAGAAAATATAAAATTAAAAAATTTAGATATAGCAGTCAAAAGAATAAAAAATGCAATAAATAATAATGAAAAAATATTAATTTATGGTGATTATGACGCTGATGGAGTAACATCAACCAGTATATTAAAAATATTTTTTGAAAGATTAGGAATTAATGTAGATAGTATAATTCCAAATAGGTTATTAGATGGCTATGGATTGAATAAAAAATATATTAATAAAGCAAAAGAAAAAAATATAGATTTAATAATAACCGTAGATTGTGGAATAAAAAGTATAGATGAGGTTGAATATATAAATTCATTAAATATGGATTGTATAATTACAGATCATCATGAAATAGGAGAAATATTACCAAATGCAGCAGCTGTAATTAATCCTAAATTAGGTGAAAATAGTAATGTATTCAATGAAATAGCAGGTTGTGCAGTTGCTTTTAAATTAGTAGAAGGAGTAGCTAAAGAATTAAATATTAGTAATGAAAAATATCTAGATTTATTAGAATTAGTAGCTATTGGAAGTATTGCAGATGTTATGCCTATAGTTAATGAAAATTATATTTTAATAAAAGATGGATTAAATAGAATTAATAATAGTTGTTCTAATTTAGGTATAAAGACATTAATTGGTCAAAATACAAATATTACATCAGAATATTTAGCTTTTAATGTTATCCCTAAAATTAATGCAAGTGGAAGAATGGGCAAAAATGTTGCATTAGAATTATTAACTGCCAACAATATTAAAGATGCTATAATAAAATTAAATGAATTAGAAGAATTAAATAATTTAAGAAAAATAAAAACAGATGAAGGTTTTAATATTATAGACAAATTAGTTCAAGAAAATTATTTAGAAGATAATATTTTATTAGTTGAAAGTAATGAAATACATGATGGTATTATAGGGATTGTTGCATCAAAAATAGCAGAAAAATATAAAAAAAGTGCAGTAATTTTTTGTGAAGCGGATGTTGATGGTAAAAAAATATATAAAGGTTCAGGAAGAGCATATGCTGATTTAGATATATATTCTATTTTTGAAAATGAAAAAGAAAATTTTTTAGCTTTTGGAGGTCATACAAAAGCATTAGGTATTTCAATTGAAAAAGAAAAATTACCAGAAATTAGAAAAAAAATAAATAAAAAAAATTTAGAAGAAAAATGTGAAAAATTAGTACAAAATGCCAAAAAAATAGTACAATATAATATATATTTACCATTAAAATATGTAAATGAAACAGTATATGATAGTTTAGAAATTTTAGAACCAACAGGTGAAGAAAATTTGAAACCAACTTTTTTGTTTAAAGATACATATGTATCTAATATATTTAAATATGGGAAAGTAGTAAAATTACAAATAAAAAATAAAGAAAATCAAGTGAAAAATGTTATTTGTTTTGACACAGAAAAAATAAATAAATTAAATTTACAAATATTAGATAATATTTGTATTGTAGGTAAATTATCTAAAAATATTTTTAATAATAATGTAGATATTCAAATAATAGCAGAAGAAATAGTAAAAATATAATAGGAGGGTTTATGAAAAATGAAATAAACAAAATTATAACAAAACATATTCCTAATTTAGATATAAATCAAATTTTAGATGTAAATAATAATTTGAGTGAAGAATCTAAAAAGAAAATTATAGTAGCTTATGAATATGCTAAAGATAAACATAAATTACAAAAAAGAAGCTCAGGTGAGGAATATATAATTCATCCTATGAATGTTGCATATATATTATCTAGTATGTCTTTAGATAGTGATACTATAATTGCAGCACTTCTTCATGACGTTATTGAAGATACAGATACAACTAAAGAAGAAATAGCGAATCTTTTTGGAGATATTGTAGCAAATATGGTAGATGGTGTTACAAAATTAAAAAGAATGAAATATACTGCTAAAGAAGAAATTCAAGTAGAAACATATAGAAGAATGTTTTTAGCTATGGGTAAAGATTTTAGAACAATATTAATAAAATTAGCAGATAGACTGCATAATATGCGAACATTAGAATATATGACAAGAGCTAAACAAATTGAAAAAGCAAAAGAAACTTTAGATATATATGCACCACTAGCTAATCGTTTAGGTATCTATTTTATAAAAGGTGAATTAGAAGATTTATCATTTAAATATTTAATGCCACATGAATATAGAAATGTTTTAACAGCACTTACAAATTCTGAAAAAAATAGAGAAGAATTTTTAGAAAAAATAAGAAAAAATTTAATTGAAAAATTAAATGAAATGGAAATAGAATTTGAAATTGATGGTAGAGTGAAACATATATATAGTTTATATAAAAAAATAAAAAGAGATCATAAAACAATAGATCAGATTTATGATATTTTTGCTTTTAGAATAATAACAGATACAAAACAAAATTGTTATAAAATTTTAGGTATGTTACATGATAAATATTTACCTTTAATGGGTAGATTTAAAGACTATATAGCCGTGCCAAAGAGAAATTTATATCAATCTATACATACTACAGTAATGGAAAAAGGAAATAAATATGATACACCTTTTGAAATTCAAGTTAGAACAAAAGAAATGCATAATGTTGCAGAATATGGTATTGCTGCACATTGGGCATATAAAGAAGAAAACTATAAAGGAAAAAAAGCAACTGTTACAGTTCAAGAAGATAAATTATCTTGGTTACGTCAAACAATAGAATGGCAAGAACAAACAAAAGATCCAAAACAATTTTTAGACGCATTAAAAACAGAATTATTTGATGATGAGGTATATATTTATACTCCAAAAGGAGAAATTAAAATGTTACCTAAAGGTGCTAATGGTATAGATCTTGCATATTTAATACATGAAGGTATAGGTAATAAAATGACTGGTGTTAAAATAAATTCTAAAGTTATGCCAATACTTACAAAATTAAATAATGGGGATATTGTACAAATAATTACATCAGACAATGCAAAAGGTCCAAGTATGGATTGGATTAAATTTGTAAAAACACAATCTGCAAAATCTAAAATATTGAAATGGTTTAAAAAAGAAAAAAGAGAAGAACATGTAGATAAAGGTAAAGAACTGATAGAAAAAGAAGTTAAAAAAATGGGAATTAAACCACAAGAAATATTAAAAGAAGAATGGTTAAAAGATATTGCAGAAAAATCTAGTTTTTTAAGCGCAGATGATATTTATGCTGCAATAGGTTTTGGAAATATAAGTGCAAGAAAATTAATATCTAAGTTATTAGTATTTTATAAAGAAAAAAATAAAGAAAAAATCTTAGAAGAAAAATTAAAATTAATAAAAGAAAAAGAAGAAATAAAAAAACAAAAAAATGTAAATAAAGAAATATCTTCACAAGGTGTTATAGTAAAAGGAATAGATAATTGTTTGGTAAAAATTGCTAAATGTTGTAATCCTGTTCCAGGTGATGAAATAATTGGATATATAACAAAAGGTAGAGGTATTAGTATACATAGAGCTGAATGTAATAATATTGATTGTATGCATGATAAAGATATTAGAACAATTGAAGTATATTGGGATGAGAATGTTAAGAAAAATTATGAAGTTGAATTAATTATTTATTCTGTTGCAAATCCAGATTTATTAAGAAATATAATAAAAATAATTGAAAGAGAAAATATTAATATTAATGGAATAGATACAAAAAATAAAGTAAAAGAAATGAAAACAGAAATTAATTTAAGAATAATTGTAAAAAATCATCAAGAACTTAAAAAAATTATACATGAAATGCAAAATATTGATTCAGTTTATGATATAGTTAGAAAAAGAAGTTAATAGGAAGAAAATTTATGGTAAAACAATTTATTGAATATGTTGGCAAAATGGAAATTGAAACAAATACATATATAGTAAATAATGAAAGAGAAGCATTAATTATAGATATGCCTAATTATTCAGAAGAAATAAAAAAATATATTAAAGATAATAATTTAGAAATAAAATACATTATTTTAACACATACACATAGTGATCATATTTTAGGTTTACCCGAATTTATACAAGATCACCCTAATACACAAATATGTATATCAGAAAAAGAATATCCAGGAATATTAGATAAAAACATTAATTTACTGGGATTAGTAAAAAATAGTGATGAAATACAAGAAATATTAAATAAAATAGAATATAAGCTACTAAAAAATGAAGAAGAAATAGTATTAGATGGAAAAGAAAAACATATTTTTAAAATATATGAAACACCTGGACATACTATAGGAAGTATAGTAATACATTATATAAATGAAAACACGTTATTTTCAGGAGATACAATTTTTAAAGATTCATATGGTAGATTTGATTTACCAACTGGAAATAGTAGAAGTTTAATAAAATCATTAAGATTTATACGAGAAACATTTAATGAAAATACAATAATTTATTCAGGTCATGGTGAAAAAACAAAATTAAAAGAAGAACTTAAAAACAGATATTATTATTTTTAAGTTAGAAAGAGGAATTTATGATAACAAAACCAAGAGGAACAAGAGATTTATATGGCGAAGACATGCAAATTTATGAATTTATGTATGAAGAAACAAAAAAAATATTTGATGTAGGAAATATAAATAAATTACAAACTCCTACATTTGAAGCTACAGAATTATTTGAAAGAGGAGTAGGTGGAGATACAGATATTGTTACAAAAGAAATGTATTCATTTTTAGATAAAAGTAATAGAAATATGACATTAAGACCAGAAGGAACAGCAGGAGCTGTTAGAGCTTTTATTGAAAATGGAATGAATTCATTACCATCACCACAAAAATTTTGGTACTTTATGCCAATATTTAGATACGAAAAAGTGCAAAAAGGAAGACAAAGAGAATTTACACAAATTGGTCTTGAATTTTTTGGTAGTGAAAATCCAGAAGCGGATTTCGAAGTAATATATTTTGGAGTAAAATTATTAAAAGCATTTGGTATATTAGATAAATGCAAATTAAAAATAAATAGTATAGGTTGTGATAATTGTAGAACAAAATATAAAACTTTATTAAAAGAATTTTTAATAAAAAATAAAGAAAAATATTGTGAAGATTGTCAAAGAAGAATGGACACAAATGTACTTAGAGTTTTAGATTGTAAAGAAGAAGTATGTAAAACTTTAAATATAGATGCTCCTAAAATTACAGAATCATTATGTGATGAATGTAAAAATCATTTTGAAAAATTAAAAGAATATTTAAAATTTGAAAACATTAATTATGAAATAGACACAAATATAGTTAGAGGCTTAGATTATTATAATAGAACAGTATTTGAATTTTTAGATGAAAATGGTAAAGCTGTTTTAGGTGGTGGAAGATATGATGGTTTATCTAAAGTACTTGGAGGACCTGATTTACCTGCAGTAGGTTTTGCTATAGGTGTTGAAAGAATGATGGAAGTTATTAAAAATGATGAAATATTAATGCAAAAAATTAGAGATAGAAATAGAAAAGAAATATTTGTAATTTCAGAAAATATAAAATCTTCAATAGAAATAGTAGAAAAATTAAGAAATATGAATATAAAAACAGAATATGATTTATTAAGAAGAAGTATGAGATCTAATTTAAAATATGCAGATAAAGAAAATTTTAAATATGTCTTATTTTTAAATGATAATAATAAGATATTAAAAAATTTAGTTACAGGAGATGAAATTGAAATAAATAATATAGAAGAAATAGAAAAAATAGTAAAAAATTAGAAAGTGAAAATAAATGAAAATATTAGCGATAGGAGATATTGTTTCAAAACCAGGAATAGAAGTATTAAAATTAAACTTAAAAAAAATTATATCTGAAAATAATATAAATTTTGTAATAGCAAATATTGAAAATATAGCTGGAAATGGAATAACAAAAAGTACATATAATGAAATTAAAAATTTAGATATTGATGCTTTTACATTAGGTAATCACACATGGACTAAATTAGATTCATTTGATATTGTAAGAGAAAAGAAAGTATTAAGACCACATAATTTTAGTAAAACTTTACCAGGTGTAGGATATAAGATTTTTGAAAAAAATAATAAAAAAATAGGAGTTATAAATTTATTAGGTAGAGTGGAAATGAATGTTATGACAGACAATCCATTTGAAATAGTAGAAGAAATTATAAATGAAATAAAAAATGTAGTAGATTATATATTTATAGATTTTCATACAGAAGCTACAGCTGAAATAAAAACAATGGGATATTTTGTAGATGGGAAAGTAACAGCTGTTTTTGGTACACATACACATATACAAACGGCTGATGAACAAATATTACAAAAAGGTACAGCATATATTTCAGATTTAGGAATGACAGGGATAGAAGATAGTGTACTTGGTATGCAAAAAAATATAGCAATAAAAAGAATGCTTAAAAATGTGCCTGAAAAATATTTACCAGAACTTTATGGTACAAGTGTAATTTCAGGTATTATTATTACAATAGATGATGATATAAATAGAGTAATAAATATAGAAAGATTTAAATTTAAGGATAATAAATAATAAATATCAAAAGAAAAGAGATTTAAATATGAATAAAATAATTAGATATGTTTTTATATTAACAATAATAATAGTTGCAATGTTGACTATTATTTTTGTTATGAAAGAGAAAAATAATAAAAATAATAAAAATAATGAATATGTAAAAAAGAATATAATACAGAAAGATTTAAGATTAGGCGTTGCAGAATTAGATACTTTTAATCCAATATTAAGTAATAATAGAAATGTATATGAAATATCAAAATTATTTTATGATTCATTAGTATTTATTGATGGAACATATAAACCAACATTATTATTAGCAGAAGAATTAAATAAAATAGATGATTTAAAATATAAAATAAAATTGAAAAAAAATATAAAATGGAATGAAGCTGAAGGATATTTAACATCAAATGATATTAAATTTACATTAGAGAGAATCGTAGATTCAAATAGTATATATAAAAGTAATATTCAAAATATAGCGGCAATTACTGTAATTAGTGATTATGAATTAGAATTACATTTAAAAACACCAGATAATTTTTTGAAATATAAGCTAAATTTTCCAATAATGAAAGAAACTAATGTAGAATTATTTAAAAATACCGAAAAATATAAAGTGCCACCAAATATAGGTAAATATAATTTTTTAGAAATAAAAAATTCAACAT
>CAUUHK010000027.1:0-8863 GCA_963545005.1 uncultured Eubacteriales bacterium | reverse complement strand
AATAGTTACAACTGTAATAGCTATAAGACATTGTGCAATTCCACCTGTTAAAAGTATTATAATTGCTGATACTACTATAGCAATTATTGCTCCAAAATATGGAATTAAATTAAATAAGCCTATAAATATACCTAGAGGTATAGCATATTTTACTTTTAATATTAACATAATTATTCCTGCTAATATTCCAACAATAATACCATCTATAACTTGTCCTGTTAAATAGTTAAAAAATAAGAAATTTACTTTAGCTACATATTTTTTTACTATTTTAGCTCTTTTTTTGTCCAAAAGCGCATCTACTAAATTTGTAAAACCTAAATATATATTTTCTCTTTGTATTAAAAAATATACTGATACAACTATTGATATAATTAAATTTACTAAACCTTTAGCTAAATCTGTTACTTTAGATATTTGCTCAATTGCAATTGTAACATTTAAATATTTTTTTAATTCCTCTAATACATTTAATTCTCTTACTTTAATAAAATATTGTTCTAATTCTAATTTTCCAATAATTGAATCTTTATCGATTTGTTTAACATATTGTTCTGCTTCATTAAAATATATAGGTAAATTTTTAATTAACTCCTCAATTGAACCTATAACAAAAGGTAAAAATACTTTCATAGTTATATATAATGTTATACCTGATAATATATATATCACTAACACACTCAATTTTCTGTTAAGTTTTTCATTTCTATATATTTTATTTAAATATTCTTCTACTTTTTTACATGGTATATATAAAATGTATGCAATTAATATAGCAATTAAAAAAGGTTTTATAATTACTAAAAATTCATTAATCATCGCGAATATTACATTTATATTTGCAAACATATGGTATAGCACTATAGCTAATATGATGTAAATAAAACTTTTTTTTAAAACTGCTTCACTATTTTTTTTCATCTTCATCTCCAAATTCTATTTCAAGTGATACCGGACAATGATCACTACCAAATATGTCTTGATGTATTTTAGCATCTAAAATATTATTTTTTAATTTATCTGACACAACAAAATAATCTATTCTCCATCCAATATTTTTTTCTCTTGCTTTCATCATATATGACCACCAAGAATATTCAACTTTATCTGGATATTTATATCTAAAACTATCCACAAATCCTAACTCTAATAAATTTGTAAATTCTCTTCTTTCTTCATCAGTAAATCCTGCAGATTTTCTATTTGTACTTGGATTTTTTAAATCTATCTCATTATGAGCCACATTCAAGTCACCACAAATAATAACTGGTTTATGGTTTTCTAATTTTAATATATATTTCCTAAAGTTTTCTTCCCAGTTAACTCTATATTCTAATCTTTCTAAATCTCTCTTAGAATTTGGAGTATATACATTTATTAAATAGAATTTATCTAATTCTATTGTTATTACTCTTCCTTCATTATCAAACTCTTTATTATTAATGCCATAAAATACATTAATAGGTTTATATTTTGTCCAAATTGAAGTACCAGAATATCCTTTTTTTTCCGCACTGTTTATATAATTGAAATAATTTTTTTTAGTTAAATTAAATTGTCCATCTTGCATTTTTGTTTCTTGTATACAAAAAATATCAGCATTAATACTATCAAAAAAATTATCAAAACCTTTTTGATGTGCTGCTCTTATGCCATTTACATTCCATGAAACTAACCTCATATTACTCCATTCTTTTTTATTATTCTATCATATCCATATTTTGTTTTCTACTTTTTAATTTATTTTCTAGTATTAATTTTTATTAAAAAAATAAATTACTAAAAGGAATCATCTATGTTTTATTAAAAACTATTTTAAAAAAATTTTTAAACATATAAATATTTTATGGACTTTTATCCATTTTTATTATATTATTTTAATATAATAAAAGGCCTCTTGGTCAAGCGGTTAAGACGTAGCCCTCTCAAGGCTAAATCATGGGTTCGATTCCCGTAGAGGTCACCAATTTAATACATTCTTTTTTATTGATTTTACAACATTTTTGAATTGTCGGTCAGTAATTGGACAGTAATTTGATTTAAGATACGATTAATATAATAAAATAAGGGTATCTACCCTTATTTTAATTATCTGTTTTAATATATTTTTCTATTATAATTTTTGAACTATCATTTTTTTCAATTTTTTCAAATTCTTGTGTATATTTAATTAATTTTAATAAAATTTTTTCTGATTCTTCTCTATTTTTTGCATATGAACCCATATAAAATTTAATTTTTGGTTCAGTTCCAGATGGCCTAATAGCAATCCAAGAATTATTTTCTAACTCTAAATATATTACATTCGATGATGGCATATTAGGGATTTCATCTATTTCAGAAGTTTCTAAATCTTTAACCGTTAGTGTCTTATAGTCTCTTTTTTTCAAAACTTTAATTCCTTGAATATCTGAAATATCCATATTTCGTATATGTTCCATTATATTTTTTATTTTATTAGCACCTTCTTCACCTTTCAAAACTAGATTTCTTGATGATTCTAAATAATACCCATATTTTTTATATATTTTCTCAATTTGATCTAGTATACCTAAATTTTGTTTTTTATAATATGCTGTAGCTTCTAAAAATAATGAAATAATTGTCACAGCATCTTTATCTCTCACGTTATTACCATATAGAAATCCATAACTTTCTTCATAACCAAAAATAAAATTTTGCTTTAATTCTGGATTTTTTTCTTCATCAAATTTATTAATATATTCTCCCATATATTTAAAACCAGTTAATGTTTCTATGTATCTTATACCATTTTTTTCTGCCATTTTTTTTGGTAATTTACTTGAAACAATTGTTGATATTAATACAGGATTATTTGGCATTTTTTTATTTTCTCTTAAACTATTTATTAAATATTCAATCATGAATATAGCTATTTGATTACCCGTCAGCAGAACATATTCACCTTTAGCATTTTGCACACCTACACCTAATCTATCTGCATCTGGATCAGTAGCAAGTGTTAAATCAGCATCTATTCTTTTAGCTAATTCAATAACTAATTTATTTGCACTTTTTTCTTCCGGATTTGGATATTCAACTGTAGGAAAATATCCATTTCCTACTTCTTGTTCAATAACAATATTAAAATTATTATATCCTTGCTTTTCAACCATTTTTGGTATTACATAACTACCAGTACCGTGTAATGGTGTATAAGCTATTTTTAAATCAGATTTTTCTTTTTTAATATTATCACTATTTATTTGTAAATTTTCAACATTTTTAATAAATTCTCTATCTATACTTTCTCCAATTTCTAAATATAGTTTTTTTGCTTTTGCTGTTTCAAAATTAATAGTTAATATTTCATCGAAATTTTTAATTTTAGAAATTTCTTCACTAATTTGATCTGCAATATCTCCTACTATTTGACTACCTTTATCCCAAAACAATTTATATCCATTATATTCTGGAGGATTATGACTTGCAGTAATCATAATTCCGGCTGTAGCATTTAATCTTCTTACACTATACGATAAAAAAGGTACTGGACGAGGATTTTCAAATATATATGTCTTAATACCATTTGCATTTAAACATAATGCTGTTTGTATAGCAAATTCTTTAGAATGATTTCTAGTGTCATAACAAATAACCACACTTTTTTTATATAGTTTTTCTTTTATTATATAATTTGCTAAACCTTGTGTTGCTTTAGTAATTGTATAAATATTCATTCTATTAGTACCAGCACCCATTATTCCTCTAAGGCCTGCTGTTCCAAACTCTAATTCTTTATAAAATCTATCTCTAATTTCACTTTCATTTAATTCTATTTTTATTAACTCTTCTTTTGTATCATTATCAATAGTCTTATTATTTAACCATTTACTATATTCTTCATATGAATTTTTCTTAATTATGTAATCTGTATATAATTTTTTAGCTGTTTCTGGGCTATCTGCACCTTTTGCATTTTTAAGTGGAGCAAATTCGTCTTCCCTTTTTACTCTTAATACATTTACATTTTCTAACATTTCAAAACTATCAAATATGAAAGTCTCAAATTTATATGCATTAGGCACTTCACTTTCGATATATTCACCATTCCTGCTTAAATAATTAGCCTTTTTATATGCTGTGTGATATGGTAATCTTCTTTCGCAAATTTCAAATAAGCTATCTAGTGAAAACAAATGTAATAAAGCATTTAAATCTCCATAAACTAAAGAACCATAATCATTTCGCATATTAGCCATTTTATTTGTAATTTCTGAATATTCTATAACGCCTATTCTTCCATTTTTTTTGCAAAATACACCAGCCTTTTCTTTTGGATCTGTTTTCTCTACAGATTTTACTACAATATCTGAATTAGTAGATTTACCAAAACCAACTAATAACGGATCAGCAAAATTAGCAAGAACATTATCTACACCACTTACAAATACCCATTTAATATTTTTTTCTTTCATTTCATCTAGAATTCCAGATTTTTTAAGTGCTATTAATGTACCGCCATGGCCATTAGCAGCTTCTTTTATTAATCCTTCTTTTGTAAGTAAAATATCGCCATCTTCATTTAACATAGGTAACTGACCTTGTACAAAAAATTTTACATAATTTTTTGGATATTCAAAATAATTATTTTCTTCAAAAAATTCTACAGTGTCATCATAATTTTCTTTACTCGTCATTATATACCAATTAATATATACTCCATATTTTTCACAAGCATCTTTTAAACTATCGCATAAAATTTCAAATAATGATTTATCTATTCCAAAATCATATGTGCCTTTAGGTTTATTATGACCTAGTCTAGTTCCTTGTCCACCAGCCATTGTTACAACAGCTAATTCTTTATTTTTAATTGAATCTATACCTTTTTTTACATATAATTCTTTTTCTTCTTTTGACATTTTAGATTTATCGTAAAATTCAATAGGTTCAATAACAATTTCACCTAAATCTGGTTCTTCCGTAGCATTTTTATACAATTTTTTCATTAAATTAAAATTAATATTTTCTATTTGGTTTAATAATTCTTCACCATCTTTTTCATTTAATTTATCATATTTTTGTAATAAATGTTCTTGATTTTCAATTTTTAAAATTTCCTTAATTTTTTCAACACGACTTTTTTCCATTTTTCCTCTTTTCATTATATATATTGTTTTAATATATACATAATTAACATTATTATTGGATATATTAGATATTTAATTCTTATATGAATATCTACTCTATCTTTTAATTTTTGTAAATTTTTTTCAGATATTTTCTTATTTTTTTGATTGTTTTTATGAAATTCTTTTATATAAAAGATTATTGGTAAAGCTAACAAAGTAGTAATTTGCAATATTGCTTCATATATTGCTTTTTGAGTATTTATTGTTATTATTGCTTTTGTTAATAAAATATTTAAAATTAAATTTATAATAAAATAAATTAATATTTGTTTTTTACTTTCAAATGCGTAAAATATAAAAATTGTTAATAATCCAAAAACTCCAAATTGTATATCTAAAATATGTACTAACATCATAGATAATAGAATTACAATTACTCTATTGATTAAATTTCCTTTATTTTTGTGTATAAAATAAATATCTATTAATGCTGTTAAAAATAAAAATCCTACATTCAAATCGTTAATATAGTGATATATTCCTTTAATGATATTTTCATAAATATTTAAATTCCATTCCCATGTATATATACCATTTTTAATTAATATATATGGAATTTGTGAAATAAATGCAAATAAAAACATTCTAAACATATATATTTCTAAATTTTTTGTTCTTTTAATACCGTTTGTAAGTATAAATGCAAATATAACAAATGAAATTACTTCAAACACTTCTAAATATCTAATAGGATTAATATATTTAAAAAAATATCCTATTACAAACGAAATATATCCAATTATTTCTAACATTATAATCTCCTTTCAAGTATTATATATCACCTATATTATTTTTCCAATATGATAAAAAGTTCAAAAAAATATAGATTTATAAATCTATATTTTAAAATTATTATTCATTTTTTTCATATGGCGCTTCTACTGGACATACAGCCCTACAAGAACCACAAGATATACATAAGTTCTCATTTATAATATGTTTTATTTTACCACTATTAATACAATTCATAGGGCAAGCTGAAACACATGTACCACAATTTATACAATTGTCATTTATTTTATATGCCATTTTCACCTCTCTTTATTCTATAATTTCGATATCGGTAAGATTATATTTTTTAAAATAATATTCATCAGCATCATAATGTTTAACTCGTATTTCTTCTTTTAATATTTCTAATGAATCCACTATTCCTTCACCATTTTCAGTTTTTACTTTATCACCTTTTTTTGGCATTCTATCTCTTTTTTCTTTATATACTTCATTTTCAAATTTTAAACAACACATTAAATTACCACAATTTCCTGAAATACTTGAAGGATTTGTTGATAAATTCTGATTCTTAGCCATTTTCATGTTAACATCAGACTGATTAACACCAAATTTCATACAACATAATTCTCTTCCGCATTTTGCTCTATCCATTTCTTTATTAAAATTGTTATTAAATATTTGTTTCATTTCAATTCTACTATGATATTTTTTAGCAAGTTCTTTAACTAATTCTCTAAAATCTATTCTTTCATTAGCATTATAAAAGAAAACTAATTTTGTATTATCATATTTGGGTTCTATATCAATTAAATTCATTTTTAATTGATATTTTTCAATTAAGTTTAGTGTATATTCAAATATTTTATATATTTCCTGTTTATACTCTAAATATTTTTGAATTTCATCTTCATTTAATTTTCTAACAAATTTATATTCTGTTTCATCTTCAATAATATTTGCGCATTGCGCTATATTTTCCTTTTCTTTTATAACTGACAATAATTTTACTAACTTAATATCTGATAAAATTGTTGCTAAATACATTTCATCATTTTTTTTCAATAAAATATAATCTTTTTGATCAATTTCACCGACTATATCTACATAAATATTTTCATTAGTATCTAATATATGTACTTTAAAAACCATCTATTCTTCTCCTAAAAATTCATTATATGTACACTCACTTATATATGCACCATCATCTTTAATTTCAATAATTTTTGTAGCTACAGTTTCAGCTAACTCATGGTCATGAGTTGTAAAAAGTAATACACCTTTAAATTTTTTCATCGCTTCATTTAAAGCTGTTATTGATTCCATATCTAAATGATTGGTTGGTTCATCTAATATTAATAAATTAGCACCAGACATCATTATTTTAGAAAGCATGCATCTTACTTTTTCTCCGCCAGATAAAACATCAACATTTTTTAAAGCTTCTTCTCCTGAAAATAGCATTCTACCTAAAAAACTTCTTACAAATGTTTCATCAGGATCTTTAGAGTAATTTCTTAACCATTCAACAATTGAAATTTTTTCTTCAAAATATTCTGAATTATCCCTTGGTAAATAATCTTGTTTAATTGTTGTACCAAAAGTTACAGAACCTGTATCCATTTTTGTTTTCCCAGAAATTATATTAAATAGCTCCGTAATTTTTCTATTATCATCTGCTAAAAAGAGTACTTTATCTTCTGCATTCAATGTAAAAGATATATTTTTTAATATTTCTTCTCCATTAATACTTTTACCAATTTTATTCAATTTTAAAACATCTTTTCCAGGTAATCTATCCTCTTTAAAATCTATATATGGATATCTCCTACTTGAAGCAACAATTTCATCTAATTCTATTTTTTCTAATGATTTTTTTCTTGAAGTGGCTTGCTTAGATTTAGATAAATTAGCACTAAATCTTGCAATAAATTCTTTTAATTCTTTAATTTTTTCTTCTTTTTTCTTATTTTGTTCTTTCATTTGTTTTTGTATTAATTGGCTTGATTGATACCAAAATTCATAATTACCTGGATATAGTTTAATTTTACCAAAATCAATATCACAAATATTTGTACAAACTTTATTTAAAAAATATCTATCATGTGAAACAACTATTACAGTATTTTCATAATCCATCAAAAAATTTTGTAACCAATTAACAGTTTTATTATCTAAATCATTTGTTGGCTCATCCATTAATAAAATATCTGGATTACCAAATAAAGCATTAGCTAATAATATTTTAACTTTATCTTTTGCTTCTATGTTTTTCATTAAAGTATGGATTTTATCTTCAGAAATACCTAAATCGTTTAATAAATGTATAGCATCAGATTCCGCATTCCAGCCATCTAAATTTGCAAATTCTTCTTCTAATTTTCCTACTTTTATACCATCTTCATCAGTAAAATTTTCTTTTGAATATATAGCTTCTTTTTCTTTCATTATTTCATATAATCTTTGATTACCCATAATTACTGTTTCAAGCACTGTATATTCATCATATGCAAAATGATTTTGCTTTAATATTGACATTCTTTTACCTTTTTCAATTGAAACATCACCTTTTGTTGGTTCTATTTCTTTTGATAGGATTTTTAAAAAAGTGGATTTTCCAGCACCATTTGCGCCTATAATTCCGTAACAATTACCTTTTGTGAATTTTATATTTACATCTTCAAATAATACTTTTGAAGAATATCTTAAAGTTACACTATTTACAGTTAACATATTTTCTCCTTTACAATATATTTATTTTATCATCTTATATATATCTTTTCCATTTATTACAAAAAATTACTTACTACAAAATTTAACACGCAATAATTACTTAATTATATAATAAAAAACAAGCTATTAATCTTTATATTTTATTTTAAAAATTTGTTACTTATTAAATACGAAGTAACTTTTTTTAAAAAATTAGTGAATAGCAAAATAAAGTGCAACAAATAAAAAGGTATAGAAAAAGA
>CAUUHK010000026.1:0-8914 GCA_963545005.1 uncultured Eubacteriales bacterium | reverse complement strand
ATACATATAAAACATATTAAATTTAAATTTAATATGTTTTATTTATATCAAAATGTGTTAAATGAGTATATAATTATAAATAAAATTGAAAAAATTGATAAAAAAAAGTATAATTTAAATACTATTTGGAGAAAATATGGAAATAGAAAAAGAATTTGATTCAAATGATAATTGGGATAAATAAAGAATATAAAAATTAAAAATGTGATATAATGCAAATAATATAATAACTTTGCTCCTTTTATAAGGAGGGAAAATGGAAGAAAATAAAGAAAAAGAAGGAAATTTTAATAATAATAATTTCCAACCAAAAAAGAAAAAAAATTTAGTTATAAAAAAACATAAAGAAGAAAAAGAACAAATAAATATTGAAATAAGAGAAGAAAAAAATAACGAAAATAAAAAAGAAATAAACAAAACAAATTTAAAAGAAAATAATAAAAATACACAAAAGAAGCAAAGTAAAAATTATAATAATAAGCAAAAAAACAATAATAATTTAGAAAAGAATAATAGTAAAAGTCAAATAAAAGTAATAGCATTAGGTGGACTTGAAGAAATTGGAAAAAATATTACAGTTTTTGAATATGATGATGAAATGATTGTAATAGATTGTGGTATATCTTTCCCAGAAGATGATATGTTAGGAATAGATGTTGTAATACCAGATTTTACTTATCTAATACAAAATAAACATAGAATAAAAGGTGTATTTATAACACATGGACATGAGGATCATATTGGTGCTATACCATATTTATTAAAAGAAATAAATGTTCCTATTTACGCAACAGCATTTACTTTAGGATTAATTAAAATTAAATTAGAAGAACATAAATTGTTAAAAACAGCTAAATTAAATTTAGTAAATGCAGGTGAAATAATAAATGCAGGTAAAATGAGTGTAGAGTTTATAGCATCTAGCCATAGTATACCAGATAGTTGTATGTTAGCTATTTCATCACCAGTTGGTGTAATGCTTCATACAGGAGATTATAAAATAGACTTAACACCAGTAGATAATAAAAGAATAGATTTAGGTCGAATTGCAGAATTAGGAAATAAAGGGGTTTTAGCTTTATTTTCAGATAGTACAAATTCTGAAAGACAAGGATTTAATATATCAGAAAAAACAGTTGGAAATACATTTGAAAAATTTTTTGAAAGTTCAAAACAAAAAAGAATTATAGTAGCAACATTTGCATCAAATGTACATAGAGTACAACAATTAGTAAATTTAGCTATAAAATATGATAGAAAAATTGCTGTATCAGGTAGATCAATGGAAAATATGTTGAAAGTAGTTAAAGAATTAAACTATTTTGATGTTCCAGATGAAATATTTATCCCAATGGATTTAATAAATACTGTTACAGATGATAAGTTATTAGTTATAACTACAGGTAGTCAAGGTGAATCAATGTCAGCGCTAACTAGAATTGCAAGAGGACAACATTCAAAAATAAAATTAACACCAAATGATTTAGTTATAATTTCAGCAACACCTATACCTGGAAATGAAGCCTCTGTTACAAAAGTTATAGATGATATTATAAAAAGAAAAGTTGAAGTTGTATATTCAGATTTAGAACATGTTCATGTTTCAGGACATGCTTGTAAAGAAGAACAAAAATTTATAATGGCTCTTGCTAAACCTAAATTTTTTGTACCAGTACATGGATATGTAAGACAAATTCATGCACAAAGTAATACAGCACTTGAAATGGGAATACCTAAAGAAAATATAGTAGTATTAGATAACGGTACACCAGTATTATTTACAAAAGATAGTTTTGAAAAATCTAAAGAAAAAGTAAAAACAGGAAAAGTATTTGTAGATGGACTTGGAGTTGGAGATGTTGGAAATGTTATATTAAGAGATAGACAACATTTAGCTCAAGATGGATTAATAATGGCAATAATTACTATTGATTCAAGAAAAGGTGAATTATTACAACACCCAGAAATAATTACAAGAGGATTTGTGTATGTAAAAGAATCTGAAGAATTAGTAGATAATTTAAAAAATATTATTAAAGAAGAAGTTGAAAAAAATATTAATGATTGGGATGAAATTAAGCAAAATGTTAGAAAATCATTAACTAAATATATATTCAAAAAAACAGGAAGAGATCCAATGATTATTCCATTTATAGTAGAAATATAAAATTGAAAAGAGGATATTATGAGAAAAGATTTTAATTATGACGAAAAATATGTAAAATTAGCAGAGGTAATGTTTAAAAAAGATTTAAAAAGTGTAGAATACTATGAAGAAAGATATCCGGAAAGAAATTTACAAGAAGGAGCAGTTGTAACTAGATTTGCTCCTAGTCCTACTGGATTTGTACATATTGGCGGCGTATTTACTGCGCTTGTAGCTAAAAGTCAAGCTAGACAAACAAATGGAGTTATTTTACTTAGAATAGAAGATACAGATGGTAAAAGAGAAGTTGAAAATGGTGTTAATGGAATAATTGATGCTATGAACAATTTTGAAATAGAGTTTGATGAAGGTGTAACTTCTGATACAGAAGAAAAAGGAAATTATGGTCCATACATACAAAGTCAAAGAAAAGATATTTATCAAGCTGTAGCTAAAGAATTAGTAAAAAGAAATTTAGCTTATCCATGTTTTTTCAGTAATGATGAATTAAATAAAATAAGAGAAGATCAAACTGCTAGTAAAACAAGACCAGGTATCTATGGTATCTGGGCTAAATATAGAGATTTAGAACCAGAAGAAGCAATACAAAAAATAGAAAATGGTGAAAAATTTGTTGTTAGATTAAAATCAATTGGTGATCCAAATAAAATTATAGTTCATCATGATGTAATAAAAGGAAAAGTAGAATTTCCAGAAAATGATCAAGATATAGTAATAATCAAATCAGATGGATTACCAACATATCATTTTGCACATGCTGTAGATGATCATTTTATGAGAGTAAATACAATTATTAGATCAGATGAATGGTTAGCATCAATGCCTGTACATTTACAGTTATTTGATATGTTAGAATTTGAAAGGCCAAGATATGCACATGTTGCACCTCTTATGAAAAAAGAAGATAATTCAAAAAGAAAATTAAGTAAAAGAAAAGATAAAGAAGCAGCAGTATCTTTTTATGTTGAAGAAGGTATTACGCCAGATACTGTAAAAGAATATTTAACAAATATTGCTAATTCAAATTTTGAAAATTGGAAAAAAGAAAATCCAGATAAAAAAGTGGAAGATTTTGTAGTTGATTTAACTAAAGCAGGAAGTAGTGGAGCTTTATTTGATATGGTTAAATTAGAAGATGTTGGAAAAAATAATCTTGCTTTATTAAATAAAGATGAATTATATGATTTATATTTAAATTGGACAGCTAAATTTGATACTAAAATGCATAAATTATTACTTGATAATAAAGAATATAGTAAAGAAATATTAAATATTGAAAGAGAAGAACATAAAAGAAAAGATTTTGCTAAATTATCTGATATTAGAGAAAATATTATATATATGTATGATGAAGAATTTGAAAAAATGGCAAATAATATTGAGGTATATGAATTTAATAATAAAGAAAATATATCAGAATATATAGAAATATTAGAAACATATTTAAATAAATATGTTAACATATCGGACGATAAGGATGCTTGGTTTAATAAATTAAAAGACTTAGCTGAAGAATTTGGATATGCTAGAGAAGTAAAAGAATATAAACAAAATAAAGAAAAATATAAAGGACATATAGGTGATGTTTCAGGTATTATACGTGTTGCATTAACAACTAAGTCAAAAACACCAGATTTATACGAAATTATAAAAATATTAGGAAAAGATAGTTTAGAATTAAGAAAAAATATTTTAAAAAAATTAGGAAACTAGTATGGATATAGGAAAAAGAAAAGAATATATTAATTGGGAAGAATATTTTATGGGCCTTGCTCTTTTATCAAAAGAAAGGAGTAAAGATCCTGTTACCCAAGTAGGAGCGTGTATTGTAGCAAATGATAATAGAGTGTTATCTCTTGGATATAATGGTATGCCTTGTGGTATTAATGATAATGATTTACCATGGGGAAAAGTAGGGGAATTTGTTAATACAAAATATGCATATGTTTGTCATGCTGAGCTAAATGCAATATTAAATTATAAAGGGATGCATAAAGAATTAGATGGAGCTACAATATATGTAACATTATTTCCTTGTAATGAATGCACAAAAGCGATTATTCAAACAGGTATAAAAAAAATTATATATTATGATGATAAATATCATAATTCATCCTACTGTGAAGCTAGTAAAAATATGTTAGACAAAGCAGGGGTTATATATGAAAAATATAAACCTGACAATAGAAATAAAAATATTAATATAAATATATAGGAGATAAATTATGATAGACATAAAATTTTTAAGAGAAAATAGAGAATTAGTAATAGATAATATAAAAAAGAAATTTCAAAATCATAAAATAGAATTAGTTGATAAAGTAATAACTCTTGACGAAAAAAGAAGAGCAAATATTTTAAAAGGTGATGAACTAAGAAATAAAAGAAAAGTATTAAGTGATGAAATAGGTATATTATTTAAAGAAGGAAAAACAGATATAGCAAGTACTAAAAAAGAAGAAGTAATTAAATTAAATGAAGAACTTGAAGTAATTGAAAAAGAAGATATAGAAATTGCAGAGGCAATTAAAAGTATAATGATGAAAATACCAAATATTATGCAAGATGATGTTCCTGTTGGTAAAGATGATTCAGAAAATGTTGAAGTTGAAAAATTTGGTGAACCTTTTGTTCCAGATTATGAAATTCCATATCATTCTGAAATATTAGAATCTTTTAGTGGTTTAGATTTAGATGCAGCTAGAAGAGTATCTGGTAATGGCTTTTACTATTTAGATGGGAATATTGCTCGTCTTCAAAGTGCTATACTTGCATATGCAAGAGATTTTATGATAAATAAAGGATTTATTTATTCAATACCACCATTTTTAATGAGAAGAGATGTTGTTGAAGGTGTTATGAGTTTTGAAGAAATGGATGCTATGATGTATAAAATTGAAGGAGAAGATTTATATTTAATAGGAACAAGTGAACATACAATGATTGGTAGATTTAAAGATCAAATCATCAAAGAAGAATCATTACCTATAACGATGACTTCATATTCAGCATGTTTTAGAAAAGAAAAAGGTGCTCATGGAATTGAAGAAAGAGGATTATATAGAGTTCATCAATTTGAAAAACAAGAAATGATTTGTATTTGTAAACCAGAAGAAAGTAAAGATTGGTATAATAAATTATGGAGTTATACAGTTGAATTTTTTAGAAGTTTAGATATTCCTGTTAGAACATTAGAATGTTGTTCTGGAGATTTAGCAGATCTAAAAGCAAAAAGTGTTGATGTTGAAGCATGGTCACCAAGACAAAAAAAATATTTTGAAGTTGGAAGTTGTTCTAATTTAACTGATGCACAAGCAAGAAGGCTGGCAATAAGAGTAAAAGGAGAAAATGGTAACTATTTAGCACATACTTTAAATAATACTGTTGTTGCTCCACCAAGAATGCTAATTGCATTAGTTGAAAATAATTATCAGAAAGATGGAAGTGTAAATATTCCAAAACCATTACAAAAATATATGGGTGGATTAGAAAAACTAGTACCTAATAAAAAATAGAAAGAGATATATGGATAAAGAAAATAAAATAAATATAAATAATGCTAAAATGCAGATATCTGCAGTAAAAAAAACAGATTATCCAACAAATAATTTACCTGAAGTAGTACTTGTAGGGAAATCTAATGTAGGAAAATCAAGCTTTATAAATGCTATGTTAAATAGAAATAATTTTGCAAGAACAAGTAATACTCCAGGAAAAACTAGACAAATAAATTTTTATAATATAGATAATAAAATGTTTTTTGTTGATTTACCTGGATATGGTTTTAGTAAAATGAGTAAAGCAGAAGAAATAAAAGTTGGTAAATCTATTGAAGAATATATTCATACTAGAGATAAAATTTCAATAGTATTACTAGTTATAGATATTAGACATAATTTAACAGAAAACGATAAATTAATGTATAATTATTTATTGAAAGAAAATTTACCATTTATTGTTGTATGTAATAAAGCAGATAAAATTGCAAAAACTAAAGTAGATGATAGAGTTAATGAATTAAAAAAAGAATTAGGAATATCATATAGTCCAATATTTGCTTTTTCATCTGAAAAAAAATATAAAGATATATATGTAAAAAATATGTGGGAAAACATATTAGAAGAATTAAATTTAAATTGAGGTACATATGAAAAAAAATAAAGAATTAAGCAAAATAAATAAAGTACAGATATTCAAATCAATAATTTTAATAAGTGTTCTTTATATAATTAATATACAAAATATTGTTTTTGCTAATAATGCATTAGAAACAATAAAAAATGAAAATACATTAACTTTAACCCAAAACCTAATTATAATACTTATATCTTTTTCATTTGTTTTAATATTATTAGCAATAGCAATATTATTAAGAATAAAAGAATTAAAAAGATCAAATGATATCATAGAAAGATTTATGAGAGAAAGAAATTATGAAAATTATCGCTAAAAATCCTGATGCATATAGAAATTATGAAATAATTGAAAAATATAATGCAGGTATTGTGCTTAAAGGTACTGAAATTAAAAGTATAAGAAATAATAATGTATCACTTAAAGATAGTTATGCTATTATTAGAAAAGGTGAAGCATATATTTTAAATATGTATATAAAGCCATATGAATTTGGTAATAGATATAATATGGAAGAAAAAAGAAATAGAAAATTATTACTAAATAGAAGAGAAATAGATAAAATATTTGGAAAAATAAAAAGAGATAATTATTCTTTAATACCTATAAATCTCTATATATCTGGAGCATATGCAAAATTAGAATTAGGATTAGGTAAAGGGAAGAAAAATTATGATAAAAGAAATGATATAGCTAAAAAAGCGGCAAATAAAGATATACAAAGAGCAATAAAATATAAAAATAGATAGGGGAACAAATGAAAATATATAAAAATATAAAATCTGATGAAATTTTATTTAACATTATAGAAAATGAAGATAAAATATTAAATGAAGATATAGTAGAAATAATTCCAGGAACAGTAGATGCTGCTCGTGAAAAACATATTCCTGTAGTTA
Organism: uncultured Eubacteriales bacterium; assembly: GCA_963545005.1. GTDB lineage: Bacteria > Bacillota > Clostridia > TANB77 > CAG-508 > CAMPYH01. The sequence continues at coordinate 1,714 of CAUUHK010000026.1, read as the reverse complement.
ATGCAAGAAAATTAAATGATGAAGTAATAATTGTTAATGTAAAAATAGGAGAAATATCTCATCCAATGGAAGATACACATTATATACAATTTGTTATTTTAGAAACAGAAAAAAGCATAAATATTAAATATTTAAAACCAGAAGAAAAACCAGAAGTAGAATTTATTACAAATGAAAAAATTGTAGCGGTATATGAATATTGTAATCTTCATGGATTATGGAAAAATGAAAATATTTAAAATATAAGAGGGAGTAAAATCAATTTACATCACCTCTTTTTTTTGATAATATTAAATAAATAAATAAATATGAAGGTATAAAATGTTAGAATTAAATAAGATAGAATATAGAATTTTTGATAATATTAATATTTTAGAAGAAATAGTTATAGATTTTAAAACACTAGAAATAGAGTATAATGTAAAAGAAAATATATTTCCAGAATATCTTTTTACAGGTATAAATTACCTATTTCAAAATCAAAAAGATGTCGAGAAATTACCTGTTATAAATAGAAAACAAAAATTAAAAGATGCAAAAAAAATAACTAAATATATTATAGATAATAAAATAATAGATGAATTAAAAAGAGAAGAAAAAAAATTAAAAAAAGAGAAAGAAAAAAGATTAAAAAAAGAAATAAAAGAAAATATTAGATTAGATTCTTATTCATTCATATTAGAATATGCAGAAAAAGGTAAATTAAAAAAAATTGAAATATATGATTTTAAACAATACAAAAAAATAATTAAAGATATATTAATAAACATTCTACTAGATAATCATATATATGGAAAAACTGAATATTATGAATTAATATCAGGTGGTAATTTAGCAGAAAAGCTAATGAAAGAAGTTAATTCAAAATATGGCAAAAAAATAACTAAATTAACTAATACAATTAATCAAAATAAATGTATTAAAAATAGTAAAGCAAAAATAGAAATAATAAATACAAATTTTGGATATTATGAAATATATGTTTTTTCAGAAACAGGAGTATTTAAAATATCTTTTAATTATTTGTTTGGCAAAATATATAATTTAAGTTATCACGATAATATGTTAGTATTTCAATATTTAACAGAAATTTATGAATATTTAACTATGAAATATAAAAAAAAGTTAGAGATAATAAAACATAATAATCATGATTTTGAAAATTATTTATTAAATATAAATAATTTAAGTATATATTCATTAGAATTAGAAATATATTCAGATAAATATATAAATATACCTTATGATTTATATAAATTGAAATATGAAAAATATAATTATAAAGCGGTAGATTTATTAGAAAATATAAATACTATATATATAGATAATATTTATCAGGATAAAATAAAAGAAACGTTAGAATTTATAAAAAAGAATAAAAATATAGATATAGTTTCTTTAATCAATATTTCAAATACATATTTCAAAAAAAATAAACAAAATGTAGAAGAATTTCAACTATATAAAAATATTAAAATAAAAAAAAATAAAAGTAATTCATTTATGAATCAAATTAAAGGTACATATAAAAATGTATTAAATAAAGATGAATATGTATCTTTATTAGGTGAAGAATTATATAAAATAAAACAAGAAGATAACAAGAAAATAAAAAAAGATATAAAAATTATAGGGATATTAGTATTTAAAGAAATAAATAAATTAGATTTAAAAAAACATAAAATGTTATTAGCCATAGATTATAATAAAAAAA
>CAUUHK010000025.1:0-9364 GCA_963545005.1 uncultured Eubacteriales bacterium | reverse complement strand
GTTCATTGCATTAAAGAAATCTTTATCTACAATATTATCAGCATCAAAAACAACAAAAGCATCATATTCTTCTGTTTTACCTTGTTCTTCCATTTGATTTAAAAACCAATCTAATGCATATCCTTTAGTTTTTTTATCTGGTTGATTTCTTTCAAAAACAATAGCACCTGCTGCTCTTGCAATTTCAGCTGTTTTATCTGTTGAATTGTCTGCAATTACATAAAGTCCTAAATATTCTTGTGGATAATCTACCTTTTTTAAACTTTCTACTAAATTTCCTATAACGGTTTGTTCATTATGTGCAGGCATAACAACCATAAATTTATGTTTTTTATTAATTATTAAGTCTTTTTCTTTTACTTTAATAACTGCTGCAACACTTATTAATAATTGGTATGTCCAATAAATTGTAGTAATTGCTATTATAATATTTTGAATCATAGCAATTATTTTAATAACATCTGTCATTTCTCTATTCCCCTATTTTAATATATTTGAATTATACCATATTATTTTTTGTTTTGCTATAAAAACAGAAGTACTTTCGTACCTCTGTTATTAATATATTTATTTTACTTCAATATCCATTGTTTCTTTGTTTTTTAATTCTTGTATTTCAGCTTCATAAGCTAATACTTTTTTCTTATTAGCTCTTGTATAACTAAACATTGAAATAAGTGCTACAACAGCAAGTGCTAATGTTATTTGAACAATTGTATCATCAAGTCCTGCATCAGGTAATTCTTTTTTCTCTGTTGTAGTTTTTGGTTCTTCTTTCTTTACGTCTGGTATAACAGGTTCTTCTTTTTTTACTGGTTCTTCTTTAACAGGAGTAACTGGTTTTTCTTTTTCTTTTTCTAATTCAATTATTTCATCACCAATTGCTACTTTTGCAGTAACAACTGTTGCTTGTTGTGTTTGTGTTCCATTACTTCCAGATATATTTGTAAGTGAAACAACACCTTCTTTACCTTTGGTATCTATTTTTGTTTTTAAAACAATAGCTGCTAAATCACCTGTTTCTTTTTGGAATGATTGTCTTGATAAAGTAACTTTTTTAGTTTTTGGATCAAATTTTTCTAATCTCCAATTATTTAAAGCATTTATATTACTAGAAATTACTTGTTCAAATACTTTATCATCATAATCTACTGTAAATTCAATTTTAGTAAGTCCTTGCCCCATTACTATATTAAGTGCTGATAATGTAAATATTACTTCACTTTTTTCTTTTGTTTGTTTTACACTTGTTTTTAATGACATAGTAAAACTTTCAGCATTAACTATACCAGATATTATTGGTAATAATAACGCTAGTAGTAGAATCATAGCTACTAGATGTTTGTTATTTTTTTTCATATTTTCTCCTTAATTTTTATATTATAAAACTATAATTAAATTATCATCTTTTGTATATTTTTTAAAGAGATTATATTAATTTATTTATATTTTTAACACATATGTAATATTTTATTTAAAAATTCCTCTATTTTTTTGTATATTATATATACATATTGCTGCTGACACTGAAGCATTTAGTGATTCTGTTTTCCCTACCATTGGTATTTTTATATATATGTCCGATTTTTTTAAAGTTAATTCTGAAATCCCTTCTCCTTCTGAACCTATGATTAACGCTACATTATTATCATATTTTTCATCATCAAGATTATTTTTTGCATCTTGTTTAGTTGCATAGATCCAAAAATCTTTTTCTTTTAATTCATCTATTAAATAATTAATATTTTTTACTTTCACAATTTTCATATTTTCTACTGCTGATGATGACATTTTATATACACTTGAATTTACTTCTACACTATTTCTATCTGGTATAACTATCCCATGTACTCCAAATACTTCTGCACTTCGTATTATTGCACCAAAATTATTCACATCATTTATTTTATCTAATATTAATATTAAAGCTTTTTCATTTTTACTTTTAGCATAATTTATTATTTCATCTATATTTGAATAGTTATATTTACTTTTAACAGCAAATATATTTTGATGATTTTCTTTTATTTTTTCTGTTTTTACTTCATCAATATATTCTATTTTTAAATTATTATTTTTTATGTCTTTAAATTCATTATTTATTTTTTGTTTTTGAATAATATCATTAATTTCTTTTAAATATTTATTATCTTTACATATTATTACTTTTTTTAATTTAACATTTTGTTTTAATAAATCTAAAACTGTATTTTTACCATATATAACCATCTCATCATTATTTACTTTGATTATATCTTCTATTTTTAAATCTTTTGAAACAAAGTGCTTTTTATTTATGTTTTTATTTTCACTATTATTTTTATTACTTACTTCATTTTTTTTATCATATAATTTCTTTACTATATTTTTATCTATTTTACTAAAATTGTTATTTCTCATTTTTTATTATTTCCTACCCTTATTATACTTTTTTATTTATATATTTATTTTATCATATTACTAGCATTTTTGCATAAATATAAATTAGCCAAACATAATTTTAAAAAAATATAAATTAAATAAAATCCCTAAAAATATTTAGGGATTGCACTTTTTTTATGGGGAGTGCTTTATTATAGGGTATTATTATCTTTTTTGTATTTTTCTTTTGTACAGTTTTAATATCCTGTTTTAGGTAATTTTTTCTTTTCTGTATAAACTTTAAAATTTAGGTTTTTCTTTTCTTTATAGCTTTTAAATTGTTCTATGTTTTCTTTTTTATTTGTTATATTTATACTTAATTTTTCATTTAAATTTAATATAACATTAATTTCTTTTTCTAAATTTTTATATCCTTCTTTTGTTTTTACTTCTTTTATAACATATTTGCCTGGTAATAAATTATTTAAAATAATTTTACCTTCCTTATCTGTTTTTTCTTTATATATTGTATTTGTATCTAATTTTTTTATTTCAAATTCAATATTTTCTAATTTTTCTTTACTATCTTCATCAAGTTTTATTATTTCAATTCCTGTATTATTTTTTAAAATTTCGATTTCCATTTTTTTATTTAATACATTTTCATATAACATTCCTGAAATAGCAAAATCTTGAGTTCCTGGAATTGTTGTTTTACCGTATAGCACTGGATAATTTTTTAATTTTCCAATTATATTTAGATTAATTTTACCATCTTTTTTTAAATTTTGTATTGGTACAGTTAATTTAAATATTTCTTCATTTTTAAATGAATTTACTTTTTCATTTTTTACATTTACTAAATTTAAACCTTCAATATCTGTGTCATAATTAATATTTACATCTCCAGATAATTTAGATTTAGCAATAAATTTCAATTCAACATTATTATCATTTTGAATCCAATCATTATCTATTTTTTTTATTTCAATATTTGAATTGACATCTATATCATTTTTATCTGATCTTACATTATTTACAATTTGCTTATATGCTTTTAATGTTCTATTAGATTCCAATGTACCTGTAGATAAATATTCAGTCCCTGTTCTTTCATACATCATAGTATATATTGCGTGTTTTGTTGCAGTAAATGCCTCAAATTTATCTTTTACACCTAATTCTTCTATACTTTTATATGGATAACCATTAATTATTGCTTTATATACTTGCTTTATATTTTTTATATTATATTCATTGATTTTTCCATTTGTAAAAACTGTATATCCTCTTTGATTTTCATCTCCTGGTCCTATTTTTGTTTTATCTAAACAATAAGCTGGATATTCTTTATTATCTATAACAGTATAAGTATATGGTGTATAAATATTAAATGTTTGATTATTTAACGGTTCTTTAAATTTTAATAATATACTTTTTTGTAAGTCATATTCTATTTGTAAATTCTTATAATTATTATTGGATATTGTTATATTTTCTGCTAAAACTTTAATACTTAATAAAGATAAAATAACTAGAATAAGTATTGTAGAATTTTTTATTATTCTTTTAATTTTAAAACTCCTTTCATTTCATTTTTAAAGCAATTACTACTAATCTTTTTGTTGGTTTATTTTCTATGCAAGTAATTAATGTTAATTTATCTTCATTTGAATCACTAATATATGTCCAATCAGTTTCATCAATGATATCTTGTTTTTCTACTAAATAAGTATGTTCGACGCCACCAACAAAATATTTAATAATATCGCCTTTTTTTAATTTATTTATATCCTTAAAATAATTTTTTGTATATCCACGATTATGTGCTGCTAAACAAACATTTCCTTTTATAAATTTTGATTCTTCAAAATGACCTATATTACTATCTAATATTTGTTCTGTTGTCCCATGTTTAATTTCTGCATATAATTTTATTTTATCTATTTGTAAATACCATTTATTATTTATTATTTTTACTATATTTTGAATTATTTTATTATTTATTTTTGTTTTTTGAATTACATTTTGAGTTAGATTGATTTTATTTTTTTGGATTTTATTTTTAATAATTATATTTACACAAATTACAATTACTATTGTAATTAATATAACTAATGTTAATTTGAAAAAAAGAATGTAATTTTTTTGATGAATTTTACTTTTTAAATTTTTTATATATTTTTGAATTTAAATATTTACTCCTTTCATTAGAATATATAAATGATATCTATATATTTAAAATATATACAAAAAAATATTTTGAATACTGTTGTTGTTTCAACGACTGCATTGTAGCAATATTCAAAATATCTGTCAATACTTTTATTTTTTTATTTGTTTTATGTAAAAATCGCACATATCTGTTATTGGGCAATTCGTACATTCAGGTTTTCTTGCTTTACATGTATATCTACCATGCCAAACAAATAAATGATTTGCATCATAATAATCTTTTTTATCTAATTTTAATAATATATCTTTTTCTATTTCACTTGGATCCTCTTTATTTGAAATACCTATTCTATTTGAAATCCTTTTTGCATGTGTATCAATTGCAACACCTTGAGGATTATTAAAAGCTTCTAGCATTATTACATTTGCTGATTTTCTTCCAATACCTGGTAATTTCATTAATTCTTCCATATTATCTGGAACTATTCCATTAAATTCTTCTACAAGTATTTTACTTAATTTTAGAATATTATTTGCTTTTACTTTAAAGAAATTTATACTGCTTATGTATTTTTCTAGTTCACTATTATTAAGACTTAACATTTTTTCTGGAGAATTATATTTTTCAAACAGTTTTGGTGTAGTCTTATTTACTCTTTCATCTGTACACTGTGCAGATAATAACACAGCTATTAACATTTCATAGGAATTATTAAAATCCAGAGAACATTTTGCCTCTGGATATTTATTTTTTAATTTATTTATTATTTCATTAATCTGTTTCTTTGTTTTCATTAAGTTAACCTTAAATATTTTTTTTACATTTTGTACAAATAGTTATAGTTTTTTTATTTCCACCTTGATCCATAATTTTAACATTTACTAAATTTGGTTTAACATCTCTTTTTGCTCTTTTACTTACTTGAGAACGGTTTATACTAATTCTATGACCTATTGTTTTTCCTTTACCACATATTGCACATTTTGCCATAATAGAATTTACTCCTCTCCTTTATTAAAATGAATTTAAAATGGCGATCTGGATGGGACTCGAACCCACGACCTCTAGCGTGACAGGCTAGCATTCTAACCAGCTGAACTACCAGACCATATTTTAAAAATGGTGGTCGCTATAGGGCTCGAACCTATGACCCCCTGCTTGTAAGGCAGGTGCTCTAGCCAACTGAGCTAAGCGACCATCTACATTGACATTATTAATTATATATACTTTTTTTAACTTTGTCAATGTTTTTTATGTTTTTTTTATTATTTTTTATCTTTCTTATTTTTTATTGATTTTTAGCTATTTTTTAAAGATATCATCTATTGTTATTTCAGGTTTTTTATTATTTTCTAAATTATTTTCTACTTTTTTTTCTAATTTATTTTCTTTTTCTTCTTTAAATTCTTTTGTATTTTTATTTTTTGAAAACATTTCTGAAACACTTCCAAAACTAGATAATATATTTGTAGCTTCAAATGGAATAAATATTTTATTAGCTTCTCCATTAGAAATATCTTTTAAAGCTTCTAATGCTTTTAATTTAACTAATTCATCATTTGGATTTGCATTCATAATAGCTTTATATGTAAGTTCAATTTTTTTACTTTCAGCTTCTGCTATTTTAGCTATAGCTTCTGCTTTACCTTCCGCTATTTTAATTGATACTTCTTTATTTGCTTCAGCCTCTAATATTGCTGCTTGTTTTTTACCTTCAGCTACTGTTATATCTGATTGTCTTTTAGCTTCTGCATTAAGAAGCATGGCTCTTTTATTTCTTTCTGCATTCATTTGTTTTTCCATAGATTCTTGTATATCTATTGGTACTTTAATTTGTTTAATTTCTACTTTTTCAATTCTACATCCCCAAGGATCTGTAGCTTCATCAAGTATCATTCTTAATTTACTATTTATTTGTTCTCTTGATGAAAAGGTTTCATCAAGTTCCATTTTACCAATTATATCTCTCATTGCTGATACTGCTAAATTTTCTATACCAAGTGTTAATGATTCTATTTCATATACAGATTTAGCTGGATCTGTTATTTGGTAAAATACAACTGTATCCATTGATATTGTAACATTATCTAATGTTATAACTTCTTGTGGTTTAATATCCATAATTTGTTTTTTTAATGTAACATCTGATGCTACTCTATCTATAAATGGTAATATAATTGTTAATCCTGCACCTGCTGTTTTATGATATTGTCCTAATCTTTCAATTATATATACATGTGATTGTTTTACTATTTTTATACTTTTAACTCCTATAAATAAGACCATACCAAGTATTATTAAAATTGCTGTTTCCATATTCCCTCTATATCTTAATTTAAATTTTTCTTCATTTGTGTATTATTAATTTAATAATTATTTTCTGTCTACAAAAACTTTAGCTCCATCAATTTTTATAATTTTTACCAATTCACCTACATCTATATCTTTATCTGAATAAGCAGTCCAAATATCATTTCCTATTTTAATTTCTCCAAATTCTATATCTGTATTAATTCTTTTTACAACTATTACTTCTTTTCCTATTAGCATTTCTGTACTATTTTTATATTCTGTTTTATTTTTTGTATCATTAAAAAGTTTTTTTGTAAAAAACATAGAAATTACGGATACAATAACAAATACTACTAACTGTATTATTAATTGATTTGTTATAAATGTTATAAGCATTGCATAAAATGCACCTACTGATAACCACAGCACTATAAATGATGGAGTTATTATTTCTAATGCAACAAATCCTATAGATAAAATTAGCCAAATATACCATTCCATATTTTTACTTCCTTTCTTAATCTTAACATATTATTTTTTGATAGACAAATTTATACCATATTTTTCCCTAAGTTTTGCGTTATTTTGATTATCCTGATTTGCCCATTTTTTTAAATTTATATCTCTATATTTTTCTAATAATAAATTATATTTTCTATATTCTTCTTCCCATAATTTTTTAGGCATTTTATTATAACTGTCTAATATTTTCTGTGTTTCAAATACAAATTCTTTTTTTGTACTTTCTGGTAATGAATCATATTTTTTAGCTAATTCATACATATAGTTTATTTTTTGATTTGCATTTATAAAAGAAATAAAGTCATTTACTTCAATACCAAATTGTTTAAATGTATTTAAAATTAGAAAAATTAAAAAAAATATTATTATACTAAAAATTATTATTATAGTTATTATTGTTTCTAACATTGTTCACCTATTTATCATTTTTCCTTAATATAGCTTCATCAATAGTAAGTACTTTTTCATAATCTATTATATTTTTCATTTGATTAATTTTTATTGGAAAACTATATACTTCTTTTTTTATTCTTAAATATTTTAAATTTTGTGCATATTCTTCTACAATTTGTTTTTCTTCTTTTTTTAAAGGCTCTAATCCTAGATATTTAGCACGAAAAATTAGATGTCTTTGATATGAATTATATTTACTTCTTTCAATATCATTATAAAAATATTCAATTTTAAATATATTATCTTTAATAGTAATACATATATATGTAAATTCACTATTTCTATATATTCTTCTTTTCTTTTTTAATTCTATTATTTTATTATATAAATTATTTATTAGATTCAAATATTCAAATTCATCTATATCAAAAATATTTGGTATTTCATAACTATTTACCGGTTGTCTTTCTAATATATTTTTTGGAACATAATAAAAATACATTTCTCCTTTTCTACCTGGTATATCTTCATTTACTACAGATGCATATAACACTATTTTTTCCCAATCTTCTGGTATCATAAAAAATAATATATTTTGAATCTCTTTATATATCTTTTCTTCCATTATCATTCATTCCTATTAATATTTTTAAAAAAGAATTTTCATCAAGCGAAGCTCCTCCTACTAAAAATCCATCACAAACGTTTATATATTGCATATAATTTTTATCATTAATACTTCCACCATATAATATTTTAAAATTTTTCACATTTTTTTCTTTTAATATATTTTTTATATAGTTATATACTTTTTTTACTTCATTATCATCACATATATTACCTGTTCCAATTGCCCAAATTGGTTCATATGCAATAATTATATTTTCTTTATCAATATCATCTTTTAAAATATTTTCTAATTGCATTCTTATTTTTTCTAAATATATATCATTTTTTCTTTCTTCTTCTGTTTCTCCAATACAAATTATTGGCATTATATTATTTTCTTGAAGTCTTTTAATTTTTAAATATACATCTTCATCTGTATCACATTCATTTCTTTTTTCACTATGTCCAATTATTGAATATGTAATATCTACACTTCTTAATAATTCAGCTGAAATATCTCCAGTATGAGCCCTATTTTTATATTTTGATACATCCTGACTTCCTAATTTTATATCTGAATCTTGCAAGCCTAAATTAGCATAAAATATATCTATATATGGAACACAAATAATATTTTCTATATCTTTAAAAAATATTTTATTATCTATATTTTTCATGTTTAAATACTTATTCAACAAAAATGTATATCGTTCTGTATATTCTAATGTTTCTTTTGGATTTTTATTCATTTTCCAATTACCAATTAAATATTTATTTTTCATAACTTTATCTTCCTTATAACATATATTTTAATATATCTATATGTTATTATCAATTAAAATTTATATTAATGCAAAATAAATATTATTAATTTATAATAAAGTCTTAATTAATAATTTATGAAAATGTACAAAAATATAAAATTAATAGTTTAAAAAGTATAAATATTTTTTACATTAATATTTATACTTTTTATTTTTTTATTTTAATGAAATTATTTTTTAATTCTAT
>CAUUHK010000024.1:0-9745 GCA_963545005.1 uncultured Eubacteriales bacterium | reverse complement strand
TTTTTATTATTTTTAATTTTTTTATTTTTCTTTTTAATATATTATTCTTTTATTTTAAATTAACGCAAATCCTAATAATATTAAACCTATGATTACTCTATAAATTGCAAATATTTTAAAATCTTTTTTCTCTAAATATTTTAAAAATACTTTTAATACTAACATACCTGTTAAAAATGAAATAAATGTTCCTAAAATAAATGGTAAATTAAATTCAAATTCTTTTAATTTTAAAATAGTTGCCATAAATATTATTGGTGTAGATAAATAGAATGAATATTTTGCAGCATCTTTTCTATTTACATTCAATAATCTAGCACAAGTTATTGTTGTTCCAGAACGTGACATTCCTGGTATTAAAGCTAATATTTGAGATATTCCTATTAATATTCCTTGTTTTAGATTCATATTTTTTAAATCAATTTTTTCACTTTTCTTTTTATCTATTATATATAACAATATACCCATAATTATAAGTGCAAAAGCCATTATGTATATTATTATTTTTGTACTTTTTAAACTATCTCTATAATCATCTATAATTTTTCCTATAACTCCTACAATTAAACTTGAAAAAAATATATACCAAAATATTTTTCCTTCCTGTTTAGTATTACTTGTAAGTGTTTCTTTATTTTTTGTAAATATTACTTTCATTCCAGATATTATTAAATTTACCCAATCTTTGAAAAAAATTACACAAATAGCCATAATAGTACCAAAATGAAGTGCAACTTCATATGAATCTGGTATATTATTCCAATTTAGTATTTTTGGTATAAATAATAAATGTGCTGAACTTGATACAGGTAAAAATTCTGTTAATCCTTGAATTATACCTAATATAATAGCTTGAAATATATTCATCTTTTTTCCTCTTTTCCTTTGTATTAATTATTTTTATGTCTTCTTATATTTTCAAATAACATTCTTTTTTGTTTTTCTAAAAATTCTTCTTCTTGTTTATTTTTTTTGTTATTTTCTTCTTTTTGTTTATCCTCAGATATTTTTATATTTTCTATTGGTTTTATATTTTCATTTCTTAAATTTTTTATTTCTTCAGTAGTTTTTAATTTTATATTTTCATATTCTGCTTTAATTTTTTCATTTATTTCTTGAATATGTTCATCATCATTTTTTTCTTTATTTATTTTTTCTTCTAACTCCGAAATTATGTTTAAATTCAATTTTTTTTCTGTATTTTTGGTTTTTTCTATTGTTTCTTTTTTATCTATTTTATTTAATAAAATATCCTTTTTTAATATTTTTGAATTAGTTACAACCTTTTTTTGTTCTTCTAGTAATTCCTCTAAAATATTTGAAGATTTGGCTTTAATTTTTTCTCTATTTATTATTTGTTCTTCTTCTTCTCTTCTTTTTAAATCACTTATATGTTTTTTTATTTTTTCTAATTTTGCTTTATGTGAATTTTCTTGTGTTATTATGTCATCCATCGTTTCATCAGTTAAAATTTTAATATTATCTGTATTTCCTTTACTTATAATATTTTCAATTTTCTCTTGCAAAGTTTCAGGAGATTTTTCTTCTAAAATTACTTCAGATTCATTTTCTATTTTAGTTAAATCTTTTATTTCTGTTATATCGTTATATGTTTCACCATCATAAATTTCTAATTCTGGTATTTGTTCTTTTTCATGCTTACCAGTAGATTCATTTGTTGTAATTTTTATAAAATAGTCTTCATTTTTATATTTTTCTAATAAATGTTCTATATTTTCAAATTTATCTTTTTGTTCATCAGTAAATCCATATCCTCTTTTATATTGTTCTAAAGTCATTTGATCAACATTTAATGTTTGTTTAATAATATCATCTATTAATTTTCTTGTTTTTTGTTTTTTTGTATTAAGTACCATAATATTTATTAAACTAGACATATTTTCTAAATGTGATATTACTTTTAATACTTTAGTTGGTATATTTATATCTGATGAATCATCTAATTTAACGGAAACAAAAACTTTATCTTTAACATTTTCAAATATTTCTTCATCATTTAATCTATGAATTAAATCTGGATTTATACTTAAGGCTGTATTTAAATATGTTACAGCTAATTCCTCTTTACCATAAATCATAACTATTCTAGCTAATTCGAAATTTGAAATATCTTCTAATGATTTTACTTTTACTATTTCTTCAAAATATTTTGTTGAGTTTTCTAAATTACCTTGTATAAAATTTAATTGTCCTAAATGAAATTTGACAAAATCACTATCTGGTTTTAATTCTATTGCTCTTTCAAATATTTTTGTTGCTTTATCAAAATCATTTATTTCAACATATACTGCCGCTAAATTATATGTCATTTCAAAAGAATCTGGAATAGATATTAAGCCTCTTTCATATACTTTTGCAGCATCTTTATATCTTCCTTCTTTTTCTAAAATATTTGCATACAATATATATGCATCTGCATAATCTGGTTTAATTGAAATTAAATATTCTATTAATTCTTGTGCTTCTTCTTTTTTATCTAATTCTCCTAAAAGTTTTACACATAAATATAACGATTTATAATCATAATTATTTAATTCAATTGCTTTTAAATATTCATCAATTGCTTTTCTTAACCCACCTTCTTTTTCATATATTCCAGCTATTTCTCTATGTGCTAAATTACTTTTTGGTTTCTTTTCAATATATTTATTTAAAAAGTCTTTTGCTTTTTTCCTTTTATTCAAACTTTTATAAATATTTACTTCAGCGACCATAAAATAATCATCTATATTAATTTTAAATATTTTTAATAAATAATATATAGTATTTGGTAACATACCAAATACTGATATAATAATTGAAATTACATCATTATTTATTATTTTAAAATTAATTGTAGCATAAGTTAAATATGTAGTAATAATTTGTATTACTAACATAATTAATTTATATTTATTTTGTTTTACTCCATAACATATTATATATATACATAATAAAATTACAGAAATATACATTAAACATTCTACTAACATAAAATTTACACATTATACATTAAATCTAAATAATGCGATATCCCCTTCCTGCATAACATATTCTTTACCTTCTAATCTTACTTTACCTTTTTCTTTTGCTTTTGAATATGTACCTAATTCAACAAGATCGTTATATGAAACGATTTCTGCTTTTATAAATCCTTTTTCAAAATCTGTATGAATCTTACCAGCAGCTTGTGGTGCTGTTGAACCCTTTTTTATAGTCCAAGCTCTTACTTCTTCTTCACCTGCTGTTAAATATGACATTAATCCTAAAATATCATAACTTTTTTTAATTAATTTATCTAAACCTGATTCATCAAGACCTAAAGCTTCTATCATTTCTTTTTTATCATCTGCTTCTAAACTTGCAAGTTCTTCTTCTGTTTTTATTGATAATGGAATAATATATGATTCTTCTTTTTCAAAATATTTTTTTAATTTCATATATTCTTCATTTTTTTCTGGTTCTAATATATTTTCTTCTTCAATATTTGCAACATATATTACAGGTTTCATAGATAATAAATTTAAATCTTTAATAATTTTTAATTCATCATCATTTAAACTTAATGTTTTTGGACTCAAGCCTGAATTTAAGCAATTTAATACATTTTCTAAAACCTTAACTTCTATTTCTTTTTTCTTATCTGCTTTTGCATTTTTTCTTTCTTTATTTAATTTTTTTTCAACTTGTGCTATATCTGCAAAAATTAATTCTAAAGAAATTGTTTCTAAATCTCTGATACCATCCACATTACCATCAACATGTATAACATTTTCATTTTTAAAACATCTTATAACATGTATTATACTTTCTGTTTCTCTTATATTAGATAAAAATTGATTTCCTAATCCTTCACCTTTACTTGCACCTTTTACAAGACCTGCAATATCTACAAATTCAATTACAGCTGGTGTAATTTTTTTTGAATTATACATTTTAGCAAGTACATTTAATCGTTCATCTGGTACTGCTACTATGCCTACATTTGGTTCAATTGTACAAAATGGATAATTTGCACTTTCAGCTTTGGCAGATGTTAAACAATTAAATAAACTGCTTTTTCCAACATTAGGTAATCCTACTATTCCTATTTTCATATTTTCCTTTCAATTATATATATTTTACTTTTATATTATATATTATTTTACACTTTTTACAAATTTTTACTTAGTTTCAATTAAATTTTTTAACATTTCTAAGTTAATTATTTTTATTTCTAATTCTTCTGCTTTTTTTAATTTACTTCCAGCATCTTCCCCTGCAATAATATAATTTGTTTTTTTTGATACAGATGATGATATTTTCCCACCATTTTGTTCTATTATTTTTTCTATTTCTTTTCTTGGTATATCAAAAGAACCTGTTATAACAAATGTTAAGTCTTCTAATACTGTAGATATATTTTCAATATTTTCTATCATATTAACACCTGCTTTTTTTAATTTTTCTATTATTTTTATATTACTTTTATTTTGAAAAAATTTAAATATTGAGCCTGCTGTTATTTCTCCAAAATCTGGAATATTAGTTATTTCTTCTTCTGTTAATTGCAATATATTATCTAATGTTTTATATTTTTTAGAAATTGTTTTCGCAGATTTTAATCCTATATTTTCTATACCTAAACCAAATAGTAATCTGTGTAATTCGTTATTTTTACTTTTTTGAATGTTGGTATATAAGTTATCAGCAAACTTTTCTCCACTCTTTTTTAAAATTTGTATATCTTCTTTTTTTATATAATATAGATCTGATATATTATGTATTTTACCTTCATTTATTAATGCAAT
Source organism: uncultured Eubacteriales bacterium (assembly GCA_963545005.1). GTDB lineage: Bacteria > Bacillota > Clostridia > TANB77 > CAG-508 > CAMPYH01. The sequence continues at coordinate 4,955 of CAUUHK010000024.1, read as the reverse complement.
TATATTTTTTTCAGCTAATCCTTCTATATTCATCGCATTTCTTGATGCAAAATGTTCTATTGATTTTATTTGCTTTGCAGGACATTCAAGTCCTATACATTTTATTTGCGTTTTATCTTCATTTATAAATACTTCACTACCACAAATTGGACATTTATTTGGTAATTTAACATCTTGTTCTTTTCCTGTTCTTTTTTCTACTAATGCTTCCACTATTTCAGGTATTACATCTCCAGCTTTTTGTATTATAACTTGATCACCTATTTTTATATCTTTTTCTTGTAAATATTTATAATTATGTAGTGTTGTTTTAGATATTATTGAACCATCAACTCTGACTGGTTCTAATATACCAATAGGTGTTATATTTCCTGTTCTTGATACTGATGGATATATATCTTTTACAATCGTTATTTTTTGTTCTGGTAGATATTTATATGCTACAGCCCACTTTGGTGCTTTTTCTGTTTCACCTAATTTTTCTCTTAACTCTAAATTATCTATTTTGATAACTGCACCATCTATTCCAAAAGGTAAACTTTCTCTTTTATTTCCTATATACAATATATTTTCTTTTATTTGATTTATATTATTTGCTTCTAATATATATGGGTTTACAGTAAAACCTAATTGTTTTATATATTCTAATCCTTGTTTATGTGAATCAAAATTTACATTTTCTATATATTGGATATTAAATATTAAAATTTTTAAATTTCTTTCTCTTACTATATTTACATCCTTTTGTCTTATTGTTCCTGCTGCTATATTTCTAGCATTTGCAAAAAGATTTTTTTCTATTAATAATAATTTTTCTTCTTCATCTTCTATATCTTTAAATTTTTCTTCTAACTGACTTCTTCTTTTTTGATTTAAATTAAAAAATTCTTCTTTTGAAACATATATTTCACCACGTAAAATTAATTTACCTTTAAATTCAATTTCTTTTGGTAAATCTGCTATAGTTTTAATGTTTTCAGTAACATCTTCACCTATTATACCATTTCCTCTAGTAGCTCCTAAAACTAATTTACCATCTAAATATGTAATGGATGCAGATAATCCATCTATTTTTGTTTCAACAACATATTTTATATTTTCTTCTGTTTTTAAGTTTTTTTGTGCTGTTATAGTAAAATCTTCTACTTCTTCAAAAGAAAAAACATCATTTAAACTTTGCATTTTATATTCATGTGTAACTTTATTAAATGTGCTTTGAGCTTCTCCACCTACTTTATTATTTAATGATTTTTCTTTTTTTAATTTTGGATATTTTTTTTCAATAAATCGAGTTTCTTGTATTAACATATCATACTCAAAATCTGAAATTTCAGAGATATCCTTATTATAATAAAGATCAGCATTATATTCTATAATTTTATATAATTTATCTAATCTTATTTTGGCTTCTTTTTCAGTTAATTTATCTACTTCAGATTTTATTTTTTCTATTCTATCTTTTGTAGAATTATTATTTGCTAATTCAAATAAATCCATACTACTCCTTTTTATGCATCTTTTAAAATATCTTTTCCATTTTTTAAATAATCCCAACCTGAAAAAATAGTTGCTATGCATGACAATAATAATATTATACTACCTATACAATTATATATATTAGCTATTTCAAACATATTTTTAGATTGTATAAATGCAAAAAATGGTAGATTATCAAAAACTAAAAATATTAAACCTATCATTTGTGTTGTTGTTTTTAATTTGCCCCAAAATGATGCAGCTATCACTTTTCCAGATTTACGTGCTTCTACTAATCTATATCCTGATACTGCAAATTCTCTTGTCATAATTATTATAGGGATAAATGCAGGTATTTTTTTACTTTCTACTAATATTATCATTAATGTTAAAACTAAAACTTTATCTGCTAAAGGATCAATAAATTTACCAAAATCAGTAATTAAATTATATTTTCTTGCTATTGAACCATCTATAAAATCTTTAATAGTTCCTAAGATAAATAGGATACCTAAAATAAAAAATCTAAGTTCCATTCTATAATTAAATATATTTATATATTCTGTACTTTTTATATAATAAAATACTAATAACATTATTGGCATTAAAAGTATACGTGAAACACTTAATTTATTTGGTAAATTCATTTTTTCTCCTTTATTTTTTTTCTTTTAATTCGTGATCTTTTATTAATTTATTTCCTCTATCTCTTGATATTACTTCGATATCTGCTAATTCAATTTCCTTAATTTCTTCACCTGTAATTTTCAGTTCATCAAACATTTTTTTCATAACTTGACTTTGTCTTTGTTTAGCTTTATCCTTATTTACTCTTGGATCATAAATAGATGGTGCATTTGGTACTCCAGCTAAAAAAGTTGCTTGATTTAAATTTATTTCATTTGGTAATTTTCCAAAATATCCTAATGTAGCTTCTTTAATACTATAATAGCCACTTCCGAAATATGATGTATTAACATATAATTCTAATATTTCATCTTTTGAATACATATTTTCTATTTCTATTGCAATTAATGCTTCAAATATTTTTCTTTTAACATTAACACTTTGATCTAAAAATCCATTTTTTACAAATTGTTGTGTTATTGTACTTCCACCTTCAAGCATTTTTTTATTTTGAAAATTTGTATTCATTGCTCTTAATATTGCTATATAATCAAAAGGGCCATGATTAAAAAACCTTTTGTCTTCAGCAGCTACTACTGCTTCTAAATACCTTTTATCTATATTTTCCTTTTTTGTGTATAAAGGTTTACTTCTAATTGTTTCAATTCTTGCCCTAATTTTTGGTCTACTATATTGTATTTTAAATGAAACATATTGAAATAATAAGTATATCATTCCTAAAATTAATATTAAAATTATACCTATACCTATTATTCTTAATAATTTTATAATTATATCTAATATTTTTTTTAACATAATTTCTCCTTATTTCATTATATCAAAGCTTGTTTTTTATTTCTATTATTTTCATTTGAAACATATATTTTATTTAATTTTAAATATGTTTTATATTTTCACATAACTTTTTTATTTGATTTTTCTTAAAAATTATATTATTATATATTTAGTAAAAGCACTATTAGCTTAGTTGGTAGAGCAGGGCACTCTTAATGCCAAGGTCGGTGGTTCGAATCCACCATAGTGCACCAATTTAACATATTCTTTTTTATTGATTTTACAACATTTTTAAACTAATAGTCAGTAATTAGAATTATATCTAAAAAGAGTAGAATTTTTCTACTCTTTTTAGATATTCATAATTTTTGTTATATATATTTTTTATGCTTTATTTTCTGACATAAATACATTTTTTTGTTTATGTATTACTATTTCTTTAATTTTTTCTTTTCCTTTAATTAAATAATCTCTTGGATTAAAATTTTCTGGATTATTACTTAAAAATTTTCTAATTTCTGCAGTCATAGCTAGTCTTAAATCTGTATCAACATTTATTTTTGATACTCCTCTTTTTGCCGCTTCATTTAACATTTCATCTGGGCAACCTTTTGCTGAATTAATTTTACCACCATATTCGTTAGCTGTTTCTACAAGTTCAGGTATAACAGTTGATGCTCCATGTAAAACAATTGGAGTACCTGGAATTTCTTTTTTTATTTGTTCTAAAATATCGTATCTTAATTTTGCTTCACCTTTAAATTTATATGCACCATGACTTGTTCCAATTGCAATTGCTAATGAATCACAACCTGTTTCTTCAACAAATCTTTTTGCTTCTTCTGGATCAGTATATCTTGCATTATCTTCTGAAATATTTACATCATCTTCTATACCTGATAATGCACCAATTTCAGCTTCTACAGTTACATTTCTTTCATGTGCATATTCTACAACTTCTTTTGTTAATTTTACATTTTCTTCAAAAATTTTTGATGATGCATCTATCATAACAGATGTCCATCCATTATCTATACATTGTTTACAAATTTCAAAATCTTTACCATGATCTAAATGTAACGCTATTGGAATATCTAAAGTATATCCTGATACTAAATTATATATATTTTTAATTCCCATATATTTAATAGCAGATTCTGATGTTTGCAATATTACTGGACTATTTGTTTCTACTGATGCTTCTAAAATACCTTGCATTGTTTCTAAATTTGTTATGTTAAAAGCACCTATACTATATCCATTTTCATTTGCTTTCATAAGCATTTCTTTTGTATTTTGTAACATATTATCTTCTCCTATTTTATCTATTTTTTTCTTTATTATATTAATACTTAAATCATTAACGTTTTTTTCTTTTGTTATATATGAGCCAATAGTAATATAATCTGGCATACATTTTCTAATTGCATTAATTGTTTTATCGTTTACTCCACCATCAATTTCTATTTCAACATCTAATTTTTTTTCTTCTATTTCTTTTTTTAATTCTGGTATTTTATTTAAAACATCATATATTAATGTTTGTCCACCTTTACCTGGATTTACTGTCATAAGCATAATTTTATTAATATATGGTAAATATCTTATTATGCTTTGTACACTAGTTTCAGGATTTATTACTAATCCTGCCTTGATTCCAAAAGAATATATATTTTTTATATATTTAATAGTTTCTTCAAATTCATTATCTTGATTTATATTTTTTCTAATACTTTCAATATGAAAATATATTAAATTTGGATAATAACTTGAAAACTCTCCTATATATTTTTGTACATCATTTACCATTAAATGTATATCTACATTTGCATTAGATATATGTGATAATATATTTAATTTTTCTTTCATTTCATCAACATTATTTTTTCTAGAAAATTTACCATCTGTTACATCTATTTGAAAAGATTGAATCCCAGCACTTTCTAAATTATATATTTTTTGTATATATCTATTATCTAATGGTATATCTAAAATTGATATTGATATATTTTTTTTCATATTCACTCTCTTTCTATTTGTATTATATACATTTACAT
>CAUUHK010000023.1:0-9778 GCA_963545005.1 uncultured Eubacteriales bacterium | reverse complement strand
AAAATATAGATTTAAATCTTGAAGAATATATCTTTTTTTTAACTCTTTTTAAAGAAGAATTAGAAACTGAAAAAATTACATATGATGAAGTTACAGAAAATATAAAAGAATTAGATAAAAGAATAAATATTGATTTTAATGAAATAGAAAAATTAAAAATACAAAAAATATATTCACAAGAAAATTTTAATTTAAATGCAATTGTAACAATACATGCAGGAGCTGGCGGTACAGAAAGTATGGATTGGGCAGATATGATGTATAGAATGTATTTAAAATGGGCTGAAAAAAATGATTTTGATGTAGAAGAAATAAATAGATTAGATGGTGATGAAGCTGGAATTAAAAATGTTACTTTTATAGTAAAAGGATTAAATGCATTTGGAAATTTAGTTAGTGAAAATGGAGTGCATAGATTAGTCAGACATTCACCATTTGATTCTGGAAATAGGAGGCATACTTCTTTTGCATCAGTTGAAGTTATACCAGAAATAGAATTTACAGAAGAAAAAGAAATAAAAAATGAAGAATTAAAAATAGATACATTTAGAGCAAGTGGTGCAGGTGGTCAGCATGTAAATAAAACAGAATCAGCAATTAGAATAACACATCTCCCAACAAACATTATAGTTACATGCCAATCTGAACGTTCACAAATACAAAATAAAGAAATAGCGATGAAAATGTTAAAATCCAAATTAAAATTTTTAGAAGAAAAAAAACAAAAAGAAGAATTAAATAAATTAAAAGGAATTAAAAGTAATATAGATTTTGGAAGTCAAATAAGATCTTATGTTTTAGAACCATATACATTAGTTAAAGATAATAGAACAGGATATGAAGATGGTAATGCAAAATCTGTATTAGATGGAAATTTAAATGAATTTATTTATGCATATTTATTGTTTTTACTAAAAGAAAATAATTAAAGGAAGAAAAAATGGAAGAAAGAAAAAAATATTATATTACAACACCGATATATTATCCAAGTGGTAAATTCCATATAGGGACAGCATATACTACGATTTTATCTGATGTAATAAAAGCATATAGAAAACAAAGAGGATATGATACATTTCTTTTAACAGGACTTGATGAACATGGACAAAAAATACAAGATGTAGCAAAAAAAGAAAATAAAAATCCAAAAGAATATGTTGATGAAATTGCAGAGTATGCTAAAAAAATATGGAAACAATTAAATATAGATTATGATTATTTTATAAGAACAACAGATAAAAAACATGAAGAAGTAGTTCAAAAAATATTTCAATACTTTTTGAAAAATGAAGATATATATCTTGGTAAATATACAGGTAAATATTGTAAATCATGTGAAACATACTTTACAGATAGACAACTTTTTGATGGAAAATGTCCAGATTGTGGTAGAGATGTTATAGAAATGAGTGAAGAAGCTTTTTTCTTTAATATGAAAAAATATCAAGATAGATTAATTAAATATTTTAATGAACATGAAAATTTTATATTACCAAAATATAGAAAAAATGAATTATTTGGATCATTTTTAAATGAAGGATTAGAAGATTTATGTATTACAAGAACAAGTTTTGATTGGGGAATTAAAGTTAACGGTTACGATAATCATGTAATATATGTATGGTTAGATGCGCTTGCAAATTATATTACTGCATTAGGATACTTAACAGATGATGATAAAAAATTTGAAAAATATTGGCCTGCAGATGTGCATATTGTTGGAAAAGATATTATAAGATTTCATGGAATATATTGGCCTATATTTTTAATGGCATTAGATTTACCATTACCAAAATGTATTTATGCACATAATTGGTATATGATGAAAGATGGAAAAATGAGTAAATCAAAAGGAAATGTTATTTATCCAGATTCATTAGCCAAATTATATGGTAATGATGCATTAAAATACATTTTACTTAAAAATTTACCATATGATAAAGATGGTGCTTTTACACCAGAAGTATTTATAGAAACATATAATTATGATTTAGCAAATGATATAGGAAATATCTTTTCAAGAACAGTAGGTATGGTAAATTCATATAAAAATGGGATTTTAAATAATAATACAAATAAGGATAGAAAAATATTAAAAATAGTAGATGAATATAAAAATAGATTTGAAACAAATTTTGAAAATTTTGAAATACAAAAAGCTATAGAAGAAATATTAAATATAATCAGTTATACAAATAAATATATAGATGAAGTTAAACCATGGGAAAAATTTAAAGAAAATAATAATAATGAAGAAATAGATATATTTCTAAATACATTAGTAGAAATTTGTAAAAGAATTTTAATATTACTAAAACCAATATTAAAAGAATCATTTGAAATTATAAAAAAATATTTTAATTTTAATGATGAAGAATTAGAATATACAAAATACAATGAAGAAATAGCAAGAGAAATTAGTGTAATAGAAAAACCAGAACCATTATTCAAAAGATTAAATATAGAAAAAGAAATATTACAAATAAATAATCTTATTGCTAAAAAATAAAAAAAGTGTATAATATTTAATATTGACACACATATTATAAGAAAGGGACAGAGGAAAATAAAATGGAAGAAGATATAGTATACTTATCACAAGAAGGGTATAATAAATTAGAAGCAGAATTATTACAATTAAAAACAGAAGAAAGAGAAAGTATATCTGAAAGATTAAAAATAGCTAAGGAGTTTGGAGATTTATCTGAAAATAGTGAATATGATGAAGCTAAATCAGCTCAAGAAGCAAATGAAATAAAAATAGCAAAAATAGAAGCAACATTAAAATCAGCACAAATAATAAATGAAGATGATATAGATATTACAACAGTACAATTAGGAAACAAAGTTATAATAGAAAATTTAAATACAAAACAAGAGTTAGAATATAGTATAGTGTCAGCACCAGAGGTAAATATGTTAGAAAATAAAATATCTAATAATTCACCACTTGCTAAAGCTTTATTAGGAAATAAAAAAGGTAATGTAATAAAGGTTGAAGCACCAGCTGGTATCACAGAATATAAAATCAAAAAAATAGGTTTAATTCAATAATTTAAAATAAAAAATAAAACAGATAAAATAAAAAATATATATCATAATGTGTTTATTACACAAAAATATATATATTTTTTTTGGCTGAGGTAGAAAGATTCGAACTTTCGCATGTTAGATTCAGAGTCTAATGCCTTACCAGCTTGGCTATACCTCAATGAAAAATAAAAGCTTTGAATAAATAATCAAAGCTTTATATAAAAAATATTTAACTTTAAATTAAATATTGTCTGAAATATATTCAACTATATCTTTTACAGTTACTATTTTTTCAACATCTTCATCAGGAATTTCTATTTCAAATTCTTCTTCTAATGCAAGCATGAAAGCAACTATATCTAAAGAGTCAGCTCCTAAGTCATCTAAAAAAGATGCATCCATTGTAACGCTTGATTCAGATACTCCTAATTGATCAACAATTACAGCTTTTACTTTTTCAAATATTTCTTCTATATCCATTTTTCCTCCTATGTTATTAAACATATGTATAACTAATATGTCATACAATTTGTATATATAAAAAATATATCATCCTAGAGTTTTTGTCAAACCTTTTGTGTAAAAAAAATATATTATTAATAAAAAAAATAATATAAAAATATACATTTTGTAAAATAAGATAGTAAAAATATATAAAAAAATGTAATATATATGTATATAAGGAGAGATATGAAAATTTGGCAAGAAGATAAATTAGAAGTAATAAGAAAATTAAATTCTAATTTAGAAATAGGATTAAGCTCTGAAGAAGTGGAAGTAAGATTAAAACAATTGGGCTCTAACGAGCTAGAATTAGAAAAAAAAGAAAGCATTGTTATAAAATTTATAAAACAGTTCAATGATTTTACAGTAATAATATTATTAATTGCATCAATAATATCAGGTATAATTTCAATGCAATCTGGAGAAAGTTATGTAGATACAATTGTTATTTGGATTGTGTTATTAATAAATGCATTAATTGGTACCATAGAAGAAATAAAAGCTGAAAAATCTTTAGATTCATTAAAGAAAATGAATTCAAATATAACTAAAGTATTAAGAAATGGAGCATATGAAAATGTTGATTCAAAAAATTTAGTAGTTGGAGATATTTGTATTTTAGAAGCGGGAAATTTAGTAAATGCTGATATGAGAATAATAGAATCTGTAAATTTAAAAGTAGAAGAATCTGCATTAACTGGTGAATCAATAGCAGTAAATAAAATATCTGAAGTAATTGAAGATGAAAATTTAAGTATAGGCGATAGAAAAAATTTAATTTTTTCTTCTAGTATGGTAATTTATGGACGCTGTGTAGCAATTGTAGTAGCAACAGGAATGGATACAGAAATGGGCAAAATTGCTAAAATGTTAAATACAGCAGAAAAAAGAAAAACACCTATTGAACAAAATTTAGAACATATAGGTAAAATATTAAGTATGTCTTGTATCATAATTTGTTTATTAATATTTATTGTAGGATTAATAAATGGCAAAGAAATATTATCTATGATTATGCTTAGTATAAGTTTAGCTGTTGCGGCAATTCCAGAAGGTTTACCAACAATTACATCAATGGTACTTGCTATAGGGGTACAGAATTTAGCAAAAAAGAAAGCAATTGTAAAAAAATTACCAGCAGTTGAAACATTAGGAAGCAGTACAGTTATTTGTTCAGATAAAACAGGAACATTAACAGAAAATAAAATGACTGTTGTAAATATATTTATAAATAATAAATTATATACAGAAAATATATATAATAATTCAGAATTTATAGATGATTTAACATTTAAAAAAATGATATTTTCAGGTATGTTATGCAATGATTCAAAAGTATCTGAATCAGGTGAAATAATTGGTGAAGCAACAGAAATAGCATTAGTAAAATATGGATTTGAATCAGGATTCAAAGGAGATAAATTACATTTATTTAAAAGAGTTTTTGAAATTCCATTTGATTCTAAAAGAAAAATGATGAGTACAGTTAATTTAATTGATGGAAAATATTATTTATTAATTAAAGGTGCTGTAGATGAGTTATTAAAAAATACAGATAAAATAGAAATTCAAAATAAAGTAAGAAACATAACTGAAAAAGATAAAGTAGAAATAGAAGCAAAAAATAAATATATGGCAAGTGAAGCTTTAAGAGTTATAGCTTGTGGATATAAAGTTTTTGATACTGAAGAAGAATTAAATGCAGAAATTAAGAAAAATAAAAAAAATATTGATGATGAAAAATATAATAATTTTTTTGAAAAAAATATAATTTTCTTAGGACTTTTTGGTATGATGGATAATCCACGAAAAGAAGTAAGAGAAACTATTTTAGAATGTAAAAAAGCTGGAATTAAAACAGTAATGATTACAGGTGATCATTTAATTACAGCATTTGCAATAGCAAAAAAATTAGAAATAGCGAAAAATGAAAATGAATGTATAACTGGTATTGAACTTGAAAATATGACAGATGAAGAATTAGAAAATAGAATTTATGATATTTCAGTATATGCAAGAGTTTCACCAGAACATAAAGTAAGAATAGTAAAAGCTTTTCAAAATAAAAATGAAATAGTTGCAATGACTGGTGATGGAGTAAATGATGCACCAGCATTAAAAAATGCAGATATAGGATGTGCTATGGGTATTACAGGAACTGATGTATCAAAAGAGGCGGCAGATTTGGTTATAGCAGATGATAATTTTGTTAGTATAGTAAACGCTATTAAAGAAGGTAGAAAAATTTTCGATAATATTTTAAAATCAATACATTTTTTATTAGCTTCAAATATCGGTGAGATAATATCTATATTTTTATGTATTATGTTTGCACCAATAATAGCAAAAATATTTAATATACCACATAAATATATTGCAGATTTAGTACCACTTGTACCAATACAAATATTATGGGTTAATTTAGTTACAGATACATTTCCAGCATTAGCATTAGCACTTGATCCAGCTAAAAAAGATATAATGGAAAAACGCAAGAAAAAAAATAAATTAAATATATTTTCTAAAAATTTATTTTATCAAGTAATATACCAAGGAATTTTAATAGGTATTGTGGTGTTTATATCATTTATTATAGGTATTGCAAGTAATACTAATAATATAGAACTTGGAATAAAAACTGGTAGGACAATGGCATTTTTTACAATGACATTAACACAAATTGTACTAGTATTTAATATCCGAAATGACAAAAAAACGGTATTTTCAAAAGAAATATATTCTAATAAATATTTAATTTTAGCGGCAATAATTAGTACTTTATTGATGCTTATAGTAGCTTTTCTACCTTTCCTAAGAGAAATATTTGGAATAATAATTTTAGGTAAAGATCTTTTATTTGAGTTATTAGTATTAATTTTTACACCAATGTTAGTTATTGAAATATTTAAATTATTAAAAATAAATGAAATTGAAAAATAATAAAAAGAAATATTTGATACTAAAATGTAAACAAATTTATATAGTAATTAATAGAAAATATAAATATAATAAAATATATAATTGTATTGAAAGGAATATAGATGCAAATCGCAATATTACTAACATTTATATTAGTATTTACACTTTACTATATATATAATAAGTTTATGAATTTAAGTGTTTCAATAAAAGAAAAATTTATATTTTTAGAAACACAAATATTTAAAAAAATTGAAATAGTAGATAAAATAAAAAAATTAGTTGAAAAAGAAGAAAATTTAAAAGATATATTTAATGAACAATTTTCATATGAAGAAAAAGAGTTAGAATTAAATAAACAAAAAGAATTAAATATAAAAAAATTAACAAAAGATGATATATCTCAAGAAAATATAATTTTAGAACATAATTATACAAATCAATTTATAAATAATATAAAAATATTAGTTGGTGAAGAAGAAAAATTATTAGATATGGGAGTAAAAAAAGAAAATATTAGCTATATAAATTCAGAAATACAGCTGTTTAATAAAATTAAAAATGATATGAATGAAGATAGATTGGAATATAATAATATTGTAAATGATTATAATAAAGCTATATCAAATATTTTTATGATTATAGTGGCAAAAATATTTGGATTTCAAAAATTTTCTTTAATAAAATAAAATAAATAAAAAATTGAACTTAAGTAATATAATTTTTAAGTTCAATTTTTATTTCATTAATGTAAAAAAAAATAATTACTATGTATAGATAAATATTAAATAGATATAATATATATGAAAAAATGGGAGTAATTATGAATAAAAATATAGAGAATTTAGAAACAAAAAAAGTAAAAAGAAATAAAAAATATAGTATTAGGATAACTCAAATTATCTTATTACTAATTATTTCTTTTAGTTTGTTCACGTTTATAAATAAAGTAAAAGAAGATAAAATGTTTTTATCAGGAATTAAAAAGAAATTTCAATTAGGGCCAACAAGTCATTATATAAAAACTTTATCAGTAGATGTTGTAGATGGTCGTATCCCTTTTGATAATGATGATCAACCAGGTAACGATTCAGCAGGAAACAATGGAATAGTAAGAAGTAACGATCCTTTAGTGTATTATTTACAAATTTTTGTAAATAAAAAAGAAAATATGGCAACTAATGCTGAAACAATTACAATTGAAGGAATAATGAATAAAACTAGATTAATTTATTGGGATGAAGAAAAATTAAAACAATATTCTCCTTCAGCATCAATTATAGATTTAGGCGATAAATATAAAATGTCAATGACATTAAGCTTTAAGGAATTAACTAAGAATTTAGCACAAGATACAGCAATGGTTGAAGTACCAATTTATGTTTTAGTTTCTGGTGCAAAAAATAATTCTAAAATCAATACTGAATTTAAGGTGTTTGTAAATGATTCAAGGGATGAAGCAAAAAATATTACACCAAAACAAATAACAGTAAGTAGTAAGAAAAATTTTGGAATAGAATATTATAATTCATATAATAATCAAATAAAAAAGACTATAAATGGTAAGACAGGTTCAATGATGTCAAATGAGTTTTTAATATACATGGAAGATTTTAATAATCATAATTATATGGTAGGACAAGAATATCCAACAGGAAAATTAAAATATGATTTTAGTATAAATTCTAGAGTAATTCCAAGAGGAGATAATAATTTAGGTGAAAATTTATGGGAAGTAAATGAACCTTATGAACCCAAAATAATTGGATATAGTATGAATACTTGGGATGTTGGGCAATGGAAATTTCTAGATACAGTAATAAATCCAGAGCAAGATATTGAATTTGTTAAACAATATATAATTGGTGAATGTTATTATCCTAGTCAAGGACGCTTAGTAAATAAAGATGGAACATATCAAGGTGGAAATGTAACTTTAACAAAAAGAGCATTAAATACATATTCATGGGAAGTATCAAATTATAATATAACTGAAAAATTTAAATTTACACAAAAAAGAGAATGTGTTGCACCAGAAAATCAATTTCCACATAAAGGTATAGTATCAATTGGTAAAATGAATATATTTGCTGAACATTTAGATAATCAATATTTACAAAGATATAATGCTAGACATCCAGGAGTAAATTTTAATGCAGCAGATATGTATGTTATAAAACCATATATAAAACTAAATAGCTTAATAAATGAAGAAGATAATGGTCAGCAAGTAGATATTAAAAGACAAGAAATAAATTATGATGGATTTACTGTAACTGTACCAGCAGAGAGATATATGTGGCTAGATAGACATATTGTAGATAAAATAGAAGAATCAGATGTTGATCAAATATGGTGTGGAGGTGTAGCAAATACAATAAAAGGTAATGTATTAGCAACTGAATTTCGTAGTATATATAATACTGGTAGTGAAGATATTAATTTACCATATGGTTTAACAGCTATAATGAAATTTAATTCAAAAGTTATGAAATTGAATCACTTTAGAGAAACTATATGGAATGGTTTAGATCATTTACCATATAATAATTATTTTTATGGATGTAAAATAGATAGAACACATTGGAATAGTGATGATGAAATGAAACAAACGACTTATCAAGGGTTAAAATGGTTTAGAACAAAAGAAGAAGCCGAAAGTTACGGACATATAGTAGCTATAGGATTACAGTATGAATTTAATGATTCAGAAAGAAAATTAAGACTAATAGGTATTAGTTCGTATATATATTTTGATATTTTAAAAGATGCTCAGCAAGGCGAATATGAATTTGCATATGAATCATATTTAGCACTAAAAAATACACATCAAGCTTTACCCTTTGAAGGTTCATTAGTTGATGGTACATTTAATCCATCAAAGGAATATCAATTATTTAAACAAACAAAATTATATAACAAAACTCAATATGATGAATTAACAGGAACTGTTACAAGAGAACATGAATGGCCAAATTATAATGTTGCAGGTAATGATATAGGACAAACTGTAAGAATATTAGATTTTGCAACTAAGGTAAATATTGAACAAGAAAAAAGAAATAGTTATACTACACCAAATGTATATAATTTACAAAAAGGTGAAAATTTAATTAATTTTAAAATTACACCAAAACTATTAATTAATGATGGAGTAAATGTAGATAGAGATGTAAAAAACATAGATATTGAAGTAATATTACCACAAGGAATAGAGTATATTGGAAAAAGCACAAATGGAGGCACATTTAATCCTAATACAGGTGAAGTTGATGGTGGAAGAAATATAAATCCAATTAATTTAATTAAAAATCCAGATGGT
>CAUUHK010000022.1:0-9806 GCA_963545005.1 uncultured Eubacteriales bacterium | reverse complement strand
ATCAAATGCTAAAGACGATTTACCACTGCCAGATAAACCTGTTATTACTACTAATTTATTTTTAGGTATTGTTACATCTATATTTTTTAAATTATGTTCTTTAGCACCTTTTATAACTATGTTATTTATAGCTAAAGATTCTAATATATTATTTTCTTCCATATTTTCCTTTAATCTGTTTCATTTAATATTTCTTGTAAATCATTAATTTTATCTCTAATATTTGCCGCTAATTCAAAATTTAAATTGTCTGCAGCTTCTATCATTTCTTTAGTTAATTTTTCTATTAGTTCATTAATATTGTTTTCATCTAATTTATATTTTGATTTGTCTTCATATACTGAACTTATTTTAATTATATCCCTTATATCTTTTTTAATAGTTTTTGGAATAATATTGTGCACTTTATTATATTCTGATTGAATTTTTCTTCTTCTATTTGTTTCTTTTATTGCTTTTTCCATTGAATCAGTTAAGTTATCTGCATACATGATTACTTTTCCTTCTGAATTTCTTGCTGCTCTTCCTATTGTTTGTATAAGTGATCTTTCAGAACGTAAAAAGCCTTCTTTATCTGCATCTAATATTGCAACTAACGATACTTCTGGTATATCTAAGCCTTCACGCAATAAATTTATTCCAACTAATACATCGAATTTTTTAATTCTTAAATCACGAATTATTTCAATTCTCTCTAATGCTTTAGTACCTGAATGCATATATTTTGCTTTTACATTTATTGAAGTTAAATATTCAGTTAAATCTTCTGCTTGTTTTTTTGTGAGTGTTGTAACAAGTACTCTTTCCTCTTTTTCAACTATTTTATTAATTTCTATTATTAAATCATCAATCTGATTTTCTGCACTTTTTACTATAACTTTTGGATCTAATAATCCTGTAGGTCTAATTATCTGTTCCACAACATTTTCAGTATGTTCTTTTTCATATTCTCCTGGTGTTGCTGTGGTAAATATACATTGACATATTTTATTTTCAAATTCAGTAAATTTTAATGGTCTGTTATCAAAAGCGGAAGGTAATCTAAACCCATATTCAACTAGTGATTCTTTTCTTGCTCTATCTCCATTATACATAGCTCTAACTTGCGGTATTGTTGCATGTGATTCATCTATTACAAGTAAAAAATCTTTATCAAAATAATCAAATAAAGTATATGGCATTGAACCTGGCTCTCTACCTGAAATATGTCTTGAATAATTTTCTATTCCTTGGCAAAAACCCGTTTCTCTTAGCATTTCTAAATCTAAATTTGTTCTTTCTCTAATTCTTTGTTCTTCTATAAATTTATTATTATTTTTAAAAAACTGTATTCTTTCTTCTAATTCAATTTTTATATTTTCAATAGCTTTTTCAATCTTATCTTGTGTTGTGACATAATGCGAATTTGGAAATATAGTAATATGATGTCTTTTAGCAAGTGCTTTTCCTGTTAAAGGATTTATTTCTAATATTCTTTCAATTGTATCTCCAAAAAATTCAACTCTTATAGATGTTTCTTGTTCATTAGAAGGATATATTTCTAATATATCTCCTCTTGCTCTGAAATTACCTCTTTTAAAATCTATTTCATTTCGAGAATATTGCATATTTACTAATTTTCTCATCACCTTTTCTCTATCAATATTTAACCCTTCTCTTAAAGAAATAGCCATATTTTCATAATCTATAGGATCTCCTAAACCATATATACAAGAAACTGATGCCACTATTATTACTTCTTTACTTTCAAAAAGTGAAGCTGTAGCTGAATGTCGTAATTTTTCAATTTCATCATTTATACTAGCATCTTTTTCAATATATGTATCCGATGTTTTAATATATGCTTCAGGCTGATAGTAATCATAATATGAAACAAAATATTCTACTCTTGCATTCGGAAAAAATTCTTTAAACTCACTATATAATTGTCCTGCTAATGTTTTATTATGAGCTAACACTAATGTTGGTTTTTTAACTCTATTTATAACATTTGCTATTGTAAAAGTTTTTCCAGAACCTGTGACACCTAATAAAGTTTGAAACTTTTTACCATCATTTATTCCTTGTACTAAATTATCTATTGCGTTAGGTTGATCTCCTGTCGGTTTAAATTTTGACTCTATTTTAAAAATTTCATTATCCATTATATTTTCTTACATTCTCACTTTCTAACATTTCAAATACACTTGCTACAAATGCTGTAATTGGTACTGTAATTAATATTCCTATAGTTCCTAATATTGCTTGTAATATCTCTACTATAAAAAATTCCATATTTATTAAATACATAAAATTTTTAGTATTTTTTGCAAGTAATATTGTTGTAGATAATGAACCACCAACATATGCTAAAATTAATGTATTTGTCATTGTACCTATAATATCTTTACCAACAGCCATTCCTGATGAGAATAAAGTATTAAAATTCTTATCTTTAGCATTTAAAGATATTTCTCTAATTGTAGAAGAAATACTCATTGCAACGTCCATAACTGCACCTAATGAACCTATTAAAATTCCAGCCCATACAACAGCAACTAAATTTATACTTACATCTGATGTTGTTAATAGATATACTGACTGATCATCAACTATACCAGAAATTAAAAATATTTTATTCATACAGAATGTTAATATTCCACATGTTACTACACCAACTATATTACCAATGATTGCACTTAAAGTTTTCTTTTCAAATCCATTGATTAAAAGTAATGAAGATATAATTACATAAATTAATAATATAATTGTTGACAAATATATATTTACACCGAATAATATTGATGGTATATATGCTCTTACTATTGCATATCCTGCAAGCACTATTCCAAAAATAGTACCAACACCTTTCCATTTACCTATAAATAGTATTAATCCACCAAAAATAAAAATTAATATACTTGTTTTTAATGTTTTATCATATTCAGCAAAATAAAATTGTACAGTTTCTTCATTATTTGTTTTATTTTCTGTATTTTCACTATTGTCAGTATTTTTTAAACTTTGATATGAAGATGCAACTAATATTACTTTATCTCCTTTTTTTACGTCTCGTATTTGTTGTTTCAATGTTTTTTCAATATGTTGTTCAGCTGTCACTATTTCATTATATTTCTCTTTAGAAGTTATTCTTGCTGTAAATACATTAGGTTCTTCAATAATAATATTTGTATCATTTGCTTTTTTTGTACTTTTTTCTTTTACTGAAATAACTTTAGCTGTGTAGTATTTCATATTATCTTTATTAACTTTTATTTTCATTTTATTATTCATTATTTCAACAACAATTACAGATAATATTAAAATAACAAAAAATATAAAAAACATCTCAATATTTTTTTCTATTACTTTTCTTCTTTCTTCTTCTTTTCTTTCATAAGCATTTAGTTCTCTCACATCTCCCCCTTTTAATTATTTAAATTTTTTTTCCTTTTTTTCCAATCTGGCATAAATTTATCCATATATTCATAAAATCTATTGCTATGATTTGCTTCAAATAAATGACAAAATTCATGAACTATTACATATTCAATATATGCTAAATCTTTATATATTAAATCTATATTTAAATTTAATAATTGTTTTGCTTTATTGCAACTTCCCCAATTGCCTTTTGGATTATTTATTTTTATAGTCACAAATTCTTTTTGTGTTATAATTTCCCATTTTTTTATTAATGGTGTTATATATTTTAAAAATTCTATTTTGAATCGCTTTTTTAATATATTTAATTGTTTTATTTTATCATAATCATCATAAATATATATTTCTTTTAAAGTAAAATTAATTAAATCTTTATATGTTATTTTCTTTTTATTAATATTTATATTATATATTATTTTATACTTTGTACCTAATATTTTAATAGTATCTGATAATTCTTCTTTATTATCTAAATAATAATTATCTAACTTAATATTATTTTTTATTTTATTAAGCATTTTTATATAACTTAGTTTTATCCATTCATATTTATCTTCTAAAAAAATATGTACTTTTTTAGAAACATTATTTTCTTTAACATATTCTCTTTTAGGTATAGATAAACATATTTCTGGAATATTTGTAATTTTTAAATATATATTTTTTATTTCTTTTGGTTGTACTTTAATACTTATATCCTTAAATTGATATATATATTCTGTTATTTTTATATTTTTGCTAAACATATTTTTCTTTCTATAATACATTATTGATCATATTATCTATTTTATTTTTAAATAATATATTATTTTCTTTTAATAAATATTCATCATCATTTATAATACTGTTTGCAAGTAATTGAGCTTTTTTTAAAATATCTATATCTTCAAATAAATTTGCTATCTTAAAATCTGGAATACCATGTTGTTTGGTTCCAAAAAAATCACCTGCACCTCTTAATTCTAAATCTTTTTCTGAAATTTTAAAACCATCTGTTGTTTCACACATTATTTTTAATCTTTCATTAATTGTTTTACTAGATTTATCTTTCTTTAAAAAACAATATGATTGATAAATTCCTCTACCAACTCTTCCTCTTAATTGATGTAATTGAGAAAGGCCAAATCGTTCTGCATTTTCAATAATAATTATATTAGCGTTTGGTACATCAACTCCTACTTCGACAACTGTTGTAGCAACTAATATATCTATTTTTTTGTTAATAAAATCTTGCATTACTTCATCTTTATCTTTTTCTTTCATTTTGCCATGAATTAATCCAATATTATATTTTGGAAATTTTACTTGATATTCTTTATATCTTTCTTCTGCAGATTTTAAATCTAATTCATCATTTTCTTCAACTAATGGACAAACTATATATCCTTGTCTTCCTTCTTCTATTTGTTGAGATAAAAATTTATCTAACATAGGTTCTTCTTTGTATGTTAAACTAGCAGTTTTTATTTCTTTTCTACCTCTAGGTAATTCGTTAATAATTGAAATGTCTAGATCACCATAAAGTATTAATGCTAATGTTCTAGGAATTGGAGTTGCGGACATAACCAAAATATTTGGATTATTACCTTTTGCCATAATTTTTTCTCTTTGTCTTACACCAAAACGATGTTGCTCATCTGTTACAACAAGACCTAGATTTTTAAATTCTACATTTTCTTCAATTAAAGCGTGCGTACCGATTAAAATATCTATTTTACCTTGTTTTAGATTTTCTAATATTTCTGTTTTTTCTTTTTTCTTCATCCCACTTTTTAATATTTCAATATTAAAATTATATTCTTTTAAAATATTTCTAAAAGATTCTAAATGTTGTATTGCAAGAATAGCAGTAG
Organism: uncultured Eubacteriales bacterium; assembly: GCA_963545005.1. GTDB lineage: Bacteria > Bacillota > Clostridia > TANB77 > CAG-508 > CAMPYH01. Next base: position 4,530 of record CAUUHK010000022.1, on the reverse strand, counting down.
GAACCATTACTGCTGCTTGATATCCAGATTTTACTGTTTTAAAACAAGCAAGTATTGATATAATAGTTTTACCACTGCCCACATCACCTTGAAGTAATCTATCCATAGCTATATCTGATTCTAAATCATTATCTATTTCATCTAATACTTTAAGTTGAGCGGCAGTTAAATTAAATGGTAATTTATCTAATAATTCACTCATACATATATTTTTATCTAATTTACTACCTTTTTCTTTTTTGTTATATTTTTTTAAATATAGCAAAGCTAATTGCATAAAAAACAATTCTTCAAAAGCTAACCTATATTTAGCATCTTTCAATACATCTATGTTTTTTGGGAAATGCATGTTAATAGTCGCTTGATATTTTGACATTAATTTTTCTTGCATTAAAAACCACTATGGAAAAGTTTCTTCAATATTTTTAATCTTAGTAAATACTTGTCTTGCAATATTTCTTAAAATATTTTGTGTTATACCAAATGTAAGTGGATATATTGGTACTATTGCACCAGCATTTTTTATATTAGTAATATTTTCTACTTCTGGTGCTTCCATAGATACTTTACCGTAATTGACCTTTGCTTTACCGTAAAAAACATATCTATTTCCTCTTTTAATCATATTTGAAATATATTTCTGATTAAACCATGAAATATTACATATACCTGTTTCATCTCTTACCATAACTTTTTCAATTATTAAATTTCTTCTAATATATTGATTAACCACATCTGACATAGCTTCAGCAATTATTACAGCAGTTTCACCATCTTTTAATTCAGAAATATTAGAAATCTTTGTTCTATCTTCATAGTCTCTAGGATAGTATTCAATCATATTCCCATAATTTACTAATCCTATTTTTTTCAAATATTTAGCTCTTTGTTCTCCTACTCCAGATAAAGTTTCTAATTTATTCTCATTAATGTATATATTATTTTCCAAACTTTTCTCCTTTAATATTTATATATAAATTATATCTAAATTAAGTGTCAATGTAAATTACATAAATTTATATATTTTTTATACTTTTATTATTTGTCATAAGCAATAATTATGATATAATTTACATATTAGATAATTTAATTTTTTAATGTTTTTAAAAAAGGAGTAAATTTATGGATTATATCAGTAAGCTTATATTAATAGAGCAAATTATTAATTTGTTCGAAATAAAACTATCCAACACTTTGAATTTAATAAAGGTACAAGCACCTTTATTTTTAAAAAAAGAAGATAATTTACAAGATTATTTAACAGGTAGCGAAGTACCAGTTAGTTTTGACAGCAATTGTGAAAATTTTGAAATAGTGCAATCATTAGCTAAATGGAAAAGACATAATCTAACAAAGTGGCAATTTCCTGTCTATTCAGGAATTATTACAAATATGAAAGCAATTAGAAAAGATGAAAATGTTGATTTATTACATTCAATACTTGTTGACCAATGGGATTTTGAAATGGTAATTCAAAAAAAAGACCGTAATATTGATTTTTTTAAGAAAATAGTTAAGCAAATATATTCAGTAATTGTAAAAACGAAATCTGTATTATTTGAAAAAAGTTTGTTTGATGATTTTCACTTACCTGATGATATATTTTTTATAACCTCACAGGAATTAGAAAATATCTTCCCAAATGATTCCCCTTTAATTCGTGAAGAATTAATAACGCTAAACAAAAAAGCTGTTTGCATTTTGCAAATTGGCGATAAATTAAAATCGGGTCTAATTCATGGTTTACGTAGCCCTGATTATGATGATTGGTCTCTTAATGGAGATATTTTAATTTACCATAAAAAATTAAAATTTTACCATAAAAAATTAAAATGTGCTATAGAAATAGCATCTCTTGGTATCAGGGTAGATAAAAAAGCTTTAGCTTACCAATTAGATAAATGTCAATTAATTCATAAAATTAATGAACCTTATTATAAAGAAATATTTCATAATACTTATTTACAAACTCTAGGTGGTGGTATAGGTATGTCTAGGTTATTAATGCTATTTTTACAAACAAAGCATATAGCTGAAGTACAGCTTTCTAGTTGGCCTAGAATGTATAATAAAATTAATATTTTATAAAATTCAAAAAATACAAGTTTGAAAATTTTTTAAACTTGTATTTTTTATTATTACTTTTTACTATTCTTGTTCTGAATTTATACTTTTATATAATATTACTCTAAAGCCCCAATAGCTTCCTGTTGAATCAATATCTGCAACTGTTTTAGATTCTGGTGTAGTATTTGTATTCCCAGCAGCTCCACCTCTTAAAACCATTTTTTCTGTAATTTCTTCTGCTTTTTCTACATTCTTATTATCATATTTTTCTAGGGTCCATTCTCTAACATTTCCAGCTAAATCACAGATACCATTAATTTCATCTGAAGATTTTTCACCTGTTGGTAAAATATTACTTGCATAATTTCCATATTCTCTACTTTGTGAATAACCTCTTTGAGTTTTATCTAACCATTCCAGTGTAGTTACCCACGCTTTTGATGTTGGAAGAGATGTATCCATATCTTTATATTCGTTCGTTTTAGCCATATCTTTAGCAAGTTTTCTTGCTTCTTCAAAACTCACATCTGTCCATGGTTTCTTTCCTTTTAGACTAGCTGCTACATTGGCATTATTTGAAGCTTCATATTTACTAATATAGAATCCTTTATTAACTAAAACACTATTATTAAATACTCCATCTTCAATATCTCTAAATTCATTTGTAACATTCATTTCTGAACTTAAATCACCACTTGGTACAGGAATCCATACAAATTGATTTTTATTTTTATCTTCAATTGTATAACCTGTTGCAACTTCCGTTCCTTCAACATGTTTAAATCCTTCTGGAATATATGGTTTATCACTTGTAGCAACTCTAATTTCTTTGACTTCTATTTTACCTTTTTTTATTTTTCCATTTTTTCCTTTAACTGTAAATGTATATATTCCGTTTTTTGTAATAGTTACTGTCATTTTATCTGAATATTCTTTTTTTCTTGTATCATCTTCAATATATTCTATGCCTTGTGCATCTTCTGTTTTTGCTTCAATATTTAATGTAACTTTATCTAAATCTTTATCTCCATCTTTAATATCTTTAGATATTTTTATAGTAGGTTCAATTAAGTCTAAATTTTTACCTGTTATCTTTACTCCTTCAGCTGGTTTTGTTTTTAAAGATAGACTTATAACAATACCAATAATTGCTAATAAAAATACAGACACTATAGCGACAATTACTATTAGTACTTTATTTACATTTTTCTTTTTATAATACATAATTACTCCTTTTTAAATCTTAATAATAGTGTCTAACGCTAAAATTATCATATTATTTAAATCTTTTTCTCTTTCTTCCGGTGTTAATTTTTCAGTTGTATATGAACCATCAACAACTGTTAATAAACATGCTGCTTTTTTATTTAATGTTTTAGCAATTTCAAATAAAGCAAAAGCCTCCATCTCACATGCTTTTATATTTAAATCTTTAGGTAATCTATTCCAAAACTGTTCTTTAGTTTGCATATATACATCAAAACATTCTGTTGTCGTAATGTTTTCTTTTTTTAATTTGAATATATCTTTATATTTTTTATTATATATATCTTCTATTAAATTATTTACATTACTATCTGGATAAGCTATATGACTATTACTACTATTAAAATTAAGTGCAAAATTTCCTTCATTATATGTTGAATTAACAAGCACTACTTCTCTTAACTTTAAATCTTCGTTTATACTTCCACAAGAACCAATCCTTATAATTGTTTTAACATCATATCCTGTAAATAATTCATATGCATATATACCCATACTAGGCATACCCATTCCTGAACCAATTACCGTTATTTTCTTTCCTTTATATTCTCCAGTATATCCAAACATATTTCTTACATAATTTATTTGTTTAAAATTATCTAAAAAGTTTTCAGCAATAAATTTTGCTCTTAAAGGATCTCCTGGCATTAACACTAATTCTGCTATATCTTCTTTGTTTGCATCAATATGTATCATGATTTTTTCCTTTCATACTTTATATATATAAATATATATGAAGTCTTTCTAATTTTTCAAGGTAAAATTATATTTTTTTAAATTTATGAAATATATTTATTCTTTTAAATGCATTTTTGTTATTTTTATATATTCTTCCAAAGTTAATTTTTCAGGTCTAATATTTACATCTATATTTAATTTTTTAAGTATTTCTTCAAATTCTGTTTTTGAATACTCATTTGTTGAAGAAATTGAATTTAAAAAAGTTTTTCTTTTTTGTAAAAATGCTGTATGTAAAATATTAAATAATACATCTTTAGAAATATCTTTTCCCCACATTTTTTTTATTTCATCATCTTTTCTTATTTGCATTTTAAGTATTGCTGAATCAACTTTTGGTACTGGATAAAAATTTTCTTTACATACAATAAATGCTATTTCAGTTTTTGCATAATATTCTGTTACAAAAGTAATACTACCTTTATTACTATTTTTTTTATTTTCACTAAATCTTTCCGC
>CAUUHK010000021.1:0-9952 GCA_963545005.1 uncultured Eubacteriales bacterium | reverse complement strand
TGGTTTTAACAATATTTCTTTTAATGCTACTCTATCCAATTCTTCTAGTGTGGTAATTATTGGTAATCTACCAACAAATTCAGGTATTAATCCAAAACTAACTAAATCTGCTGCTTCTATTTTTTCTAAAGTTTCATTACTATTAATCTCTTTTTTTGATTTTATATTTGCAGTAAATCCTATAGATTTATCTCCAATCCTTTTATTAATAATATCTGCTAAGCCATCAAAAGCTCCACCACATATAAATAATATATTACTTGTATCAATATATATTAATTCTTGTGCTGGATGTTTTCTGCCACCTTGTGGAGGAACTCCTGCTTTTGTACCTTCAATAATCTTAAGTAAAGCTTGTTGCACACCTTCACCAGATACATCACGAGTTATAGATTGATGTTCAGATTTTCTAGCTATTTTATCTATTTCATCAATATATATTATACCTTTTTCAGCTCTTGCTACATCATAATCTGCTGATTGTAATAAACGTACTAATATATTTTCAACATCATCTCCAACATATCCTGCTTCTGTTAATGTTGTAGCATCTGCTATTGCAAAAGGTACATGTAATGTTTTTGCTAAGGTTTGAGCTAATAATGTTTTACCAGAACCCGTTGGTCCTAAAAGTAATACATTTGATTTTTGGATTTCTAAAGAATTTTCATCATCAGTTGAATTTATAATTCTTTTATAATGGTTATATACTGCAACAGAAAGAGTTTTTTTAGCTTCTTCTTGTCCTATAACATAATCATCTAAAACTTGTTTTATTTCAGTAGGTTTTAAATAATTAATATCTTCAAGAATTATATTATTTTTTTCATCATGTTCAGATGCCTGTTCACTTACTAACATATCATGACAAACAACTATACATTCATCACAAATATACGTACCATCGATTCCTTCGACTAATTTTTTAGCAATATTAGCTGGTTTACCACAGAATGAACATTTTGGTATATTATAATCTGTTTTTTTCATATATAAATCCTATCCTAATTTCTTTTATCCAGTATTTCGTCTATTAAACCATATTCTTTTGCTTCTTCTGCTGTCAAATATTTATCTCTATCTGTATCATTATTGATTTTCTCTAGAGTTTGTCCTGTTTTTTCTGCTAAAAATTTATTTAATTTTTGACGTGTTTTTATTAAATGATCAGAATGGATTTGAATTTCTGATGCTTGACCAGATAGTCCTCCTCCTCCAATTAATGGTTGATGTATCATTATTTCTGAATTAGGTGTAGCATATCTCTTTCCTTTTTCTCCTGCAGCTAATAAAACTGCTCCCATACTTGCTGCTAATCCTAAACATATAGTTGAAACTGGTGCTTTTATATAATTTATTGTGTCTACTATAGCCATTCCATCAACAATAGATCCACCAGGACTATTTATATATAAAAATATTTCTTTTTCTGGATCTTCTGATTCTAGAAATAGTAATTGTGCAATTACTATGCTTGAAGTTGCATGATTAACTTCATCAGATAAGAATATTATTCTGTCTTTTAATAATCTTGAATATATATCATAAGCTCTTTCACCTTTACTTGTTTGTTCAACAACATTAGGTACTAAAGTATTATTTAATTCTTTCATTTATTCACCTCATAAGTATTATTTTTCAATTATAATTTTTGAAATAATATAAGTTATTGTAGCATTTCTATTTGCTTCTTGTTTTAAGCTTTCTTTTACTTCTGGATATTTTTCTAAATCTTCTTCAGTAAAATCTTTAAATGAGCTTAAATAATTTTTGATTACTTCATTTATTTCTTTTTTATTTGCTTTAATTTTTTCTTTTTTAGCTATTGCATCTATTATTAAAGTTGTATATAAACTTGTTTCAACATTTCTTTTCATTTCATTTTTTAATGAATCTACTTCTGGATAAATAGCTTCAATATCAAAACCTTGAGATAAATATTGGTTTCTAAATGCTTCATATTGTCTTGCTGCATTTATAGTGATTAATTCTTCTGGTAATTCAATTTTATTTATTTTTTTAACTTCATCTATTACTAATTTTGTTAAATAATTATTTTTAGCAACATTATATTTTTCTTCTATTTCTTTTTTTACTTCTTCTTTATATTTATCTAAGTTTTCGTATCCTAAATCTTTTGCAAAGTCATCATCTAATTTAGGTAATTCATGTATATATATATTTAATATTTTACATTCAAATTTTGCATCTTTTCCTTTTAAAGTTTCTTCTGGATAATCTTCAGGGAATTTTACTAATACTTCTTTTTCTTCACCGATTTTTAATCCAACTAATTGTTCTTCAAAATTATCTATAAAAGTTTTTGATCCTAAATGTAATTTATGTGATTCTGCTGTTCCTCCTGGAAAATAGAAATCTTCGCCTTTTTCATCTTTTATACTACCTTTAAAAGATAATTCAACAGCATCTCCCTTTTTAGCTTTATATTTTGCATCTTCCACAGTAATTTCTCTAGAATTTTGTTCTAATTCTTGATTAATTTTGTTATCCACTAATTCATCTATTTTACCTAATTCTTTATCTAAATCTTTTTCTTTTACTTTAATTTTGTCATATCCTTCTACATCAAAATCTGCTCTAACGGCTATTTTTGTATTAAATATTACTTCTGTATCTGGAGTGATTTCTTCTTTATTATCTATAGATAATATTTCCATGAAATTATCTTTTCCAACTTTTTCTTCTAATACATCTACTAAATTATCATTTACTATGTTTTTAAATGCATCATTTAAAAATGATTCTACACCGTAAAATTTTACTACCATATCAAAAGGTACTTTACCTTTTCTAAATCCTGGTATATTAAAATATTGTTTATTTTCTTTATATACATTTTTTACTTCTGCATTCATTTCTTCTACAGAAATTTTGCATTCATAATTTTCTATAAATTTATTTTCTTTTGCATCATTTTTTATTTTTTTAACTTCCATTTTTACCTATCCTTCTTTTTATTATTACATTAATATAAATTATATTATAAAATATTTCTAAACGCAAATTGCTTAATCTCCAAAGGAAATACCTAATTCTTTAGCACATTTTAGTAAATTATTATCTTTTTCAACTTTACGTATATTTGATTCAGTTGTATGTCCTGACATAGCACCTAAAGATTTATTTTTGCCAACAGCATCTTCCAATGAAATATATGTCATATTTCCATTCTTATATGTAACTAAGACATTTAATATTCCATCTAATGCTAAACTCATAGCTTTACATCCATATTCAGTACAAAATATTCTATCAAATGAACTAGGTTCACCACCTCTTTGTAAATACCCTAATGTAGTACTTCTTGCTTGCATATCAGTAGCTTCTTCTAATCGTCTAGCAACTTCATTGCCAATACCACCTAATTTAACGTTATCTACGCCATTATCCTCATTACCTTTAGTTTTAATAACTAAATCTTCGCCTTTAAATGTTGCACCTTCAGCTACTACTACTATTGCAAAATTTTTACCTTTTTCTTTTTTATTTAATATCTTTTGAGCAACTTTTTCTATTTCAAATGGTATTTCTGGTATTAAAATAGCATCTGCAGCACCTGCAATCCCAGAATGAAGTGCTATCCAACCACTATATCTTCCCATGACTTCTAATACCATTATTCTATGGTGTGAAAATGCTGTTGTTTTTAATTTATCTAATGCATCTGTAGCAATAGATACTGCTGTATCAAAACCAAAAGTTTGATCAGTATGACAAACATCATTATCTATAGTTTTTGGAATTGCTATAAAGTTTACTCCTTTAGTTGAAAAATCTCTAGTTATTTTTAATGTACCATCTCCACCTAATGTGAAAATAACATCAAAACCATCTTTTTTTATATTTTCAACACAATAATCAGTCATATCGGTATATTCTATAGTACCATCTTCTTTTTTTAATGGATATCTAAATAAATTTAAATTATTATTTGTTCCTAAAATGGTACCACCTATTGATAATAAACCTTTTGCATTATCATTTGAATCTAATCGTATATAGTTATTTTCAAATACACCCTTAAAACCATCTAGATAACCATATACTTCTACATTATGCTTTTCACCCATTTTAACAATTGCACGTATTACTGCATTTAATCCAGGAGCGTCTCCTCCTCCTGTTAAAATCGCTACTTTTTTTATATTTTTATTCATGTTACATCCTTCTTCTTTAGTAATTTTAGTCTTTTTTTCTTCTACTATATAATTTTTAGTTATACATTTATTACGTATAATTTCTTTGCTTTTTTTAAACAAGAATAAAGTAATAGAAGAAAGTTTTAATTTTTGTGTTATTAAAATTTTTTTTCTAATACTTCTTTTAATTTTATATATAGAATGATTATTTATATTTTTACTTAATTTAATTTCCATATTAATTCTTTTCTTTTGTTTCTAATAATTTATACATATTTTTTTTATATAACTCAACGCCCGGTTGATCAAATGGATTTACATTTAACATTCTTGATGAAAGTACACAAGCAATTTCAAAGAAATATATTAAATATCCTATATTAAATTCGTCTAATTTTTCTATATTAATTGATATAATTGGTAAATTATCATGTGCTTGCATTGTTCCAAGCATTGCTCTTTTATTTATTTCACTTATACTTAAATTAGTTAAATAATTCAATCCATCAAAATTTTCTTCTTCTTGTATATATAATTTTTCATCATTATTTATATTTATAATGGTTTCAAAAATATAGTTATTATCTCCTTCTTGTAAAAATTGCCCGATTGAATGTAAATCTGATGTAAATATTGCACTTGCCAGAAATATTCCTTTATTTTCTTTACCTTCTGATTCTGCATAAAGTTGTTTTAACCATTCTAAGAAAAATCTTAATCTAGGTTCATAACTAATAAATAGTTCTACTTTTTTGCCATTTGTATATAAATAGTTTCTTATATATGCATATTTTTCTGCATGAATAGTATTTTCTTTCGCTTTTTTTGCACCATCTATTATTTTCTTAATATCTATTTTTGCAAAATGTATTGGAATTAAACCTACTACAGAAAGTACTGAATATCTTCCACCAATATCTTCAGGTAAAATAAAAGTTTGTATATTATATTTATCACTATATTTTTTTAACAATCCTTTTTCTTTATCTGTTGTAATAATTATTCTTTCTAAATAATTATCATATTTTTCTTTTAATAGATTTTTTATAATTCTGAAAGCAATAGCTGTTTCAAGTGTTGTTCCAGATTTTGAAATAACATTTATTGCAAAATCTTTATCTTTTAAAAATTCTACTGTATCTTTTAAATCTTTTGAACTTAATGAATTACCAATAAAAATAACTTTATTATCATATAGAGGAGTCAAAGCATCAATAACTGCTTTAGCTCCTAAATATGAACCACCTACACCAATTACTACTAAATATTCAGAATTAAATTTTATTTCTTGTATTTTTTGTATATTTTCATTCAATCTAGTCCAACCATTCATATTTGAATTTTTTAAATATTCAAATTCTTTTTCAAAATCATATTTAAATTCTATGTCTTTATTAAAATTAATCACTTAATATTTTTTGAGTATCTAATGCTATCATTAACTCTTCATTTGTAGGCACTACCCAAATTTCAGCTCTTGAAGAATCTTTAGATATTTTAGCCTCTTTACCTCTCACCTTATTTTTTTCAGTATCAAGTTCAATTCCAAACCATGTTAAATAATTACAAATCATTTCTCTAGTTTCTGGTCCGTTTTCACCAACACCTGCTGTAAAAGATATAACGTCTACACCATCTAAAACAGCTATATATGATGCTATTACTTTAGCAATATTATATGCATTTGATTCTAATGCAAGTATTGCTCTTTTATTTCCATTATTTGCAGCATCTTCAATATCTCTAAAATCTGCTGAAACACCAGATACTCCTAAAGCTCCTGATTTTTTATTAAGCATTGTATCTAAATCATCAAAACTCATGTTATATTTTTTCCCTAAATATAACAATATTGATGGATCAATATCTCCTGATCTTGTTCCCATTGGAACACCGGCAAGTGGTGTTAATCCCATTGTTGTATCAATGCATTTTCCAGCTTTTACTGCAGCTATACTAGCACCCTGTCCGATATGGCAAGAAATTATATTTATATCTTCAGGTTTTTTTCCTACTAATTCTGCTGTTCTTTTTGTGATATATTTATGTGATGTTCCATGAAATCCATATTTTCTTACTCTATTATTTTCATAATATTCGTAAGGTATATTATATATATATGCTACTTCTGGCATTGTTTGATGAAATGCTGTATCAAATACTGCTACATTTGGTTTACCCGGTAAATTTATCTCACATGCATTTATTCCTTCTAAGTTTGCAGGGTTATGTAATGGTGCAAGTTCATTTGATTCAATTATTTTCTTTTTTACATCTTCTGTAATTAATACTGAATCTGAATATGCTTCACCTGCATGCACTACTCTATGTCCTATTGCATCAATTTCATCTAATGATTGTATTTTTCCTATTTCTGGGTTAATTATTTCTTTTAATATAACAGCTATACCTTCATTATGATTTTTAACGGGTGCTTCTACTATTTTTTTCTTATCATCCCATTTTAATGTTACAAATGATTGTGGTGTACCTACTCTTTCAAACACACCTTTAATAATTACATTTTTACTTTCCATATCAATTATTTGAAATTTAATCGAAGATGATCCGCAATTTAAAACTAATATTTTCATTTTTCCTCCTTATTTTCATTAACACTATTCTATCACATATTTTGATTTTATAAAATATTTTTTTCAATATTTTGAGCTTCAATTGCCGTAAATATAATTGTACCTATAATATCTTCGATACTAGCTCCACGAGATATATCATTTATCGGTTTATTAATACCTTGTAAAATTGGTCCATAAACTAAACCATCTGACATAATTTGTATTAATTTATATCCTATATTCCCTGAGTTTAAATCAGGGAATACTAATATATTGGCATCACCTTTTATTTTAGAATTTTTAGCTTTATATTTAGCAACTTCTTTTCTTAATGCAACATCTAATTGCATTTCTCCATCAATAATATAATTAGATATTTCATTTGCCTTTTGTACAGCTTTTGTTACTTTTTCTGTCATAGGAGACATAGCTGATCCAAAACTGGAATAAGACAACATTGCTACTTTTGGTTTTTTTTCGATAAATTTTTCAAATAGTTTAGCTGATTGTATTGCAATTTCTGCTAATTCATCTGAACTTGGATTTTCTATTAATGCACAATCCGATACTAACAATATTCCATTTTCACCTATATTTGTTTTTTTAGTATCAATAAAAAAAGATGATGAAACGAATTTTGAATCTTCTTTTGTTTTAATTATTTGTAAAGCAGGTTTTAGAACATCTTTTGATGAATAAACTGCCCCAGCTACAATTCCATCACATATATTTTCCTGTAAACACATCATTCCAAAATATATATCTTCATTTAGTAAATGATATGCATCTTCAAAAGTAATACCTTTACTTTTTCTTAATTGATATAATTTTTCTGCTAAAAACTTCTTTAATTCATCATCTTTATTTTCAATAATTTTAATATTTGAAATATCTAAATGTAACTTTTTTACTTTATTTAACATATTTTTTGTATTCAAAAAGATGATGTTTGCTATATTTTCTTTATGTATATATGCTCCAGCTTCTAATATTCTTTCATCATCTGTTTCAATAAGCATTATAGTTTTTTTATTTTGTTTTGCTTTTTCCTTTAAGTTCTCAATTAAATTCATAAAATTCCTTATTTTTGTTTTTCTTTATTTATAAAAGTTCGTTTAAAATTATTAAGTGCCGCTTTATCTGAAGATTCATTAATTATAAATTTGTGTGTTTCTATTACTTTATTAACACTTTCTTCATTAAGTTTATGTCTTTTAATATATACATTTATTAAAAAATATGACATATATATAGATAATGCAGCAATTATTATTAATATAACTAAATTATTAATTCTTTTATATTGCAATGTTTGCATATTTAAGTCATTTTGTAAATTAATTTTTTTAGCTTTTGTATTAAGATTAATACCTTTTTTTACTTTTGGAGCAGTCGTTTCTTGTTTAATGCTTCTTGTAATATTTTTACCTTGTTCTATATCTTCAACATCTTTTATATCTTTTAATGTTTCTTCTATATCTACTTCATTTTCATTAAGCATTAATTTTTCTAATTCAATTTGTTTTGCTGTTTTTTCAACTTTTTTTCCATTTTTTTTACTATTTTGTTTTTTATTTGAAGCTGCCATTCTTCCTCCTAATTATATTTATAATTATATTATTACATATATATAAATTCAATTAGAATATTGAAAATGTTACCTATTTTTTATTCATTATTTAAATTACTAAATAATTTTTTCATAGTTTCATTATTCCTAGTTAATTTTTTAATACTTAAATCTTCAGCTTTATTATTTGCGATTTTTAATTGATTTTCACTACTAATTAATGCCTCTTTTATTTTATTTAAATGAATAATCGATTTATCTATTTCTTCAATGGCTTTTTGAAATTTTTCAGATGCTCTTATGTAATTTTTTGAAAAAGAATTTTTAAATTCTAATATATTATTTTCAAAGTTTGCAATATCTATATTTTGATTTTCTTTTTCAATAAGCATTTTTTTATATTCTAAACTATTTAAAGATATATTCCTTATTAAAGTAATTAATGGTATAAAAAATTGTGGTCTTATAACATACATTTTTTGATATTTATGAGATACATCAACAATACCAGTATTATATAATTCATTATCTATTTCTAATAGTGATACTAAAACCGCATATTCACAATTTTTTTGTTTTCTATCCTTATCTAACTCTTTAAAGAAATCTTCATTTTTATGTTTGGTAGATGTTTCATCTGCTTCATTTTTCATTTCAAACATTATTGATACTATTTCAATACCGTTTTCATCATAATCTCTAAATATAAAATCTCCTTTCGAACCATATTTTGAATCATTATCTTTTTCAAAATATGTATTTTTACCAAATATACCTCTTAATCTATTAAATTCTATATTACAATGTTGTTCTAAAGATTCACCTATCATTTTTGTAGATTGTTTAGCTTTAAAATCTTTATAGTATGCTATTTGTTCTTCTTTAGCTTTAAGTTTTTCTTCATATTTTTCTGTTAAAGATTTTTCTTTTAAAATATATTCCATATTATTATTATCTATATGATTTTTTAATTCTAAAATTTCTTTTTCTTTATCTGTTATAGCATTTTTTACATTTAATTCTTCTTTTAATTTTATATTATTAATTTGAAATTCTAATTCTTTTATTTTTAATTCTGATTCTACTTTTAAATTATTAATTTTATTTTCGTGTTCTTTTAATAATATACTTTCGCGTATTTTCAATTCTTTATTAAATTCTTCATTTTTAATTTGTTTTACTATTGAATCATAATTTGATTCAGATATTTGAAAAACAGTTCCACAATTTGGGCATTTTATTTCATCCATATTCACTCCTTATTTATATATTATATATTTTTATTAAATGATTTTAAAGAATAAAAATATTTTTTTATATTATGTTTATATTATTATCTACATATTATATGTATACTATATATATATGAAAATAAGGCACCTATTTTGGGTGTCTTATTTTACATATTACCTTTTATTTATTTTTCATAATCTTCTTTTTTTAATTTGTCTTTTATAAATTTTCCTGTGTAAGATTGCTTACATTTTACTATCTCTTCTGGTGTTCCTTCAAAAATTATATTTCCACCAGCTTCGCCTCCTTCAGGTCCTAAATCTATTAAATAATCTGCTACTTTTATTAAATCTAAATTATGTTCTATAACAATGACAGTATTTCCTAAATCAGTAATTTTATTTAATATATCT
>CAUUHK010000020.1:0-10169 GCA_963545005.1 uncultured Eubacteriales bacterium | reverse complement strand
ATGTCTTTGATATTTTATTATAGAATAATGTTGCACTTTAAATGCAAATTAACCAGATTATTCAAATGTTGTAAATAATAGAAAATTAATATAAAATAAGTTAATTAAGGAGAGAAAATGAAAGGTAAAGTTGCAATAATAGGAAGACCAAATGTTGGTAAATCAAAATTATTTAACTATATATTAGGGAAAAGAATAGCAATAGTTGAAGATATACCTGGTGTAACAAGGGATAGAATAATGTCAGAAGCTGTATGGCAAAATAATATTTTTGATTTAATTGATACAGCAGGTTATGAAGACATATATGAAAATGATTTAGAAAAAAATGTACAAGAGCAAACAAGATTAGCTATAAATATGGCTGATGTAATAGTATTTGTAACAGATATTAAAGCTGGAATAACAGAATTGGATAAAGAAATAGCTAGATTATTACAAAAAAGTGAAAAGAAAGTTATACTTGCTGTAAATAAATGTGATAGTTTAGAAAAAGATCATTTAGGTATATATGAATTTTATAACTTAGGTTTAGGCGAACCTTTAAGATTATCTGTAGCAAATGGTATTGGTATAGGGGATTTATTAGATGAAATAGTAAATAAATTACCTAAAAAAGAGGAAGAAAAAGAAATTGAAGAAAGAATAAAAGTAGCATTAATAGGAAGACCAAATGTTGGTAAATCTTCTATAGTTAATAAAATAGTAGGAGAAAATAGATCAGTTGTATCAAATGTTGCAGGAACTACAAGAGATGCTATTGATTCAGATGTTACAAATAGCTTTGGAAAATACACTTTTATAGATACTGCAGGATTAAGAAAAAAATCTAAAATTTTAAAAGAAAAATTAGAAACATATAGTTTAGATAGAACAAATTTTGCAATAGAAAGATCTGATGTATGTATATTTGTATTAGATGCTGAGCAAGGTGTAACAGTTCAAGATACTAAAGTTTTAGGATTAGCACATAATTTAGGTAAAGCTATAATTATTGCTGTAAATAAATGGGATCTAATTAAAAAAGATGAAAAAGTATATAATGAATTTTTCAAAAGAATCAAAAATGAATTATCATATGCAAATTATGCACCTATTATATTTATTTCTGCAGAAACAGGGCTTAGAATTACAAAATTATTTGAAGAAATAAATAAAGTATATGAAAATTCAAAAAGACAAATTAGAACTCCAGTGTTAAATGATATAATTAATGAAGCTATGGCATTACATAGTCCACCATCAGATAAAGGTAAGAAATTAAAAATATATTATGCACTGCAAATTGCAAATCAACCACCCACATTTAAATTTCATGTTAATGATAAAAAAATATGTCATTATTCATATCAAAGATATATAATAAATACAATTAGAAATCATTTTGATTTTAGTGGAACAAGAATAAATATAATATTAAAAGAAAAAGGAGAAGAAGAATAATGGTAAGTATGTTAGTTTTATGTATAATTGGTTATTTAATTGGTAGTATTTCTTTTGCTATATTAATAACTAAAAAAACAACAGGAAAAGATGTAAGAGATGAAGGAAGTAAAAATGCAGGTTCAACAAATGTATTTAGAGTTGCAGGAATTAAAAGCGCATTAATGACTTTTGTTTGTGATTTCTTAAAAGGATTTTTACCAGTAATAATTACAATGGTAATAGGAAGAATGTTAAAATTAGAAGACACATCATTATTAATGATGGCAGTATCTTTTGGAATAATAATTGGACACATGTATCCAATATATTTTGGATTTAAAGGTGGAAAAGGAGTTGCTTCAACTATAGGGATTATGCTTGCAATTAATCCATTTATCTTAGGTATAGTATTAGTATTTGGAATAGTATTGTTATTAATTACAAGAATAGTATCTATATCTTCAATATTAGGAGCAATATTATTTCCAGTACTAATGATCTTTATGCAAAACTATAACCTACAATCAGGAAATTATATGTATTATTTAATTTATTCAATTATATTAGGAACAATTATACTTTTTGCACATAGAACAAATATTCAAAGATTAAAAAATGGTGAAGAGAAACGAATTGGAACAAAAAAATAAATGAGAATAAGAAAAAGAAAATGGGAAGATATAGAACTTAAAAATTCTAAAATATATATTAATAACCCAGAGAATTTAAAAAAAATCCTAAAAGAAAAATATACAAAATATAATTTTGAAAGAACAGAAATAGAACTTGGTATTGGTAAAGGTGAATTTTTATCTCAAATAGCTTCAGAAAATTTAAATACAATGTACATAGGATTTGAAATAGCAGGTACAATGCTTGCAGAATCAAATAGGAAAATTTTACAAAAATATAAAGAAAAAAATATTCAAGAAATTAATAATTGTTTAATAATTAGAAATAATATAGATTATTTAATATATACTTTTTTAGGTGAAAAATATGTACAAGATAATAATTTTATACGTATACAAGATATTAAAATAGAAGAAAATTTAAAAGTAGATAGAATATATATTAATTTTTGTAATCCTTGTCCAAAACAACGTCATAAAAAAAGAAGATTAACACATTTTGTTAAATTACTTGAATACTTAAAAATTTTAAAAAATGGTGGAGAAATATTTTTTAAAACAGATGATTATGAATTATTTTTATCTACATTAACATATTTAAAATATATTGATGAATATATTTTAAACGAAAGTAAAATAGAAAATAAAATTAATTTAAAAGAATTTGAAAAAATAGTAGATAATGAAGTTGAAGTTTTAAAGAAAAAAACGCATTATGAAATAAAAAAAATCTGGAAAAATGAAAGTAAAAA
Source organism: uncultured Eubacteriales bacterium (assembly GCA_963545005.1). Classification (GTDB taxonomy): domain Bacteria; phylum Bacillota; class Clostridia; order TANB77; family CAG-508; genus CAMPYH01. The sequence goes on along the minus strand of CAUUHK010000020.1, from coordinate 7,360 downwards.
ATATGAACTTATTGATTATACATTTAATTTAGAAAATGAAGATATTTTTGAAAATAGACTAGGAAATATACAAAAAAATATAGAAACAGAACATGAAAAAATGTTTAAAAAACAAAATATTAAAATAAATGGAATGATAATAAAAAGCTTGGGAGAATAGGAGAAAAAAATGAAAAATATATTTTTAAATATATGTAAATATTTTAAAAATATTTTTACATATATATATATAGTTATTGTTATATATATATTTTATAAATTATCTTTTAATTATGTACCTTTAGAAGATGGTAGAAATATTTTTACTTTTAATTTTGATATATCAATTGCTACATTAATTCAAACATATGTTTTAATATTACCTTTATTAAGATTAATATTAGAATATGAAAATAAAAATACAGAAAATAAAAATAAAAAAGATATAAGTATAAAAAACTTAAAAGAAAAAAATATATTTAATAAATTAAAATTTGAAAGTGAACATATTATTTTATGTTTTGAAAAAAATAATTATACAGGATTTTTTAGAGCTATAGAAAATATATTTTCAACTTTGATTATAACTTTAATTCCATATATTTTTATAATTCTGTTAAGTTATATAAATTTAAAAATACAAAATATACAATTAGAAATATTATCTGTAACAACAATGGGATATATTGCAACTTGTTTAATATATATAATAACAGCAGAATTGTTTATACAATTAATTAAAGATAAAACTTTTTCAATTTTTATAAGTTTAATAATAAATATTTTAATAACGATATTTTTTAATATATATGCAGTTAAAAATATTACATATAAAGTAAATGGAATAATGATGAATTTTTTTAATGAGAATGTACCTATATATTCACTAATATTCATATTTATATATTTATGTGCAATAACTTTCATATTAAATATTATTAATAAAATGAAGGAGAATAAAGATGTTTAATTTTTTAAAAAATAAAGATGGGAAATATCAAATATTAGAAATGTTATTAGCTTTAATTTTTATAATATTACTAATTTGTATGATTGTTTTTAGAGATAAAATTAATTTAGGAAAAGTAGATTTTTCAAAAGAAAAAATATATTCATTAAAATTAGAAAATAAAGAAAATTTATCTAAAGTACATAATAATATAAACATAATATATATTGGAAAAAATGGTAAAGATGTTATAGATGGAATATTAAAAAAAATAACAGATATAAATCCAAATATAAAATATATAGATAAAGAAAATTCTATGAATTTATCTGATGAAATAATATATATATTAAATATGGATACAATGGAAAAAGATAAAAAAAGAATGAGTATAATTGTAATACCTGTTGAAGGAGTATACGAAAAAGATGATAGATCTGGTTTTATGTATTTTTTTGAAGATAAAATAGTAGCGGCAATAAAAAGAATAACTGAAGATGAAAATAAAAATAAAGTAGGAATATTACAAAATATTCATGATGGTGAATTAAAAGAATTTGATTTACTATATAATAAGCTATATTTAAGAGGATACAATTTAGAAAAAGTAGATGCTAAAAATAATATACCAAAAGAATTTTCAAAAATAATAATATCTGCTCCAACAAAGGATTTAACAGATGAAGAATTAAAAAATCTTTTAGAATTTGGTAAAAATGGTGGTAATTTTTATATATCTTTTTCAAAAATGTTAGATAATCAATTTTTTAAAAACTATAATACATTATTTAATGAATATGGATTTAATATTGATAGCAAATATATATTAGAAACAGATGTAAATAGATATACAGAAAATATTAGAACTAAAGAAGGTAATCCAGATACAATTGTAGATAATAGAGGATTTTATCCATATATGTTTAAAAATCATGATATAACAAGAAATCTTTATCAAACAAGTGAAAAACCTTTTTTTGCAAATGCTATTCCAATAGTAAAATTAAGTGATGATGAATTAAATAAAAAAAATGTGAAAATAACCGTTTTAGCAAAAACATCAGATAAAGCAATACTTAAAAATGAAATGACTGAAGAAGATATAACAAAAAAAGAATTTACTGAAGAAAATCTTGAGAAAAAAGAAAATGATGTAATGATAGAATCAGAAAAAAAATATACAGTAACTGAAGAAAATAAAGAAATAACTAATGTATCTAGAATGTTGTTTATAAGTAATGTAGGATATATTTTAGGTGATGAAGGATATAAAAATATGTATGATGGAAAAGGGCTGTTAGAACTTGCTGGAAATCAAAGACTAATATATGCAGCTTTTGAATATTTAGATAATAAAAAAGTAACTGAAGGTAAATTGTGGAAACCAACAGTATATAATCAAAAAGAAATATCTAAAGAAAATAAAATAAAATTAAATATAATAAATTATGGAGCAATAATAATTATATTATCACTTGGGATTTATGTATTTTATGCAAATGTAAAGTATAAAAAATAAATATTTGATAAAATAATAAAAATGTATTAGTATAATTTTGTTAATATAAAAAATTAAATAATTTTTAATTTGGGAGGATTGCAAAATGCTAAATATAATAAAAAATAGTGATTTAAGTGCAAATACTGTTGCTGAGTATTTTAATATATTAAATAATAATAAATTAGAATTAGTAAGAGATGGTAGAGGCATAGTTACAATTATAATATCAAAAATAGATCCAAGTAAATTAAATTATCCAGAAGGCTGGAGTTTAAAAAATGGATATTTAACAAATGAAGGTACTACTACACATAAAGTAAGTATAAAAATTGCAATGCAGTAAATTATGATAATACAAAATAAAAAAAGATGAAATAATAAAATTATTTCATCTTTTTTTTTGTCAAAATTAATGTTTAAAAACGTATAAAAAAATAAAAATTTCTAAAATACAGTGAAATTAAGAAAGATAAAAAGAAAGTAAAAAAATATTTTTTATCAATTTTGTAATAAAAAATAGAAATAAAAAAAATATATTTCAAATTGTTAAAATTTTAAAAATAAAATGATTAATAAAAAATAAAATAAAAGAATAATTTATATATAAATAATAGAATATATACATGTTAAAAGAAATTAATTTATATAATTAATTATATATATGTAAATTATATAAATTTTAAAAAAATAAAAAAGTAATGCACAAACAATTAAAAGACTGTGCATAAATAAAAAGAAGAATAACAAAATAAATATCCACGAAAAAATTTAAATATGTGGATAAAAAATAATAAATAATAAATATTTTTTATCCAAAAAAAAGAATTAAATTGTGGATATTTTTATAATATTTACATAAAAATATGTGATTGAATTATTAATTAAAATATTCTATACTTTATATGGAAGGATAATATGAAATTTGTAATACAAAAAGTTATTAATTCATCTGTAGAAGTTGATGGAAAAATAGTTGGAAAAATTAATAAAGGATTCAATATTTTAGTTGGTATTCATAAAAATGATACAAAAGAAATTGCTGATAAAATGGTAAAAAAGACTATTAACCTTAGAATTTTTGAAGATGATAATGGAAAAATGAATTTAAATATTAAAGATGTAAGTGGCGAAATACTTGTTATTTCTCAATTTACATTACTTGCAAATATGGCAAGAGGTAATAGACCATCTTTTATTGAAGCTGGAATACCTGAAATGTCTAATGAAATATATGAATATATTGTTAGTGAATTTAAAAAAAATATAGCTATTGTGGAAAATGGAATTTTTGGTGCAGATATGAAAGTAAATATTTTAAATGATGGACCTGTAACTATTGTATTAGATTCTAATAATATATAAAATGTGAGGAATAATGATAAATATTGTAATGGTAGAACCTGAAATACCTGCAAATACTGGTAATGTTGCAAGAACTTGCGCTGTAACTGGTGCAAAACTTCATTTAGTTAAACCTTTAGGTTTTGATATAGATGATACTAAATTAAAAAGAGCAGGACTTGATTATTGGGATAAATTAGATGTACAAATACATGAAAATTTAGATGAATTTTTAGAAAAATTTAAAAATAAAGAAATGTATTTTGCAAGTACAAAATCTAAAAAAATATATAGTGATGTTAAATATTTTAGTGATGAAGATAAATTAAATAATTATGAAAAAGATATTTTTATTTTATTTGGTAAAGAAACAAAAGGTTTACCTGAAAATTTATTACAAAAAAATTATGAAAATTGTATCAGAATACCTATGAAACAAAATTTAAGAAGTTTAAATTTATCTAATAGTGTTAATATAATATTATATGAGATTTTAAGACAAATAGATTTTTATAATTTAGAACAAGAATCAAAATATTTTGAAAAAGAATAATAAAAGTATGAAGAAAAAAAGAAAAACATATGTAAAAGATGAAATTGAAAATAGTAAAATAAGAAAAGTATTTTTTAATATTTTAATATTATGTGTAATACTTTTTTTTGTCATTTTCTTTTTAGTAAGTGAGAAATTTGATTTAAAAAAAATAGAAGTAAAAGGTACTTTAAAATTAAGTAAAATGGATATTGTAAGTAAAAGTGAATTTAAATTAGAAAAAAATATATTTTTACAAAATTATATTAAAGCAAAATTAAATATATTAAATACGGGTGCAGTCGAAAAAGTTGATATAAATTTAAAATTACCAGATACAATTGAAATCAATTTAAAAGAAAGAGAAGCAAAATATCAGGTTATAACTGAAAAAGGAATATATATAATAGATAGATTAGGTTATGTCATAAAAAAAATAGATAAAACAGAAAATTTAGTAAATATTAAAATAGATAAAATAAATTTAGAGAATCAAAAAAGAATACCAGAAGAATATTTTTATAGAATTGACGATGTAAATAAAATTTATGAAATGGCAGCATATTTAAATTTTGATTCAATGATAACATCAATTGATCATGTTAATGATGAAATTTTAATTATTTTACAAAATGAAGGAAAAATTGTTCATTTAAAAAATACAAATGATATGCGAACAAAAATGTCCGTTTTGAAAAAAATAATTGAAAATGAAAAAGGTAAAAAGGGAGATGTATTTTTTAGAATAGATAAACCAACATATTTTAGAGAAAAAATAAATTAAGTATATTTCAAAAATTATACAAAACTTAAATTATGTGGAAAAAGATATTTAAAAAAATTAATATATAAATATATAAAATGAAAAGGAACAAATATGAAAAAAACTAGTATAATAAAATCAATATTAATATGGATTATATTAATTATATTATCAGTAGTAATTATTGAAGGAATACAAAATAGAATAAATAAAGATGTAAATTATACAAATTTAGTAAAAGGTATAAAAGAAAATAAAATTACTGAAATAAAAATAACATATGATAATTCTACAGCTTCATATAAGGAAAAAGAAATAGAAAAAAAAGTACAAATTCCTAGTATGGATAAATTTATAGAAGAAATATCAAAAGAAATAAATGATGGTAAAGTAAATGTAAAAAAAGTTGAAGAACCAATGCTTTCTAAAATATTTTCAAATATTTTTCCTATTTTACCATTTATAATAATTATATATTTATGGATATCGACTATAGGTGGATTAAGTAAAAATGCTTCACAAGGTGGAAATGGTATATCTTTTGGAAAATCAAAAGCAAGAAAAATAGATGTTGATGAAAAAACAGATGTTAATTTTGAAAAAGTAGCAGGCGTAAAAGAAGAAAAAGAAGAATTAGAAGAAATAGTAGATTTCTTAAAAAATCCAGATAAATATATTAAAATGGGTGCAAGGATACCAAAAGGAGTACTTTTAGTAGGTAGACCAGGAACTGGAAAAACTCTTTTAGCAAAAGCTGTAGCAGGAGAAGCAGGAGTTCCATTTTTCTCAATTTCAGGTTCAGATTTTGTAGAAATGTATGTTGGTGTGGGAGCATCAAGAGTGCGTGACTTATTTGAAGAAGCAAAACAAAGCGCTCCATGTATAATTTTTATTGACGAAATTGATGCTGTTGGAAGACAACGTGGAGCTGGACTAGGTGGCGGTCATGATGAAAGAGAACAAACTTTAAATCAGTTATTAGTTGAAATGGATGGATTTGGAACTAATAAAGGCGTTATAGTAATGGCTGCAACAAATAGACCAGATATATTAGACAAAGCTTTATTAAGAGCTGGTAGATTTGACAGACAAATAGTAATTTCTCTTCCAGATGTAAAAGCAAGAGAAGAAATATTAAGAGTACATTCAAAAACAAAAACGTTTGCAAAAGATGTAAATTTAGAAGTTATTGCACATAACACACCAGGTTTTGCAGGAGCAGATTTAGAAAATTTATTAAATGAAGCTGCATTACTTACTGCAAGAGCAGGTAAAGACGCTATAACAAATGAAATATTAGAAGAAGCTATGATTAAAATAACAATGGGACCTGAAAAGAAATCAAAAGTGATAAATGAAAAAGAGAAAAAATTAGTATCTTATCATGAAGCAGGTCATGCTGTTGTATCAGCTTTTTTAGAAACACAAGAAAAAGTACATCAAATATCAATTGTTCCGAGAGGAATGGCTGGTGGATATACAATGTATAAAGCTGGTATGGATAAATCATTTATTTCTAAAAAAACAATGGAAGAATCCATTATAGGGTTACTTGGAGGAAGAGTTGCTGAAGGAATTATATTAGGAGATATTTCTACTGGAGCAAGTAACGACATTGAAAGAGCAAGTCAAATAGCAAGAGATATGGTTATGAAATATGGAATGAGTGTAAATGTTGGAACTATATCTTATGGAAGTAATGAAGAACAGGTATTTTTAGGAAGAGATTTAGGAGAACATAAAGTTTTAAGTGAAAAAACTGCTGCATTAATTGATGAAGAAGTTAAAAATATAATAGATAATGCATATAATATATGTAATGAAATATTAAATGAAAATGTTGATAAACTTCATAAAGTAGCTAAAGTTTTAATTGAAAAAGAAAAAATATCTGGTGAAGAATTCTATAAAATTATGGAAATGGAAAATATGACAGAAGAAAAATAATTTAAGTAGGATTAATATGAAACAAAAATTTTTAAAAAATATAGAATGGATTATATTAATAATGCCACTAATACTATTTGTAATAGGTTTAGTGGCTATTTATTCATCTACAAAAAATGTCGAATTAGAAGAATTTTATAAACAAATAACATGGTCAATAATATCAATACCTTTTTTAATATTATTTATGTTTTTAAATTATGAAAAAATATCTAGATTTCATTTTTTATATTACATATTAACATTAACATCATTGGTGTTGGTATTATTTATGCCTGCACTTTCAGGTGCTAGAAGTTGGTTTAATTTTGGAAATTTCTTATTTCAACCATCGGAATTTGCTAAAAT